>DATJEO010000102.1:0-8463 GCA_035496515.1 Occallatibacter sp.
TCGTTTGTGCTCGTCAGCACCTGCTCCGCCTGCGTGTATACCCGGTCGATCCTCGCCTTGGTGTGGCACTGAGAGCAGACCTGCTTCATGTTGATTTGCGCCTCGAGGTAGTTCGGGCGTTTCGTGCTCACCTCCGCCGCGAGATACCAGCTCAACCGGTCCGACGGATTGTGCGTCACCCTCAGGCCGTTGATTCCGCTCATATGGCAGGTCGCGCAGGTAGGCACGAACATGTCCCGCGTAGTCAGCGTCCGCGGATCGGCATTGAGCTTCAGCAGGCTTCGTTGCGCCGCAAACATAATCCCGTGCTTCGACTCGTTGTAGATTTCGATCTGCGAGTGGTCCGGCCCCATGTGGCATTGCGCACACGTCGTTGGCAGCCGCGCTAGTTCCACGGAGCTCGTATGCCGCGAGTGACACTCCGTGCATGTCCCAACCGTCCCATCCTCGTTCGGCTTGCCGACCGCGTGGCATTGCTCGCAACCCGACGTGACAGCGGGATGTCCTTCAGGCAGAGTCAGCGGATTCGGCGGCCGTTTCGTGCTTCCGGGCTGGTACGTCTCCGCAAAACTCACCTGTTCCGCCGTCAATCCCTGCGTGCCGTGCACCGCGGCCCAGCTCGGCACGGCATGGCGGCTCCGCAGATACTCCTGGTAGATCGGCTCATGGCACCCGCGGCAATTCCCCGCCGTCAGGTGCTTGCTGATCGTGAATCCGTGGTGGTCCATCTTCTCCTGCCCCACTGTCGGCTGATGGCAATCGAGACAGTTCACACCCTTCTTCGCGTGATTTGACATCTCGTACTCGTGTACCACCGAGTACTGCGACCGCGCGTGGCACTCGGCGCACTTGCCCGATGCGCGGACAAAATCCGCTGTCGGCTGTTCCGTCTCAACTCTGGGACGCGCGCGATTGACCAGAAACGCTGCAAGAATCAGCGCAAACGCGCTGACCACCGCAATGAAGACTGAGCGGAAAGACATGCGATATTCCGACCCCCGGGAAGTTGGGAAAGCGCCGCCGCAGAGTCGAGTCTCTCGCTGCGGATGATCAGAACTTTAGCAGGACGGGCGAGAGGTACGCATCAAACCACGACGAAGTCCCGCATTGCGGGCGTAGAATTCTCGCAAATGAATCCGCGCATCGAAAGGATCCGCCAGCTTCTCGGTGAATTAGACGCCGAGAGCACGACCTCTCCGCGCGGCGACCTTGGCTTCTCTGCACTCGAATTGCCGGAAATCATTGGCGAGATCGTCGACGACCTTCAGCCGATCCTGACAGCGTACGATGCGGCCTTCTACTGGTTTCTGTTCCGCCACTCCATCGCAAAGGACGGCAACCCGCAGATCCGAGTAAGCCGCAGCACGCTGCGCCGCGCAGTCGTCAAATCTTCCTACACCGATGCCGAGGAGAACATGATCTCCTTCGGAAAGGTGCAGGATACATTGCGCGCGCTCGAAGAGATCGGCGCGATCCAGAAGCTTGGGGAGCCGAACCGTCAAGGCACGCTGTATCGCGTGCTAATTCCGGACGAGATCGAGGCCTGCCGCAAATTCAGGGCGGAACGCATTGCTGACGAGACGGAGTTGTTTCCCCTCCCGGACAATAGCGCGCACAGGAAACGGATGCAGGTATTCGAGCGAGATGGCTATAAATGCCGCAGATGCGAAAAGCAGCTCACGCGCTTCACTGCGACGGTCGATTATGTCCAGTCGCCGCATGAAGGCGGAAGCGACAGCCCGGAAAACCTGATTACCAGCTGCGCTGAGTGCAACACCCGCGGCAGCAGCAAGTCATCATAGCTCCCGAGAAAGTTGCGCCATTCAGTGTGCGTGCCGCTCGGGAAGCAGCTTCTTCAGTGCATCGGCATAGTGCTCCGGCAGGGCCTTGCGTTTGAGCTGATCGTCGCAAACAACGTGGACTGTCTCGCCTTCTGCAAGCAGCGTCGGAGCTACGCCATCCGTCCCCTTGCGCAGGATTCGATACGCAAATTTCAACACCGACCCACGCAGCATGGCGGGATGGGTCTCAATCAGAATTTCGTCATCGTAGCGGGCAGGCGACCGATACCGGCATGTCGCCTCAACTACAGGCAGGATGCACTCATGCTCTTTTTCAAGTTGGCTATAGGCGAGGCCCAGAGACCGGAGCAATTCCACGCGTCCCAGCTCAAACCAGACAAGATAGTTGGCGTAGTAGACGATGCCCATCTGGTCGGTTTCCGCATATCGCACCCGCACCTGATGGGTTGTTACTGGCATCTATCGAACGTCCTGATCTAGTTTTCAGGTCCACAGAAATCGGGCCCTCAGATTTGTCCTGTTCCCTAATTTCCTGTTCCCTAAATCCCTGCTATTCACGGTTTGAGATGGTTGAACATCTGCAGCTTGCTAACGTCGTTGAACATGATGAACGCGAAGAAGGCTATCAACACCACAAAGGCCGCCTGGTATATGCGCTCCTTCACGATGATGTTGATGTCGCGGCGCATGATGCTCTCCACGGCAAGCAGGAGAATAAGGCCACCGTCCAGGATCGGGAAGGGCAGCAGATTCAGAATGCCGAGATTGAGGCTGATGCTCGCTGCAAGTCCGAACTTCGCTGACCAATAGGGTTCCTTGACGGCCTGACCGGCTGCGACGGCGATTCCTACTGGCCCCGAAAGCTGCTTAACGGAAACCTTGTGGGTCAGTACTTTCTTCAGCACGTTCACAATGAGCAGTGAACTCGACGCGCAGAAGTCTCGTGATTCTGCAACCGCATTCGAGAAGCTCATCGGCTCAGGACGCACCGCGAAATCATCGGGGATGGCTCCCTGGAAACCAAGTCGCCACCCTCCATCCTGCTGATATGGCTGAATAGAGATCGGCGACAGCTGAGCTCCTTTGCGCTCTATGGCAAGCGTAACCGGCTTGCCTTTGCCCGCCTGCATGTAGTCAACCAGGGGCAGTACGGAATGGAACGGATGTCCATCGACGGAGAGAATCTTATCGCCCTTCTGGAGACCAGCGCGCTGCACCGGCGAATCTGGACTTACTTGCTCAATCTGGATCGGGCTCTGGGCATCCTGGATGAAAAGGCCTGCCTTGTCGAGATCGTAGTGCTGCGGATCGATGTTGGCCGGAAGGTTGACGGATCTCTGAATCGTCTCACCGTTCCGGTCTACTGCGAGCAGAACTGTCTGGCCTTTGTTATCGGCGGCGATATCGTAAAAAGTCTGGTAGTCCGGGTTGGAACGGTTGCCGAATTTCGTGACCACATCGCCAGACTTCAGTCCAGCCTGATCGGCGACTGAACCGGGCGTAACCCATTCGATTTTGGTAGTGCGGATATCGGGCACTTCGTGAATGAAGTTGAAGTAGATCACCATCAGCACGAATGCCAGAACGAAGTTCGAGACTGGTCCGGCCACGCCGATCAGCATGCGCTGCCAGCGGGGATGGTTCATGAAGGAGCCGGGATCGTAGTCGCCAGCGTTCTCAGGGCCCGTGCCCGTCTGAATGCCATCGGGCGTTTCGCCGGTCATCTTTACAAAGCCGCCGAGCGGAAGAAGACAGACCTTGTAGTCGGTCTCGCCGTACTTCACGCCGAAGAGGCGCGGGCCAAAGCCGACTGAAAATGCTTCTACGCGGACTCCGCAGAGCTTGGCGACGATAAAATGCCCAAATTCATGGACAACCACCATCAAGCCAACAAGGACAATGAAAGCTACTGCGGATACAAAGAAATCATGCATAAATGTTAAGATTCAAACCTCTGGGCGGCGCAATTCGATGCGCTGCCGACTGGGGCTCAGGCAACCAGCGCTTGAGCCTTTTCCCGCGCTTCCCGGTCCAACGCCAGCGCCTCGGCAATGGTGGCCGGGTGCGACTCGGGGGTCGACGCAAGCACTTTTTCAATTGTACCTGCTATCCCAGAAAATGGGATTTTGCGCCCGAGGAAGGCTTCCACCGCGACCTCGTCGGCCGCATTCAGGGCGATGCAGTGCGCGCCGCCCTTCTCTGCTGCTTCGTAAGCCAACCTCAGGCACGGGAATCGCTCGAAGTCGGGTTCCTCAAAGTCCAGATGCCGCAGAGCGGCCAGGTCAAATGTCAGATTCGAGGCCGGGCGCTCCGGGTAAGCCAAGGCGTACAGGATCGGCAACCGCATGTCTGTGACGGAGATCTGCGCCAGAATCGACCCATCCACGTACTCAACCAGCGAGTGCACCGTTGACTGCGGATGGATAGTGACGCGCACTTGGCTTGAGGGAACGTCGAAGAGGCGGCAGGCTTCGATGATCTCCAGGCCTTTGTTCAGCATCGTGGCGGAGTCAATGGTGATTCGGCGGCCCATCACCCAGGTGGGGTGCTTCAGAGCCTGCTCAGGTGTAATGGCGACGAAATCAGCGAGAGGAGTCTTCCGGAACGGCCCACCCGACGCCGTCAACCAGATGAACTTGACCTCGCGGTGGTCGCCGACCCGCATGCACTGGTGCACCGCGTTGTGCTCGCTGTCGATCGGCAGAATCGGGACTTTGCGCTCCCGCGCCGCCGCCGTCAGTATCTCCCCGGCCGCCACCATGCATTCCTTGTTCGCCAGCCCGACCGGCTTTCCAGCGAGAATGGCGGCGTGAGTCGCCTCCAGCCCGGCCACACCGACAATTGCCGATACCACGAAGTCGGCTTCGGGGTGAGTGGAGCATGCGACTGTCCCCTCGCTGCCGTGAACGACCTGTGTTCCCGAAACCCCGGCCTCGTTCAGCCGCTTGCACAGCCCGGCCGCAAGCTCTTCTGTCGCCATCGAAACGACCTTCGGCCGCCAGCGAACCGCCTGCGCAAAAGACTCATCGATGTTCCGCCCAGCCGCCAGCGTCGCTACCTTGTAGCGATCCGGAAATTGCTCAACAATAGACAGGGTGCTCTGCCCGATGGAGCCCGTCGATCCGAGAATGGCGAGACGTTTCAACGTTCAGTTAAATCCAATGTATTCAACCAACTAACATGGTTCAAAATCGAGTCCGTATGACCTGAGCGTACCACAGCACCGGAGCCGCCAGCAGCAGCGCATCGATGCGGTCGAGGATGCCGCCGTGACCTGGCAGCAGCGTCCCTGAGTCCTTGACGCCCGCCGAGCGCTTCAGCGCCGACTCCGCCAAGTCCCCCACCTGCGCCGCCACATTCACCACTGCCGCAAGCACCAGCCAATACCACAAGGGTGCGTCGGAATAGGAGAGCTTCACGGAGTTCCACTGGGCTAGATAAGTGCTTAGCGCCAGCAGGATTCCTGCGACGGCCATCGCGCCAACAATCGATCCGATCGCGCCAGCCCATGTCTTGTTCGGGCTCAGGTTCGGCGCGAGTTTTCGTTTACCAAAAGCCCTTCCCGCATACATGGCGACCGTGTCGCCCGCCCAGACCGTCAGAAACAGAAATGCGAGCAGAGACGGCCCGTTCGTCGCCTCGCGCAGCATCGGTATCGGCAAGAGCGTCAGACCCAGATAGAACAAGGCGAAAATAGAGGAGGTCGCATCCGCCAGCGCCCGCTCCACTGGAGAGGCGAAGGTGCAGTACACCAGCAGCACGATGCAGAAGAGGCCAAAGAACGTTGCGGTCTCATCCGGCCACTGATAATTTCCTGCAAACAAGAGCCCAATCGTCCCCAGGGTCAGCACCTTTGGAGGTTTGGCGCCTCGCTGCTCCGTCAGGGCGAGGAACTCCCAGGCCGCCAACATCGCCACAGCCGCAACCGCCCCTGTGATCAGCCACATCGGGCCGATAAACACCAGGACCAGCACCAGCGGCGCCAGGATGAGGGCGGTCAGGACTCGTTTCATTCAGGGTTGAGGATACACTGCCAAACGGCTCACTCGCGAAGGTGACCGAGCCCTAGTTGCAGGCTAGTTGTTATGTGTTAAGGATGACGGCAATGATCGTCAACGAAGCCGTGCTCGACAGAATCCCTATGATCCGGTTCCTTCCCCTGCCGAGACTGGAGAGCGCCAAAGCGATTACTGAGCCAATAGCGGCGATAAGGAAAATGTCCAAAAAGATACCGGCTCGATTTTCGAAATACCGACCGACAGCCCATGTTCTAAAGCTCGCTTCCAGAAGACATGTGGTTATTCCCACTGCGGCAAACAATGCTACCCCTGCCGTCGCGCCGAATGAACCAGCCTTGGTCCGTAAGTCATCCTTTGTCATTCTGTCCTTTGCTTCGCTTGTGAACTAATCATCGGCACTCGATCCAGTTCCTTCTATCGCTTCGGCCACTCCCATTTGGGAAAATTAAAGAGAGTCGTTCCGGCCAGAACCGTTTCGCCGAATGATTTCTCCAGGTGAAGCCTATTGCACTTCCGATTTTGCTCCAGGCTCTCAATCAGCCGTGGGGAATGTGAGACGACAATTAGCTGGGTGCGCTCGGCTGCGTGGGCTATCAATCGCGCGAGGGCCGGCAAAAGATCAGGATGCAGACTGGTCTCTGGTTCGTTGAGCACCATTAGTTCGGGAGGTCTCGGCGTGAGCAAGGCTGCCGTCAAAAGCAGATACCGCAGCGTACCGTCCGAGAGTTCCGAGGCGCCGAGCGGCCGCAGTAACCCGTGCTGCATAAGCTGTACCTCGAACCGGCCCGCCTGCTGGTGAACTTCAACCCGGCTGCCGGGAAACGCATCATCGATTGTCCGGTCTAGCTCCTCTCGTCGGCCAAACAGCCGGATCGTCTCGAGTGCGGCCGGCAAATCGGTGCCGTCATTGTTCAGAACCGGCGTAAACGTACCCACCTGCGGAATCCGCACCGGCGAAGCCGCGTCAGTTCTGAACCCCTCATAGAACCGCCAGCCGCGAATCGATTCACGCACTGCAAGCATCTCGGGAGCGCGTTGCGGATCCGCAATCGTTGCCAGCATACTGTCCGTCGAGCTGAGCTCTTTGGTCAGAAGCTCCGGTTCTTCGTGCTTTGCTGTGTTTGCCGGCGCGATCTGCACGACGCGATTGTTGCGGTCGACCAATACAGCCGCCCGTCGATAGATCCCGCCGTGCCAGATACACTCGCGCTTGATTGCAGGATCCAGCGGGAAAGCCAGTTGAGCCGGAGGTGGATATCCAAGGTCGATGCAATAGCTATAAGGCTGCCCAGCGAATCCGAGCTTCAGACTGACCGAAGCCTGCCTCGTAGTCCCCTGGACCGGATGTTCGCCCCGCCGCACGTTCTTTGCAATCGCTTCCGGGCCCGCCCACAGTGTCGACTGCAACCCACCCTCATGCGCGAGCGATGCGACGACGGTATTCAATGTCGCTTCGCCTAACAGGCGAAGTGCTCGATACAGGCTCGATTTGCCGCTACCATTCGCGCCCGTAACAAGATTCAGTTGCCCGAGAGGCAGCACCAGATCCCGCAACGACCTGTAGCCGAACACTGCGAGCGTGTGAATCATGGGTAAAGGATACGGCGGGGATGGTGTGTGAAACGGGCTTCGAGGATGAGATTTGTCAGCCGGCAATCTTGATCTGTTCGGTGTCTTCTTCCACCTCGCCGACGCTGTCGCTAAGCCCGCCGTATCTGCGCTCACGGCGCTGGAAGGCAGAAATCGCTTCTAGGAGGTGAATGCCGCGGAAATCGGGCCACAACCGCTCGGTCACGAAGATCTCGGTATAGGCGATCTGCCAGAGCAGGAAATTAGAAATGCGCATCTCGCCCGATGTCCGGATCAACAGATCGGGATCAGGCATATTCGCTGTGTAGAGATGTCGATGCAGATCTTCTTCCGTGATCCGCTCAGGCACAAGCTGGTTCTGCTGCATTTCGCGAGCCAGCGCCCGGCAGGCATCGACCATCTCGGAGCGAGCTCCGTAATTCAACGCCAATGTCAGTGTCGTCCCGGTGTTCCGCGCAGTGGCTTCTTGCGCCCACTGCATTTTGTCCTGCACTTCGCGCGGCAACTCGTGAACGCGGCCAATATAGCGAATGCGCACATTGTTGTCATTCATGCGCTGAACGTTGTTTTCCAGATAGGTCTTCAGCAGCCGCATCAAAAAATTGACTTCTGTCTTGGGTCTGCGGAGATTGTTCTCCAGCGAGAATGCATAAAGCGTGAGCCACGGCAGGCCGATGCGCGAGGCTGTCTCGGTGACTAGTTGAACGCTCTTCGCGCCTTGCTGGTGGCCGAGGAAACGCTTGAGAGAACGGTGCCCAGCCCAGCGGCCATTGCCGTCCATGATGATAGCCACATGCTCCGGCAACCGCTCAGGCTTGAGCGTGTTCCAGATGGCGCGCTCGTCTGCGCTCAGCTCATCGATCCGCAGCATGCCAGTTGGATGCAAGGGAAATGCCTCGATGGAATTCATTACGTATTCGGGCATGATGCCCGTTCCGTATTTTCTTGACAGGTAAGCCGGATCAGCTCAAAGCTCCCGGCGTGGCTTTCGCCGAAACGCTGTCACATCAATGTCGATCAGCAAATCGCCTATGAAGCCGACGATATCTGAC
>DATJEO010000103.1:0-4358 GCA_035496515.1 Occallatibacter sp.
TCCGCCATTGAGGCATCGTGGCGGGGAAGGACAGCGGCACCCTCTTCCTCATCCCAGCCAAATCATGAAGAATAAAGACGAACTTGATTCTCTCAGGCGGGCGTGGAGTCTCATGTCCGGTAGCTTGAGTCAATTCATTGCTTACTTTCGTAACCCTAAAGTCGCATTGAGGACCTGTTTGTCGCGTGTCAGCATGGCACGCATGGAAGAACGTGAGGGGCCGGAGTCGAATGCAGCCGATGTCCTAGGGTTTGTAGGGCTGGCATTCGCCGTTATCGGTCTTTGTGATTTGCCGTTCGCGGCAAAAGTCGGGTGTCTGCTGGGCGGTTCCATCCTGCTGCCCGTTTCATTTCTGCGGCAGCTGAAATGGCCTTCCTGGGTGCGATGGATGCTGTCCTTGATGGCGATTTTGTTTCTCGGGTATGTTGCGTGGTTGGCGATCCAAGCCCGCTGACTCTTTTCGAACCCGAAGCGGAAGTCGCCCAAGGATTTCAAGCGACGGGTTCCGGCGGGGTCGATGAGTAGAATCGGGGGATGCTGTTGTCTTCGCACATAGGGATTGTGGGTTGCTCCGCGGAGGGAGCTTCGTTGTGCTATCGGACGATCTGTGAGAAGGGAGCGCAGGTGCTGGGGCCGCATGGCCATCCAGAGGTCACGATGC
Source organism: Occallatibacter sp. (assembly GCA_035496515.1). Taxonomy (GTDB): domain Bacteria; phylum Acidobacteriota; class Terriglobia; order Terriglobales; family Acidobacteriaceae; genus Telmatobacter. The sequence continues at coordinate 662 of DATJEO010000103.1, forward strand.
ACACACATTCTTTCGCGGCGTATGTTGAGTGCCTGAACCGGAATGACTGGGAAGGCATCGCGGAGCTGATGCTGGACTCGGCGCGAAAGTTGCAGCGCGCGGGCGCGGACTTTCTTATTTGTCCGGACAATACGATTCACCAGGCGATGTCGCTGGTTGAGCCGGCGTCGCCGCTCAGGTGGCTGCACATCGCCGAAGTGGTGGCGGATGAGGCGGTGGAGCGCGTTTATCAGCGAGTGGGGCTGCTGGGAACGAAGTGGCTGGTGCAGAGCGAGGTGTATCCCGAGAAGTTGGGGATGCGCGGGATCGGACATGTGCGGCCCACGGATGAGGAGCGGCGAGAGATCGATCGCATCATTATGGACGAGCTGGTGTATGGGGTGTTCCGGCCGGAGTCGGTGACGTACTTTCAGCTTGTAATCAGGCGCATGAAGGATGAGGGCTGCGATGCCGTGGTGCTGGGATGCACGGAGATTCCGTTGGTGATCAGCAATCGGAATTCACCGCTGCCGGTTCTGGATTCGACGCGACTGCTGGCGTGGGCGGCACTCAGGAAGGCGATAGCGGCGCAGGTGTGAAGAGGACAGTCTTCAGTTTTCCGTTCCTGACATTTTCACGAGAAGGAAAAGATGTAGTGATTCACGTGTGGGCGGGCTTCGGCGAGACACCCTGTTCTGTGCCGGTTCCCACTCATCGCGCGATGACACTGCGCGATGAATGGGGCACAGATTGAACGTCTTCGTGGCTACTTCTTGCCGGGCTGGGACGCGATGATCATGCTGGAGATTTTCGAGTAGGTTGCTGCGGGGATGATGCCCTTGGTCTTGAGCTGAGTTTTGTTCGCATAGGGACGGCCCGCGATGATTTTTCCGGAGTAGGCGTCGCCGATTCCGGGGAGAGCCTTGAGCTGATCGGCGGAGGCGGAGTTGATGTCAACCAGATCGGTTTTGGCTGCGGTCTTGGCGGTGGTTGCCGTTGTCTGAGCGGACTTGGCGGTTGATTTGGGGGAGGAAGACTGAGCTGTGGCAGGGAGGACGCTGAGGAGGGAGCACGCGGTCAACCCGAGGATGAAGGATGTGAAACGTCCGAGGCGCATATGAGTCTCCTTATTCACTAGTGTGATGCCGTGATGATGGTCGGCGGGGTGAGTGCCGATGAGCGGAACCATGCTAATTGGTCGGGTCGACGAGGAGGAAGAAGGTTTCCCTCACTGGTTTGCAGCGAGGTTTCGGAGCAAAGCAAAAGGGGCGACTAGCGCCCCCCGCGAAGTACTGTTTGATTGGTTAGTTGAGGCGCTGATCTTCGTTACGGCGTGAGCCCTTGCGGCGATCGAACTTGTCGGCGCGCCAGTCGGGTGCGCCAGAACGACGATCGCGCATATTCATGCGGCGATCCGGAATCTTCTTCGAATCGGGCAGGACGACCATTGCCGTGGTTGTTGAGTCGAGATTCATCATTGGCGTCTCGATTTCAGCCTTGCAGGCGATGGCGCCAGTGGTGAGGAGGCGGTTGAGGACGGGGATTCTTGCGCGCTGGCTCTCGATGTAATCGACGCCTTCGGCGGTAAGGGCGAAATCGGAGTTATCAGCCCTGGTGATGTATCCCTTTTTGCTGAGGTACCAAGTAGTGAAGTCGAGGTAGTCGCGGGGGAATCCCATGCGGTGCTCGATCTCAGCGAGGCTGACCTGAGGGTTGAAGGGATTGGAGCGGCGTTTGTAATAGAGGACAGCGAGGACGGCGAGGCGGCGGTTGAGCTCGCCCTGGACCTGGTCCATGAAGTCGACGGCCTGCGACAGGGGGACGTTGCGGACAGGCTCTTCGCGCTCGTACTCGCGATCGTATTCGGAACGGCGGTCCGGATCGGAGAGGACGTCGTAAGCAGACTTGAGGAGGAAGAACTTCTCGGGATCCCCGGTGTCTGGGTTATCGGGGTGGAAGCGAGATGCAAGGTAGCGGTAGACACGATGAATGGTCTCGTAGTCTGCGTGGGGACTGATCTGGAGAAATTCGTAGTAGTCCAACGTCTTTGTCGCTTCAAGCATTGGGAAGACCTCTGGCAATTTGCTGCTGTATGAGGAATGTTGCATTGCTGCCGGGGTCACCAGCAATCACACGATATGGGTAGGGGTGGACTTGCGTAACTCAAAAGCAGGTGACCAAGGAGGAATATGAGTGACGCCGCAAGAGGAAAACGGTAGTGGATCAATGATTTGTGCGGGTGGTGTGAGATGGATGCGAAGTCAGTTGTAGATGGGGGTGGTGCTTTTGGGTGAGCAAGGTTGTTCGAAGTTCACACCTTCACTTCATTAAGGGATTCCATCAAGAGCAGCCGCATTTCGCACAAGGATCAAGGTTGGCATCGACCAGCGCATAGGTGGAGCAAAGTCAACCTCAGTACAGATCTCAAGCCAGAGATCTACGCGAACAGCACTCGAAGAAGATACCGGTTAGCCGCGAGCAGCAACAACGTCAAACCGAGAACTGCACGACTGATACCGAGTGCGGCGGTGACAGCAATGGGCCGCTTGCTGTCTGATGCGAGACATTCTCGGGCACTACTTCATTGGGATGATCAGTGTCATTGAAGGAATCTGTACTCTTGCCTGAGAGTACAGTGATCCGAATCTCCGTTCGGGGATCGAGTCCGCGGAGGTTCAGCTGCCAGTGCGCTGTGCGCTCCGGGTCACGATTGATCAACGCCAAGGCAAAGCGCTTCTTGTCAGAACTGCTCGTTGTCACTGCGTCCACCGCCGGAACGACTCCTGAGCCCGTGTCCAGAGGATCACTAATTGTGCTGCCGTCGAGGACGTTGTCCTCCAGCAGATCTGAATACATCTTAAGAACGTGGAACGTTGTTCGTTTGACAATTCCCTTTGCGTGGACATAGAGAGGGCCACGAACGTTCACGACAGGAGCCATACAAGCCATCTGTACGTGTGTCGCATTTCGGAGGCAACTGTTCAGAAATGAAGCGGAAAACACGGCATCCGCCATGGTGTAGGTTCCATTGAGGTCATTGTCGTCGCGCTCTCGAATCAGATCGAGTCTGTCGCCGCCCCCTCCCGGGAAGCCAGGATGGTGCCAGCCACGAAGATTCCATTCATCGAATGCGATGCGTACTCGGTCTCCTACTCCGTTCTGATCGAGGAGGTCGGCGGCCTGCTTGATTTGCTTCTCGGGAGCTTCGCAGTGCGACATGCATTTCAGGTAATCCGCCGGATGAGTTCCGTGCTGCCATAACGGATCCCAATAGCCGTGAATCGAAATGTAATCCAGATACTTCCCGGCGGCTTGCAGCATTGGAGGTGTCCAGTTGCCATTCACGGTAGCCGCGGCCAGGATCTTGATCCTTGAATCCACTGCCCGCATCATTTTGGCAGATTCGCGGACAAGCGGCGCCCATTCCTCAACCGTCTTCGCGCCAATTTCACCGCCCAGGTAATTCTCGTTACCAATACTCCAATACCGTACATTGAAGGGTTCGGGGCTGCCGTTTTCAACACGCATCTTCGCGTTGAGACCCTGATCCTTCAAGTTGCAATACTCTACCCAATCACTCATCTCTTCTTCAGTACCTGTACCGGCGTTGGTGCAGATGTAGGGCTCTGCGCCTATCAGACGGCACCAATGAACGAATTCGTCCGTACCGAAGGTATTCGGATCTTCGACACCCCACGCCTTGTTGAAGCTGGGTTTA
>DATJEO010000104.1:0-4639 GCA_035496515.1 Occallatibacter sp.
TGGCCCGGCCGTATCACATGGACACCGGCATCGGACACGAAATCGAGGCCGAGATTCAGGCATGCGGCTATCCGATTCTCTGGTTGCAATACCTTCCTACGGATCCGGACCTGATGAATTGGCTCTTTGAGGCGGATCTGAAAGTGGGACGCATCAAAAGTCCATTTGATATTTCCGATGTATGGACGTCGTCCTATAGCAGCAACACCAACGAGATCATGTGGGGTGCTAAGGTTGCGGCACGATGCCCCTGGATCACATGCGTGGTGCGGCTTTCCAGTTACGAGTGTGGCATGGATCAGCCCACCTACACACCATCGCAGAAGATTGTCGAGGCGACGGGAACGCTCTACTTTAAGTTCGGCGATCTGGACTCCACCAAGCCGGCGGGTGGAATCAAGATTCGCGTCGAGACCATTTCTCATTATCTGGGCAAGTACTCTCCACAAATCATCCAGCGCAAGCTGAGTTACCTGTCCCCGCACTGCCCGCTTGCGGAATTGAGCTCGCCCACAGAAACTTCGGAAGCCGAAACGGCCCGAATCACTGTGGTGTAGAGTCCAACGTATTGACTTCATTGTCAAAAGAGTTTTTCATACGATGTCGTACTAATCCGTTTTAGTCGCTGGCTCATCCTGCGGAGACATCGTGCCGATCTCATTCAATCAAGTGTTTTCTGACATCCTCTCTGTTCCCCGTCTGCAATCTCGCGCAGTGCGCAACTGCGCGCGCTTTCTCACGGTTCTTCTGCTGTGCGCACTATTGCACCTCACTGCCACCGCGCAAAGTGCAACGCGAGCGCCGTCGCAATCCGATGGAATTAACGATCCGGCCTTGGATGCCAAGATTGAAGCCATCCTGCAACAGATGACGCTGGAAGAAAAAGTTGGGCAGCTGGTGCAATATTCTGCCGGCCAGCCGACGGGGCCGGGAACGGGACGCAGCGACTATGGGGACATGATCGCGAAGGGGCAGATCGGCTCGTTATTCAACGTCACCGATCCTCATCAGATCAACATGTACCAACGGATCGCGATGGAGAAAGCCCGCCTGCACATTCCAATTTTGTTCGGGCTGGATGTAATCCACGGATTCAAGACAGAGTTCCCCATTCCGCTCGGACTGGCTTCGACCTGGGATCCCAGCATCGTCGAGAAGGCATCGCGGGTTGCGGCGATGGAGGCCGCGGCGAATGGAATCCGATGGACATTTTCCCCCATGGTCGATATCGCCCGTGACGCGCGCTGGGGACGCATGGCGGAAGGTGCCGGCGAAGATCCATTCCTCGGCTCAGTCATGGCGGCTGCATACGTACGCGGATACCAGGGGCAGCGCCTGGATGCCCCGGACAGCATCGCCTCTTGCGCCAAGCATTTTGTGGGATACGGCGCCGCCGAGGGCGGACGAGATTACAACACTACGGAAATTTCGGAGCACACGCTGCGCGAATTTTATCTGCCGCCCTTCCATTCCGCCGTTGAAGCTGGAACGGCTTCCTTGATGAGCGCCTTCAATACGCTGAACGGGACGCCGGCATCCGCGAATCCGTTCACCCTCAAACAGATTCTGAGAAGCGAGTGGGGCTTCCAGGGACTAGTCGTGAGCGACTGGAATTCGATCGGAGAGCTCCTTCTAAAAGGAGTCGCGATCGATGGCGCAACAGCTGCTCGCAAAGCGTTTCTGGCCGGGGTCGATATGGACATGGTGAGCAGCCTGTATCACGACAATCTGCAGGCACTCGTCAGTTCGAGACAAGTGCCGCCGGCCGCAGTAGACGAGGCGGTGCGGCATGTCCTTCGTGTGAAGTTGGCACTTGGATTGTTGGAGCATCCCTATGTGGATGAGGCTGCTGCGCCGAAGGCGCTCTACCAACCGGAGAACGTCGCGCTGGCGCAAACGGCTGCGGAACGCTCGTTCGTGCTGCTCACAAATGCGAGCGGGCCGCACGGAAAGCCTCTGCTTCCACTTTCCAAGGGCACCCAGAATTTCGCTTTGATCGGTCCCATTGGGGAGGATTCTTCCTATCCCAATGGAACTCCACCGGGATCGGGTCCGCGCACCGGTTTGCTGGCGGCCCTGGTGCAAAGAGTAGGCAAGGAACACGTAGCCCGCTACAAGGGGAGCGGCATCCTCGACGGGACCGACCACGATATTGCAGACGCAGTTGCAGGTGCGCGCAAGGCTGATACGTGCATTCTCGCCCTGGGCGAGAGCCCTGACATGAGCGCCGAGGCAGCTTCGCGCGCGCATCTGGGACTGCCCGGACGACAGGAAGAATTGCTCGAAGCGGTCGTGAATACCGGAAAGCCGGTTATTCTGATTTTGTTCAGCGGACGCCCGCTGACGCTTCCGTGGACTTTCCAGCACGTGCCGGCTGTTATGGCGGCATGGCTTCCCGGTATGAGTGGAGGACCGGCGCTGGTGCGAACGCTGTTCGGCGATGTCAATCCCAGTGGCAAGCTGGTCGTGAGTTGGCCCCGCAGCGTGGGGCAGGAACCTCTCTATTACAACTCCAATAACACGGGTCGGCCTCCCACAGGAACCGATCTGACGCACCCGCCCACCAATATCGAAGAAAGATATGTCTCGCGCTATATCGATGAACAGAACGCTCCTCAGTTTCCTTTCGGCTACGGACTGTCGTACACGACGTTCTCTTACGGCCCCACCAGAATTAGCGCAGACCATCTGAGCGCCGGAGAACTGACTCGAACTCTTGCTGCAAAAAATCCCCCAGTACTGACGGCAAAAGCCGACGTGAGTAATACCGGGTCACGACCGGCGAATGAAGTGGTAGAACTCTATGTTCGCCTCCAGGGTACGAGCACGGAGCAACCGGTGCGAGCGTTGAAGGGCTTCCAGACTATTGCGCTGCTCCCCGGAGAAACAAAGACGGTGAAGTTCGATGTGGCGGCAGAATCGTTCGCCATCTGGAATGATCGCAACCAATTGGCCGTCGAGCCTTCCAAGCTCACCCTGTGGATTGCTCCGGATTCCGCACATGGAACTCCGGCGCAGGCTGAAATTGTGCCGTAGCCTGGATGCGTTTAGGTGCGCCCATCAGGCGCATGGGATAATCCGGTTTCTCCTGAGCCCGATTGCACAGAGAAGCACGTCAGGGGCAGCTTTGCACACTGATCGTCGCAGATGCGTCGTAGCACGCCCGCCGCATTCATGTCTTCTGAGATTCACAGCCCGGGCAGTAGGGATAGTAGGTGTTCCCTTTATAGTCGAGCTCTTTCAAGCCCGCGGCTGAAGTGTAGTAGCCGCGAATCGCCTCGTTGCGAATCAATTCGAAAAATTTATGCAAGCTGGAATCTTTGCGTGTGCTGATCGAATGCACGACGTGCTGCTGTTCTGGGACGGCGAGACTCGCGAATGCGTTCCCGTGCTCATCCCGGCAGATTCTGTTCAACTCTGTAAGGCCCTGGCGGACAATCGTAGCCGGATCGGCGGCCTCGATCTCTGCGACGGACGCTTCGCCAAAGTAGGCAACGGCAAGCGCGCGATGAAGCGGATCAAGGTTGCGGGCCGCCTCTCGCACTGCCTGCGCGGAGTAACACCACAGGTCAACCCACTGGGCAACCTCGTTCAGAGTGTTACCGGGCAAGTCGCCCAGAAGAGTGGAAATAAAACCGGTAATCGTGTTGAAGTCTTCGGCCGAGAAACATTGCAATGAGTGGGAGGCGCCGGCCTGCACGTAATCCGTCTCGCTTCCTGCCGCGGGAACTGGTAGATGATGGCCACTAAGCGCATGCACCAGGTAGTCGGGCGAAGGATCGTAAAGCCCCGGCGGCAATGAGGGCGGTTCGTTGCTGAAGAAGCCCAGAGGATACTCCGGAATTAGGCCGCTCACTCCGGCCAAGGCGACGGTCTCGCCCAAGCGCAAGAGCCACTGTCGCCGTGTGATCTGGGTAACGAGGTCCGAGGGACCAGGCTTCACAGCTCACCTCGGCGGAAGGTCTCCGCGATATGCTCCCCGGCTCGTGCAGAGATCGCCATTATGGTAAGCGTCGGCTCGTAACAGCCTTGGGTCACAAACACCGAACCGTCTGTAACAAATAGGTTTTTAGCGTCGTGCACTTTGCAGTTCCGGTCGACTACGCTTGTTGACGGCCGATCGCCCATGCGCGCCGTCCCGCACTCGTGAATATTCTTTCCGAAGATGCTCAGTTCGCTCTTTGGCGGAGCCACGTCGGCGAGTTTCATTTCGTCGAGGATGGCGGCGACGTGACTTCGCATTGCCAGAGCCATTGCCCGATCATTCTCCCCATAGCTTGCGTTGATATGCAGTGCCGGAATACCCCATGCATCTTTCTTTTTGGGATCGAGCGTGACGAAATTATCGGCTCGGGGAAGGCACTCTCCTTGGGCTTCGATAGCGAAATAGTACGGTATGTCCTTCTTGACCTGCTCGCGCCAGGCATTGCCAAACTCGGGCAAGAGGAAGGCATGGCCATAAACCTCCTGGCTGCCATCGCCGTCGAAACGGTATCCGCGAAGGAAATGTGAATTGCGATCCTTCTGGCCTCCGGCATTCACGTATTTGGGAATCAGGAATCCACAAGGACGGCCGACCGGTTCCCGCTTCGAGGAGCGCAGGCTCGGCATGTAGCCGCCCCCACCTTCAATCGTGAAG
>DATJEO010000105.1:0-8921 GCA_035496515.1 Occallatibacter sp.
TCAGACCGCCCCCGACGGTCTCACCTTGCGCAACATCGATCTCGACGAGATGATCGAGTGGGCATATACCCTGCAGCACAATCAGCTCGCAAATCCAGGCACACTGCACAACCATCGATATGACGTCCGCGCCCGGGCAGCCGGTTCCGTCAGCGAAAAGGATCTGCGCCTCATGCTCCAGGATCTTCTTGCCACGCGCTTCAATCTCAGCATCCATCGAGAGGAAAAGCGGGTTTCAGTGTACGAGCTGGTCGTTGCCAAGGGCGGACCCAGACTGCCTCCCGACAAGAGCGACAAACTCCTCTCCTCCTATGCTCGCGAAACCTTCCCTCGCGTCGTGGATGGAAGCTTCGTCTTCATGAACACCTCCATGCCCGAGTTCGCTCAGCAGCTTACGGAACTGCGAGGCATCGACTTACCTGTTCTCGATCGCACGGGCATCCGCGGCATCTATGACATCACTCTCAAGTCTGCGGCTGCTGCAGTTCGTGATCCCAACGGCCCCTCCCTTTTCACGCTCATTCACGAGCAACTTGGCCTCAAGCTCGTCGCCGCCAAAGACACGATGGAAGTACTGGTCATCGATCACGCAGAAGAACCCTCCAGCAATTAAGACCAGTCCAGAGGCTCTGGTTGACTGTCCATTTCCGAGCACATCAATCCGAACCCGAACACCGACCGCCTATGCGTCGCACCTCACCCACAATCGTTCCAGCCACTTAGCGGCGAGCGGCTTGGCCGGAGAACTGCTCGTTCTTACAATGCGTACTCTGCATAACGAGCAACGATCGGGCCTGCCCCCAGGTCAAATCTCGGAGGTCAACCAATGAGCGTTCTTCTTCAGGACCTGCGGTTCGCGGTCCGGCAGATGGCTAAGCGGCCGGGCTTCACGGCCATCATCCTCCTCACCATGGCTTTGGGCATTGGCGCCAACGCTGCCATTTTCAGTCTGCTCGATGCAGTTCTGCTGCGTCCGCTTCCCTACAACAAGCCCGAGGGTCTCATCAAAGTCTGGACCCGCTTCACCGGAATCGGCGCGCCCAATGACCAGAACTGGGTTTCCGCACCAGAGTTTCGCGACCTCCAGCAACTCAATCACAGTTTTTCTGACCTCGCCGCTATGAGTGGAGGGTCCTTCAATCTTGGAATCAAGGGCAGTCCGCAGCGCGTCGTCGGAGCTGCCGTAACCCCGAATCTCTTCAGCATGCTTGGCGTTCAGCCGCAGTACGGCCGCAACTTCCTGCCCGAAGAAGCCCAGCCCGGACGCGATCACGAAGTTATCCTGAGTCACGCGATCTGGCGTCGCGTCTTCGCCGCAAATCCAGGCATCGTCGGCACCACGATCCGAATCGACGGCACCCCTTATTCCGTCGTCGGCATCATGCCCGATGGTTTCGCGTATCCCAGTGAGGCCGAAATCTGGGGACCCCTCGCCTTCGCTCCCGATGATCTCAGCGAAAACAGCCGCGGCGGTCACGGCCTCGAAGTTCTCGGACGCATCAAGCCCGGCCTCTCGCTCGCCCAGGTGCAGTCCGACATGGATCGTGTCGCGCACACCATGATCGAACAGCATGCTTCCTATCCCTATAACAAATTCAATTTCGGAATCATCCTCCACCCGCTGCTCGAGGAGACAGTCGGAGACGTCAAGCCTTCGCTTATCGTTCTCATGGCAGCCGTGGGACTCGTTCTTCTCATCGCGTGCGCCAACATCGCCAACCTTATGCTCACGCGCTCCACTGAGCGCCAGCAGGAGATGGAAACGCGCCTCGCTCTCGGCGCAACAGGCAGCCGTCTCGCGGGGCAACTGATAACCGAAAGCATCGCTCTCGCCCTCTCCGGAGGGCTCATCGGTCTTGCCATCACTCCGTTGATCCTTCGCGGGCTCGTTTCTCTGGCTGCGAAGACTCTGCCTCGCGCGGTCCACACCTCAATCGATCTGCGGGCCCTTGCTCTCACCGCCGCCGTGTCCATCCTTACCGGAGTTCTATTCGGCCTTGCGCCCGCCTTGCAGGCCAGCCGCAAGCGCAACTTCGACGTTCTTAAAAGCGGACGCAACACCGAAGGCAAACGTCCCAAACGTCTGCGCGGTATGCTCGTCATTTGCGAAACCGCGTTCTCTTTGCTACTCGTCGCGGGAGCAGGCCTTCTCATCCGCAGCTTCGCCCAGATCCTCAAAGTCGATCCCGGCTTTCGTCCCGATGGCGTGCTCACCATGCGCATCTCGTTGCCCGATGCCACCTACAGCAAGCCCGAACAGATTCGCGCCTTCTACTCAGGATTGCTCGATCGCGTCCAGCGGATCCCCGGTGTTCAAGACGCCGGAGCTGTCACCGGTTTGCCTCTGAGCGGCCAGGGAGGATCAGGCACAACCACCATCGATACTCAATCAGTTCCACTCGAGAACAGAACACCCGAAGCCGATCTGCGCACCGCAACGCCCGGCTACTTCAAGGCCATGAGCATTCCCCTCGTCCGCGGACGCTACTTCGAGCCTCGCGATACAGATGGCACTCCTAATGTAGCCATCGTCGACGAGAGCCTCGCCGAAACTTACTGGCCCGGACAGGATCCCATCGGCAAGCGTGTTCACTTCGGCGACCTCCAATCCAAGTCCCCGTGGCGGACAATCGTCGGCGTGGTCCGGCACGTCCACAATCGCACTCTCGAAGCCCGCTCCCGTGTCGAACTCTACGTTCCTGAAGACCAGGTGCCCTTCAACGGCATGACGCTCGCCATCCGTACCTCCGGCAATCCAATGAATCTCGTGCCGACCATCCAGCGCGAAGTCGCGTCCATAGACCCGGATCTCCCCATCTACCGTGTTCGCACCATGAACGAGGTCATGGGCGAGTCGCTACAACGCCGCCGCCTGGCTCTGACGTTGCTCGCGGGCTTTGCAGGACTCGCCCTTCTGCTCGCCGCCATCGGCATCTACGGCGTCACGTCCTATGGCGTTGCGCAGCGGAAGACCGAGATCGGTGTTCGCATGGCGCTCGGCGCAAATCGCAGCCAGGTGCTCGGCTTGATCATGCGCAGCGGAATGACCACCATCGCAATCGGACTCATCCTTGGAGTTGTGCTCTCTCTCGCGCTCACGCGCTTAATGAGTGGGCTGCTCTTCTCCGTCCATGCCTCCGATCCGCTCGCTTTGGCCGGAGCGGCTTTTGTTCTGGTACTCGCTGCGCTCGTGGCCATCTTCATTCCCGCTCGCCGCGCCACAAAGGTGAACCCCATGTCCGCCCTGCGATACGAGTGAAATTCGATTTGCGAGTGAGAGCACCTTGGAGCAGGTGCTCTCACTATTGGGGCAGCGAAGCGGAAGCGTGAGAAGTCTGCGCCACCGCCTTCTCTCCAGCGAACCGTGCCAGTTTCTCGCGCACCTCCGCTGCCTCCGCATCCCGATGCGTCACTACCAGAAAAGCCTCGTACTGCTGCATCACCGTGACAAACGTCGGATGATTCCACCCAAGCTGCGCCTCCATCTGTTCTGTGCCGCTCTTCATCAGCTTTGCTGCAGCGCGATGATTACCGTGCTTCCAGTCCGCATAGCCTTCGAGAAATTGAATGTAGGCAACCGGAAAGCTGTTCTCCGTATAGCTCGCCTCCGCAATCGTCATCGCCCGCTTCAACGGAGCCATTGCATCCCCGCACTCATCGGCCGCGCACCGCGCGAGTGCCAGATACGTCAGCGCGGTCATTTTCTGCTCGACGGTTGCGCCGCTCTCGCCCTTCTCTGGAACCAGCCTCTCCACTGCCAACTCCGCGTACGTCTCACCATCCGCCTTCTCGTGTTTCCCCAACGAAAGCATCGCCAGGTGCATCCAGCTCAGACCCACTCCCAGCGAGTCCTTCTGCTCCTGCCGCATCGACAGCGCTCTCCGCTCCAGTTCCTCGGCCTCGGCGTAACGCCCCATTTGCACGTACATCGTCCCCATGCAGTCCATCACGTTGGCCAGCGCGATCGGATCACCTGATTTCATCAATTCCAGCGCTTTTTGATATGCACGCTCCGCATCTCCAAACCGCGCCGCATCCTGGTCCAGCATGGCCAGCTTCCACCACGCCGCGCCATTATTCCGTTCCGGCGCTTGCTGGACGACCTGTTCGTGTACAGGAATTTCGTTTGCACCCGGGCCGGCACTCGTATCCTGACTTCTCGCTGCGCCGCAGATGGCTGCCAATCCAATCACCGTCACTCCCAGCAAAACTCTGGCTCTCTTCATCGACCGGCGCCTCCTTGCGCCAGTCGAGAGTACGAAAGCATCTGCCTCTGCGCCCCGTCAAAGTGTCGAATAGGAATTCGCTGGGTCGAATCGTACATACCACGGGTTGAATCGTAATGCCATCCGCATTCCGAATCGAACGCTCGATACGCCAACCGCGGAATGGTCTATAAAGAATCAGGCACCGTGCAATCATCTCTATCCAATTCGACGAATTCCTGGTGGTTCCCTCAACGCCTCACCCTGCGCGCCTATTTCGAGCAACTCCCGATCTCCTTCGCGTTTTGGACGGTTGTCGTAGGACTGCAAGGCGCCCAGGTTCTCGTCAGCGATGCATCTCGCGGCTACGTTCTTCCCTTACCGCATTACTTCATCTGGGCAGCACTTGACTGGTATCCGTGGGCGCTCTTCGCTCCGCTCGTACTGTCGCTCGCCCTTCGCTACCCGTTTGCGCGATCCAACTGGCCCGCGCGTGTTTTGTATCCGCACGCCATAGCGTGCATCGCATGCATCGGCATTCAGGCCATCCTGCGCGGAACAGGCGCATACTTCTATGCCGCCCTCTTCGAAAATCGTGCCACCTGGGCATCCCTTGTAGAGGAAGCTCTCGTGCGCGGTTTTTTGGGAGTGCTCGCCTATTGGATCATCGTGAGTATCGCGGCTTTTCTCCATCTCCAGCAGGAAATTCGCCAGCGCGAAATCGATCACGCGCAACTTCAAGTTCGCCTCGCCTCCGCCGAACTCGAAACCCTGCGCATGCAGATCCAGCCCCACTTCCTTTTCAACACGCTTCAGGCCGCCATCACACTCGTTCAGGAAGATCCCCGCGCCGCCGAAGATGTCCTCCTCCGCCTCAGCCAGCTCCTCCGCATCTCGCTCGATCAGATGGGCAAGAACGAAATCTCGCTCTCGCGCGAACTCGAGTTTCTCGATCTCTACGTTGGCATCCAGAAGCAGCGTTTTGGCGATCGCCTCTCTTTTGCCCTCCACGCCGACCCCGCGGTCCTGGATCAGCTCGTGCCTCCGCTTCTTCTCCAGCCTCTCGTCGAAAACGCCATTCGCCATGGCATCGGCAAGCACAAAGGTTCCGACCTCATCGAAGTCTTCGCCCGGCTTGCTAACCACGGCATCGAGATCGAGGTCTGGAATACCAACAGCACCATCGACGAGAACACCGACGAGCTGATGCTCCGGGGTGTCGGCATTCGCAACACAAAAGCGCGTCTCGAGCAGCTCTACGGCCCGCAGGCATCGCTCCTGCTTCGTTCTCTCGGAACCCGCGGAGTGGTCGCCCTTATCTTCATCCCGCTGCTTCACCTGCCTCAGCCGCGACAGTCAGCAGCCGTCGGTGCCTCCTCATGACTCTGCGTGCCCTTGTGGTCGATGACGAACCTCTGGCCCGCAAGGCTCTTCTTCGCTTGCTCAAGAACGAGTCCGACATCAACGTCATCGGACAATGTGGCGATGGTGAGGCCGCTGTAGAGACCATCCGGCGTACCAGTCCTGATCTCGTTTTCCTCGACGTTCAGATGCCCGAAATGGATGGCTTCCGCGTCGTTGAAACCATCGGCGCCGACCAGATGCCCGTCACCATCTTCGTTACCGCTTACGACAGGTACGCGCTTGAAGCCTTCGACGCCAACGCTGTCGACTACCTCCTCAAACCCTTCGCGCCCGATCGCCTCGCCCGGGCACTGCGCCGCGCGCGCGATCGCTGTCTCGGCCGTCAGGACAAAGAGGCTGCCCAGCGCCTGTTCTCGCTTCTCGACCGAACTCGATCTCAAACTGACTACGCACAGCGGCTCGCGGTGTCTGTGCGCGGACGCATCCTCTTCGTTGCCGTCGCCGATATCGACTGGATCAGCGCCGAAGGCAACTATGCCACCCTCCACGCTTCTCGCAAGACCTACGACGTGCGCGAGACCATGCAGGCCCTTATGGAGAAACTCGATCCACGCGAATTTGTGCGCATCCACCGCTCCACCATCGTCAACGTGCACCGCATCCGCGAAATCCGCCCCTGGTTTCAGGGTAGCCACATCGTTCTTCTGCAAAGCGGTGAAGAGCTGCGCATGTCACGCTACCAGCACGAGGCCGTAGAGCGACTTCTGGGCAATCGCGCCTGATCCCTCAGCAAGAAAGAACGGCCTCCCCGTGAGGAGAGGCCGTGAGGCAAGTGGGACAGATGAACCAGCGAACTATATCTATCGAACTCTATCTATAACCATTCCTATTGCGGGTGCGCCCGGTCCCTCGCCTTTGGGACCGGGACCAATTCTTACTTAAATCCCCGCCGGGTGCCCCATGTCTCCTTTTTTTGGAGACATGGGATGCGAGCAAGCTTACCGGCGCCAGCGGTCATGGTTGCGATCCCGGTGCTCATCGCGATCGAACCGGCGATGATCGTCGCGGTCGTAGAACCTGCGGTCATGATCGCGATCAAACCGGCGATAGTCATCCCGATCGTAATGACGATATGCGCCGCGATCGTAGTAGCTGTAGCTCACGCCACCCACGTAGTTCCAATATCCAGGCACCCAGTAGCCGCCGTCATAGTAGCCATTCACCCACGCATATCCCGGACCGGGGCACGGAGGAATGTAAGCAGGGTTGCCCACACCCACAGTAACTCTCCATTGAGCTGCATCAGCCTTTGTGGTCCCAAGCGTCAAACCGCCGGCCAGAACTGCTGCTCCAAGCACCCATTTACCAATATTTTTCATAAATACCTCCGTCCCTCGGGACTTTAACCGAACCGGCTTGACCAGCTTTGGAAGCTTGGCTCTTGCTGCTTCCTGCTGCGCCGTTCATGTCGAATACAAACACGCTTCTCGCTGAGTGTTGCGGTTTCGCGCGCGAAATAAATAGCTGAATCCTTTGGCACTTTCGTGTGTCAAATAGCGCGTCGATCTTAAGTTGGAGTTAAGCTTTCGCAACCGCATCAGCCCGTCAATCGGTGGTCATTTTGTCGAAAGTAAAAACAAAATCAGGAGTGTCCATGCACATCGTTCGCAAACAAGATCTGCCGCTCATCGGAAGCTCATACAACTTCGTTGGCGCCGACAATGCCGACGTCGCAGTCTCCATC
The DNA here is from genome assembly GCA_035496515.1 of Occallatibacter sp. Lineage (GTDB taxonomy): Bacteria > Acidobacteriota > Terriglobia > Terriglobales > Acidobacteriaceae > Telmatobacter. The sequence continues at coordinate 7,315 of DATJEO010000105.1, forward strand.
TTTCTGGTTGAAGCCAAACCAGGCCGCGGCGCTCCTCTACACACTCACCACTACGACGAGGTCGCAATCGTGCAGGAAGGCAGCTCACGCTTCGTCGCCGGAGATGAAACTCGCGACACGCAACCCGGCGACATTCTCGTCATCAAAGCCGGAACGCCACACGGCTTCGTGAATACTGGAACCGGCATTCTCAAGCAGACTGACATTCATCTCAGTCCGCGTTTCAAACAAACAAATCTTGCGCCCACGCAGATTTCTCGGGCAGCCGGCCTGCCCGAGTAGCTCTCGCGAGTCTTGGTCAGTCAGCGGTCACTGCACCGCTTCGATCGCCACCTGCACATCCATATGTTTGCCGTCCGGCATGTCCAGCGCTCCCAGACTTACAGGCTTCGTCGAATTCACCCCCGACTGCGCCTCCAGTACCGACTGATCCACGATCGGATCCTGGATGCCCACATTCGACTTCTGTTCAGATACGTTCGTCGCTTCGATCTTCGAAGTCAGCCGCATTCCATCGCCGTATCCCTCGATCGTCGCCTCCACACTCAGCCCGATATCCTGGTACTGGAACTGCGTATTGGCCGACTCTCCACCACTCTCTTTGTACGATCCCGTCATGATCGGCACGCGCGTACCTTGCTTCGTGATTCCTCTCCTACCCGGAGAAACGATCATCGCAAGATGCCTCGGCGCGCCATTCCCCTCGCTGATCGTGTACGTCACGCGATAAACCTTCTGCGGCTTGTCGAGATCCGTCAGCATCTTCTGCGCTTGCGCCAGCTCTTCCGCACTGCCGCTGACCATCAGAGCATTCTCCGTCGCCGCAAAATAGATCTTTGCTGCGGGCAAAAGGTTCCGCATCGCAGTCGTGATATCACTGGCGGCTTTCTGGCTCGATGCATTCCTGAGGTAAAACGACTGGTAGCTGTTCTGTCTTTCCGGTCCTTGCGCGGTTGCCCCCGCCGCACACATCGTGATCACAAAAGCCGCACCCACTGCCAGTCGGACACACTTCTCCTTCATCGCAAGCCTCTCCTTTTCAAGTGTTTTCGTGGATTTGCCCGTGCGCCGGATTCCCGCGGATCCACATCTACATACACTGGACGCGGTCCAGCTTCAGCCGCTCAAATTTTTCGAAACTGCCACAATACGCTCATGTTGCATCGAACCCTGAAGCACGATAATGACGGCAGAGCCGTCCAATTATTTAGTCAATGTATCTTCGGGCAGCCAGTGCGATCCTGATGGGCCTCATGCCGCTCCTTGGCATGGAGAGTGCCGACCACGCTCAACAGACCGACCCCTATGCTGTCATCCGCGATCTCGATGCCGCAAACATCTCCCGGCACAATAATCTCCTCGAGTACTCCAACATCGAGCACTACGCGGTCTATCGCGGCAAAGACCAGACCCAACCGACCGCCGAGATGACCGTCCGGGTCACATACAAAAAAGGGGTAGGGAAGAACTATTCAATCCTCAAGCAGTCCGGCTCCGGCGTGATCTTGAAGTACGGCCTCCATCCGCTCCTCGAAAACGAAAAGGCCATCAACGATCCGTCCCGCGTTGCGCAGTCCTGGTTCAACACGACGAACTATGACATGCGG
>DATJEO010000106.1:0-4828 GCA_035496515.1 Occallatibacter sp.
CATTTTGCTCGGCGGAGTTCCCATGAAGACGTCTGAAGTCCTGCATGCCTGGTACAGAATCCTGACCGGCCACGCCCCCAATCTCTCCATCGAAATCACCAAAGAATGCCCCCTGCGTTGCCCCGGTTGCTACGCCTTCGATCCCGCACACCTCGGCGGCGAATCTCAACTCCGCGAGCTCTCCGACTTCCGAGGTGACGAACTGGTCTCGAAAACCCTGGCTCTCATCGACCACTACAAACCCCTCCACGTCTCCATCGTCGGCGGCGATCCTCTCGTCCGCTACCGCGAACTCGATCAGCTCATTCCCCTGATCGATGCCCGCGGCATCCACACTCAGGTCGTCACCAGCGCATTTCGGGTTATCCCCGCAGCGTGGGCGCAATACAAACGCCTCAACATCGTCGTCTCCATCGACGGCCTCGCCCCCGAGCACGATGTGCGCCGCAAACCCGCCACCTACGAACGCATCCTCAAGAACATCGTCGACGCCCATATCAACGTCCACTGCACCATCACCTCGCAAATCGCCGACCGCCCCGGCTACATCGAGCAATTCCTCGAGTTCTGGTGCAACCGCCCCGAATGCGTAAAGGTCTGGTTCAGCATCTTCACTCCGCAGCGCGGAGCAACCGAAGTAGAAATCCTCTCTCCCGCACAGCGAGCCACCGTCATCGCCGAGCTCAAACGCCTGGGCCCGCAATTCCCAAAACTCGAAATGCCCGATTCCCTTCTCCGCGAACTCGGAAATCCGCCCTCCAGCCCCGACGAGTGCATCTTCGCGCGCACCACGCGCACCATCTCCGCTGACCTCACAACCAGAGTCACTCCCTGCCAGTTCGGCGGCGATCCTGATTGCGCTCAATGTGGGTGTATTGCCTCGATGGGCCTCGCTGCCGTCGGCCACCACCGCGTCGTCGGAAACCTCACAGCGGGGGATCTCTTCTTCCTCTCCGACGACATCGGCAAGCGCTGGAGCAGCTTCCGTCAAAGCCTCTCCCGCTCATCGCCCCAGCCCCAGCCATCACCGTTCACAATCGTCCAATAACAACGCCCACGCACATCGGGTGCCCCATCCTAAATTGGTCGTCAGACCAATTTAGGGTGGGATATTACAGCGCTCTCGCCAGAACCACCGCAAACCACCCGCGCTCATCCGTCCACGTCGCCTCCGGCCAGAATCCAGCCTTCGCCAGCAACGCCTCGGCCGCGCCCGGTTTGTACTTGTAGCTGTTCTCCGTGTGAATGCTCTCACCCACGTCAAACTTCACGCGCAGATCGATGCCCGGCAGCCACACCTCTTGCTGCTTCGCGCTCACCAGGTGCATCTCCATCCGCGACTCCGCTGCGTTCCACACCGCTCGATGCCCAAAAGTCGCGGGATTGAAATCCGCATCCAGCTCCCGGTTCAACCGCACGAGCAGGTTTCTATTGAACGCCGCCGTCACCCCGCCCGCATCGTCGTATGCAGCCTGCAACACCGCCTCATCCTTCACCAGGTCAACACCCAGCAGGAAGCAATCCCCTGGATCCATCGCCGCTCGCACCCGCTCCAGCAGCATGAGAGACTCGCCCGGTTCAAAGTTCCCGATGCTCGATCCGATATACAAGAGCAGCCTGCGCTCATTCGGCAGCGTCGAATCCAGTTCCAGATCCTGCGTGTAATCCTGCACCCGCGGGCACACGATCACGCCAGGCAATTCATCCTCGATGCGCATCTGCGCCTCCACCAGTGCGCTCGCCGACACATCCACCGGCTCATAGAACACGGTGTCCTGCCGCTCCGCAGCCGCAGTCAGCAGCAGCCGCGTTTTATCCGCCGAACCCGCTCCCAGTTCCACGATCCGAACGACATTCCCACCCGCCGCTCTCGTCACAATCTCCGCCGCGTGCTTCGCCAGGATCCCCCGCTCCGTCCGCGTGACGTAGTACTCAGGAATTCGCGTGATCTCGTCAAACAGCCTCGACCCGGCGGCGTCATAAAACAGCCACGACGGCAGCCACTTGGGACGGGACATGAGTCCCTCGTAAACCGCCGAAGCGATCTTGTCTGAAATGTGAATTTTTGCTGGGGAAATCGGGGTCGTCGTCATGCAGGTATGTAGGATGCGCTCCCAATCATGTGAGTTACTTATCCGCCAATCGGATTCCGGAAAATTGCCATCTCGTTTCTGGTTGAAAAAAATTGCGATAGCTCGCCCGTATATGCGCCCGCGGTGTCGCACACGACCCGCCTCGCAGCACCATCTGACCGCTCATGAATTTCCCGTTATATTCCCCCAGCGACCCCGCCAGCGGCTCGAACCCCGGATACCCCAGGTACGCGCTCGCCGTCCACTCCCAGCAATCGCCCCAAAGCTGTCCAACCTGCTCTCCACTACTCTCTGCACGCGTCGGCCTCAGTCGGCCCGTGTCCATCAGATTCCCTTCAACCGCTCGGCCCTCCGCCGCAATCTCCCACTCCAATTCGGTCGGCAACCGCTTCCCCGCCCATCGCGCATACGCGTCCGCCTCGAAGTAGCTCACCTGGCTCACCGGTGCGTCCTTCACCTCATCCAGACTCTTATCACCCCGCAGCGTGAAGATCCGCCATCCCGCCTCATCTTTGTTCCAGTAAAGCGGGGCCTTCCACGCGTCCTGCTCGATCGCATCCCATCCCGCCGAGAGCCACAACTCCGATCTCGTGTACCCACCATCGGCAATAAACTCCGCATACTCCCGATTCGTCACCAGCCGGTTCCCCAGCGCATACGGCTCCAGCCACATCCGATGCCGCGGCAGCTCATTGTCGTAACAGAATCCGCTCCCGCCAAACCCCACATCCACGAGCCCGCCCTCGAACTTCACAAACCGTAACGACCCCGGAGCGCCAGCCGCCACCTGATCCGCTTCCTCCAGGTATGCAGGCCGCAACGGGTTTGTATAGAACGCATGCAGCACATCCGTCAGCAGCAATTCCTGGTGCTGCTCCTCGTGGTTCGCTCCCAGTTCCACCCTACTCAGCACCTCCGGCTCGGGATTCTCCTCCAGCAGCCGCTCCAGGTGCTCATCCACGTAGCTCCGGTAGCGCAACACCTCATCCAGCCCCGGACGCGAAAACGATGCTCTCAGCTTCTTCTCCGGAAACTCGGCAAAACTCCGGTAATAGCTGTTAAACAGCCACGGAAAATCTTCATTGAACAGCCGGTACCCAGGCTGAAACACGTTCAGAATGAACGACTCGAAAAACCACGCCGTATGCGCCAGGTGCCACTTTGCCGGAGAAGCCTCCGGACACGACTGCACCATCATGTCCTCAGGAGTGAGCGGCTTACACAATCCCATCGTCCGTTGGCGGACACTCCGGAACCTCCCCGCCACGTCAGATTGCAACTTCGACGATAACGTCGTGCTCATCCGCCCTCTCCTCGCCCATTAGACTTCTGTTCCTAAGATTCGAAACCCTTCCGTTTGATGCACTTCTCTGTCCGCCTCACATCTCTGTGACTAATCAACTTGACGATGCTCTAGCAAACGGTGCTCTAATTCTGTGCAAGACCATACGAGGCCTGTCGCCTCATTCCTTCGCGAGGAGGAAACATGAGCAGCTTCGAAAGCCGATTCCTCCCTGCTTCGATCCTCATCGCGGGCCTTCTCACAACTTGTTCTCCGGCGATCAGCCAGGCCCCCGTGCCTCAGGCGCCCATCACCGCCACTCAACCCGCTCCACAGCAGACTGTGATTCCCGCACCCCCGAAACCTCAACCCACTCCTGAACAACTCGGCGACGCACTCATGGCCCATCAACGCTATCAGGCCGCCATCGAGGCATACAAGAAAGCTCCCAAAGACAACCCCGCCGTCGCCAACAAGCTCGGTATTGCTTACCAGCTGATGTTTGATCTCTCCGACGCGATGGACAGTTACCAGAGAGCTCACAAACTCGACCCCAAAAACTCGAACGTCCTCAATAACCTCGGCACCGTGTTCGACGCGATGAAACAATACCGCAACGCCGAGAAGATGTACCGCAAAGCCCTCAAGATCGAACCCCACTCCGCCCTGATCCTGAAAAACCTCGGCACCAACCTCCTCGCCCAGCACAAATATGAGAAGGGCTGGCAACAGTACCAGGCTGCCATCAAATACGATCCCAACATCTTTCAGGACACCACCAGGCCGCGCGTCGAGAACCCCGCTTCCGTCTCCGATCGCGGCGCCATGAACTACTACATGGCCCGGGGCTGCGTGCGAGCCGGAATGCCCGAGCGCGCCATCCAGTACCTCCGCATGGCGCTCAACGAGGGATACACCAACCCCAAAAAGATCATTGCCGACGAAGAGTTCGCCGCGCTACACGGTCTCCCCGCCTTCGAAGAACTCCTCGCCTCCCAAACCCAGAAACGGCAATAACCAGCCAGAACCCTGATAATTCACGACAAGTATCGGAGCATGGCTTTTGTCGTGCCGCGAGAGTTATCCGTTTCGAGAACGGCTGTAGCGGCTAGTGTCAAAGATCCTCAACTGACTTCCGTATCGAATCGAAACTGCTCTCGTCTTCGCACGCCGCAAATTCGTCTATTCACCTGAGGACCCAATCCGTCCCGACCGACCATGAACGTCTCGCGTCTCATCCTCGCTCTTCTCCTCGCATCCGCTCTCCCTCTGACAGCTCAATACCCGCCCTCGCAAACCACTACCGCGCCATCAGGCCAACGCGGCCCGTGGGGTGGTCGAGGCATGATGGGTGGCATGATGGGCAGCGGCATCATGGGCACCGTCACCGAAATCGCACTCGACCACTTCACCGTCAAAACCGAAACCGGCGAAACCTACACCATTCACTACA
>DATJEO010000107.1:0-5926 GCA_035496515.1 Occallatibacter sp.
GCGGCGGCAGAGAACGGATACGCCGCTGCAGGCACTGGTGACGATGAATGACGTGCAGTGGATTGAAGCAGCGCGGGCGCTGGCGGAACGGGTTATTCATGAAGCGGGGCTGAAGCCGCAGGACCGGATCGATCGGATGAGCGAAATTCTTTTGTCGCGGGACCCTTCGCCAAAGACGCTGGCGGTGCTGGAGAATTCGCTGGGGCAGATGGAGAAGCACTACGCGAGCGACAAGAAGGCGGCGCACGCGCTTGTTCACGAAGGAGAGAGCAAGGTGGCGAGCAATACGCCTGAGCCGGAGCTTGCGTCGTGGACGATGATCGCGAACGAGATGTTGAACCTGGATGAGACGCTGAACAAATAGCAGAGGAACCGATGAAGCAGCATCCGCTTTGTACTGATTGCGAACCCGAAGTTGATGTCACGAATCTGCCGATTCCGACGGGGTTGAAACAGGAGTGGTCGGCGGTTGAAACGCGCCGGCAGTTTCTGGGGCGGTCGGGGAAGGTGCTGGGGTGGGCAGCGCTGGCCAGTCTTTTCGGCGACGCTGCGCTTCGGGGAGGTGCCATCGGAGCGGATGCGAAGACCCCGGTGACATCGCCGGGGAAGGGCAACCTGGGGCTGCCGCATTTTGCGCCGAAGGCGAAACGAGCGATTTATCTGTTCATGTCGGGAGGGCCGCCGCAGATCGATTTGCTCGATTACAAGCCGAATCTTGCTGCGCAGTACAACAAGGACATTCCTGATTCGGTTCGCGGCAATCAGCAGTTGACTGGTATGACGGCGGGGCAGTCCCGGTTTCCGATTGCGCCTTCGCACTGGGCGTTCAAGCAGTATGGCCAGACGGGAACGTGGGTAAGCGATCTGCTGCCGTATACGGCAAAGATGGTGGACGACCTGACGATTGTGAAGTCGACCAACACAGATGCGATCAATCACGAGCCGGCGATCATGTTTATGAACACGGGGAATATGAATCCTGGGAAGCCCTGTCTGGGTTCGTGGCTGGCGTATGGGCTGGGCAGCATGAATGACAATCTGCCGACTTTCATTGTGCTGCAGACGAAAACGAATCCAAAGGAGAACAACCAGCCGGTTTCTTCGCGGCTGTGGAGCAGCGGGTTTCTGTCGTCGGAGTATGCGGGCGTGGGATTGCGCTCGGGAGGTGATCCGGTGCTGTACCTGGCCGATCCCGATGGGATCGATCGCGAGGTTCGGCGCAGGATGCTGGATGCGGTTGAGGAGATTAATCGACAGACGCAGGCGGATGTGGGCGATCCGGAGACGAACGCGCGGATTGCGCAGTACGAGATGGCGTTCAGGATGCAGGCATCTGTGCCGGAGCTTACTGATCTGAGTAAGGAGCCGCAGTCGACGTGGGATCTGTATGGGCCTGATGCGAAGCAGCCGGGGAGTTTTGCTTACAACTGTCTGCTGGCGCGGCGAATGGCGGAGCGCGGAGTGCGGTTCACGCAGATTTATAAGCGCGGATGGGATGTGCACGGCGATGTAGTGGGTGTGCTGCCGACTCTTTGCGCGGAGACGGATCGCGCTTGCTATGCGCTGGTGACGGATTTGAAGCGGCGGGGGCTGCTGGATGACACGCTTGTGGTGTGGGCGGGAGAGTTCGGACGGACTGTTTACAGCCAGGGTGGACTGAGCAAAGAGAACTATGGGCGAGATCATCATCCGCGGTGCTTCACGACGTGGATGGTGGGCGGCGGAGTGCGTCCCGGTCTGACGTATGGGGAGACGGACGACTACAGCTATAACGTGGTGAAGGATCCGGTGCACGCGCGCAACTTCAACGCGACGATTCTGGCGTGCCTGGGAATCGATCACAACCGGCTCACGTTTGACTACCAGGGACTCGATCAGCGCCTGACGGGGCCGCAGCCTTCGACTGTAATCAAGGGATTGCTGGCGTGATCGTTGCGGAGCGAGTGACGGGCGCGGCACGCAGGTTTGTACAAGGCACTCGAGTTGGGAAATCAATCTGGGTCTCTGTTTTGTCTGGCAGCGCTCTGCTCATTGCGCTGCCATTTGTTCTGCGGTTGGATGGGCGCGGGCATGGGGATTGGCTGCAGTTTCTGGGACGGTTTCATCCGACGTTGCTGCATCTGCCGATCGGACTGATCTGTCTCGTGCCGGTTCTGGAGATTGCAGGGGCGAAGCGACCGGCGCTACGAGAGGCGGCAGATTTTGTTCTTCGGGCGGCGCTGGTGTTGGCGCTGCCGACGTTTGCGCTGGGTTACATGCTTGCGTACGGGGCCGGAGATACGGGGGCCACTGTAACGCGGCATATGTGGGGCGCGGTTGCGCTTTGCATCGGGCTTATGCTCAGCATCGTGGTGCGGCCGGCGTGGGTCGCTCGCGAGCAAGCATTCCCGTATCCCGCTTTGTTGAGCGCGAGTATACTCGCTCTTCTCTGGACGGGACATCAGGGTGGCTCGATTACACATGGCGGCGATTACCTGACGCATTACATGCCGCGGCCTCTACGCGTGTTGATTGGATCTGGGTCGAAGGACGCTGGAGGGAATTCGTTCTACGCGCTTCATATCCATCCTGCGCTGGATGCGAAGTGTGCTGCGTGCCATGGATCAGGGAGCGCGAAGGCCGGCTTGCGGCTTCATTCTTACGACGACATGATGCGAGGAGGGAAGGACGGGGCGGTCATTGTTCCGGGCAAGCCTGAGGCAAGCATCTTGCTTGCACGCGTGACGCTGACACCGGGCGATCCGCATTTCATGCCTGCTGAGGGAAGGACTCCTCTGACGTCGGAAGAGATTTCGTGGATACGGGCGTGGATACGGGCTGGGGCGACGGCGACGGCGGCGAGCGTGCCGGGAGTGAAGATCGCTGAGGATCGAGTTGAGCCTCCGCCGAAGCCGGTGGGGGATTACAGCAAACTCGTGCCGGAGATCCAGCAGATGCAGCACGGGCTTGGGGCGAAGCTTGTGCCCCTATCGGCGAAGGCATCGGATGGGTTGATCCTCAGAACGGTGGATGTCTCATCGTCGTTTGGAGATGAGCAGCTCGCGCAATTCAAGAAGTTCGCGCCGTACATTGTGGAGGCGGAGCTCGGTAGGACCGCTGTATCGGATGCGAGTTTGGATACGCTGAAGACGTTCACGCATCTGCGAGCTCTTCATATGGAAGGAACGTCGATTACGGGCAGCAATCTCGCGAAGCTTAGTTCGCTGTCGCAACTGACGTATGTGAATCTGAGTGGGACGAAGGTGACGTCGCAATCGGTGGAGCCTCTGAGGAAGATGCCTCAATTGCGCCATCTTTATCTGTTCAACACGCCAGCGGAGCCGGATGGGGCGACCGCAAGGAGCACTCCATGAAAGACGAAATCGATAGCCGATCGCGACGTATGTTCCTGGCAACGGGAGGGGCGGTGGCACTGAGTTCAGCAGTTCCGATGCATGCGCTGGAGAATTCGCTTAATCCTGAGCAGGCCTTGAGGACGACACATATGACTGGGAACGGCGAGTGGACCTACGAAGTTGCGCCGGGGTGGGGCGTGCTTCCCGCGGGAACGAATTTCGGAGGCACACATGGCGCGATTGCACAGGACAATGCAGGCAACACCTACGTCAGCACGCAGAGCGAGACGGGAGTGCTGGTCTACGCTCAGGACGGGCGGCTGATCAAGACGATTGCGCAGGGATTTCCCGAAGTGCATTCGATGGTGCATGCGGAGGAGAACGGGGTCGAGTACTTCTACACGACGGTGCAGAAGGGCACGCCCAAGGAGAACTGGCTCTTCGTCAAGATGAAGACGGATGGGACGCCGGTTTTGAAGATCACGGCTCCGCCTGAAGCGGGATTCAAAGCGCCGAATGAGTGGCGGATTACTGCGGCGGTTCCGGGGACGGACGGGTCGATTTTCATTGCGAACGGATATGGAGACTCGCGGATATTCCACTTCGACGGTAAAGGGAATTATTTACGAAGCTATTCCGGCAAGGGATCGGAACCGGGATCGCTGAATTGCAGTCACGGTCTGACGGTTGATACGCGGTACGGGCAGCCGTTGTTGCTTGTCTGCGATCGCGAGAACAGGCGACTTTGCCATTTCGATCTGGATGGCAAGTACGTGGACACAGTGACGCAGCATCTGCGGCGGCCTTGTCAGGTTTCGCTGCATGGGGAATACGCGATTGTGTCGGAGCTTGAGGGACGCGTGACGGTGCTGGATCGGGATAATGTACCGGTTGCGTTTCTGGGGGACAATCCGGACAAGACGCAGTGGGCGAATTATGATCTTGACCCGAAGGCGATTGGGGCTGCGGAGTTCAGTGCGGCGCATGGGTGTTTTATCGATAAGGATGCGAATATCTATGTGTCGGATTGGAATCACGTTGGCAGGGTGATGAAGCTGAGCCGGCGTGTGGGTTAGGCGCGTTTTCAGACGTGGCGGGCCTAAAGGCCAAATGCGGAACTTGAATGCAGCGGCCTGAAGGCCGCTGCTTGCTCCGTCAAGAAGCCGAGATGCGGACTGTATCCATGCTTCGCGTCGTAGGCGTGGAACAGCGGGCGTTGCGTTCGATCCTATCGGCTACTTTTCGCTGTCGAGGGTTTGCATGCCGTGGGCGTCGTAACGTGTGCCGGAGACTGCTTCGGGAGGGACTGCGGCTTCGATTTCGGCGAGGTCGCCAGGCGTGAGTTGCACGTTGAGAGCGGCGAGGCTTTCAGAGAGCTGTCGCCGGGTGCGTGATCCGATCAGGGGAATCACATTCTGGTTTTTCGCAAGGACCCAGGCGATAGCAAGTTGCGATTGGGTAATGCTCTTCTTTTCGGCGATCTGCCGCAGATTCTCTATAAGTTGCTGATTGCGAATGAGGTTCTCGCCTGCGAAGCGAGGGAAGCGATTGCGGATGTCGCCGGGACCCGCTATAGAGGAGCCAGAGAGCAGGCCTCGGGAGAGAACACCGTAGGCAGTGACGGCAATGCCGAGCTCTTCGAGGACAGGGAGGATTCCAGCTTCGGGCGAACGACTGATGAGGGAATACTCGATCTGCAGATCGACGATAGGATGAACGGCGGCGGCGCGGCGAATGGTTTCCGGGCCGAGTTCGCTGAGTCCGATATAGCGGACGTAGCCCGCCTTGATCATGTCGGCGATGGCACCGATCGTGTCTTCAATGGGGACGTTTGGATCGAGTCGGGCAGGACGGTAAATGTCGATGTGATCGACGCCGAGGCGCTTGAGCGAGTAGGCGAGTGCGGTTTTGACCGCGGCTGGGCGCGCGTCGTAGCCGAGCCATGAGCCGTCAGGTCCACGCTGAGCACCGAATTTGACGGAGATCAGGACCTGATCGCGGACGAAACGCAGTGCCTGGCCGAGGAGCATTTCGTTGTGGCCCATGCCATAGAAGTCGCCGGTGTCGATGAGGTTGATGCCTGCGTCGATGGCTGCGTGAATGGTGGCGAGAGATTCGGGCTCTTCTGCCGGGCCGTACATGCCGCTCATGCCCATGCATCCGAGGGCGATGGGGAAGACCTCTGGGCCGCTGCGGCCGAGTTTGCGGGGATGGAGGGTGAAGGCTGTGGTCATGGAAGGCTCCTTGCACAGGGATGCTGAGTCTGGACATGAGATGCGCATAGGGACTCAACGGGTGCGATGATGCGCCTGGAGGTTTGTCGCGGCTGGTGACGGCGAGCACGGCAGTCCGGAACGGGTAGGCTATTCTTCGCGTAATCAAGGTGGGAATACCGAATGAAAGCTATCGTCCGACCCCGATACGGGGCGTCTGATGTCCTGGAACTGGCCAACCTGCCGAAACCAACACCCGGCGAAAATGAAGTGCTGATCCGCGTCCGGGCAGCGGGGTTGAATCCATTTGACTGGCATGTGATGCGAGGGACGCCCTGGTTTCTGCGTCTTTTCACCGGGCTGTGGAAGCCGAAGAGT
>DATJEO010000108.1:0-2153 GCA_035496515.1 Occallatibacter sp.
GCAGTCTTCCACCGGGCAATATTCGACGCAGGCGGGCGAGCCGGCGCATCCGGTGCAGCACTCGGTGATCACCGCCAACTCTTTGGGCTTCTTCTTGCGGGGATAGTTCTGTCCCTTGGAGCGCGGCTCCTGCTTCATTTCGTCGGGAACCATGCCCCGGGCGACTGCGTCTGTGGACATCCTGTGTGACCCCTGAACCGAAGTGTGTGCATTATAGCGGAATTGAGTCATTGGGCGATTGGTCATTGAGCCATTGCCGGCGCCCCATAGAGGACCGTATTGGTCCGGAAACCGCATTGGGCAAGCCTTTCGTTGGCTCAATGACTCAATCGCTCCATGACTCAATCCTTCTGTTATAGTTGGCCGAATTCATCGATAACCGGAGCGCGTCTATGCCCAAGAGCGTCAACAAAGTCATCCTCATCGGAAACCTCGGCAAAGATCCGGAAGTGAAGTACACGCCGCAAGGAACGCCGGTAGCGAAGTTCAGCCTCGCCACCAACGAGCGCTACAAGGACAAGCAGGACCAGTGGCAGGACCGCACCGAGTGGCACAACATCGTCTGCTGGTCGCGCCTCGCCGAGATCGCCGGCGAATACCTCAAGAAGGGACGCACCGTCTACATCGAGGGACGCCTGCGCACCGATAGCTGGGAAGACAAGAACACGCACGAGAAGAAGTACCGCACCGAGATCGTGTGCAACGACCTGGTGCTGCTCGGCGGCAAAGGTGAAGGCGGCGGCGAAGGTGGCGGCGGCTTCAAGCGCGCCCAAGGCGCCCAGGCCGGCGGTGGCGGCGGAGGCAACACCTTCGACCAGTCCGCGCCCGCACAGCACGACGAAATGGCCCAGACCGGCGGCATCACCGACGACGATATTCCGTTCTAAGACCGGAACGCCTGCCATCGATGCGACTCACTACTCTCGCGATCTCGAACTATCGTTCATTGCGGGAAGTCGTTGTTCCACTAGAGTCACTCAACGTCATCACCGGTGCAAACGGTACCGGGAAATCGAACATTTATCGCGCGCTACGGCTGCTCGCTGACGTCGCGCAGGGCCGGGTGGTCGCGTCGATCGCTCGCGAAGGTGGCCTGCAGTCGACGCTTTGGGCAGGACCGGAAACGATTGCCCGCTCGGTGCGACGGGGAGACTTTCCCGTCCAGGGTACGGTCCGGACAGAACCCGTAAATCTGAAGCTTGGATTCGCAAGCGACGAATACGGGTATGCGATCGACCTGGGTCTTCCGAAACCCGGCGCGTCAGCATTTTCTCTGGATCCCCAGATTAAGCGTGAATGCATCTGGCACGGAGCCCAGATGCGCCCTAGCACCTTGCTGGTGGACCGGGATGGCCCTCTCGTTCGCATCCGCAGCGGCGACAATTCATGGAAGGCGGTAACCAGTTCGCTGGTGGCGTTCGACAGCATGATGACGCATGTCTCCGACCCACAGAATGCGCCGGAGATGCTGATGCTGCGAGAGATGATTCGCGGATGGCGATTCTACGATCACTTCCGAACGGATACTGACAGCCCGGTCCGCGCGCCTCAGATTGCAACTTGGACGCCCATTCTCGGCAACGAGGGGTGCGATCTGGCTGCGGCGATGCAAACCATTATCGAACTCGGAGACGGCGACATTCTTCAGGCAGCGGTGCAGGACGCCTTTCCCGGCAATCGCGTTCTGATCGATGCGGATGATGCCAGGCTCGAGATGAAGCTGCAGCAACACGGATTACTGCGACCTTTGTCGACCGCCGAATTATCCGACGGCACGCTGCGGTACTTGCTTTGGATTGCCGCCTTACTCACGCCACGGCCGCCGTCACTGATGGTGCTGAACGAGCCTGAGACCAGCCTGCATCCGGACCTCCTCGCCGCACTCGCTCGCTTGATCGCGAAGGCGGCGGAGCAGACGCAGATCGTCGTCGTTACGCATGCGGCCCGACTGATCGACTCCCTCAAGGAGCAGCCCCTTTGTCACCCAATCCAGCTCGAAAAAACGTTCGGAGAGACAACAATCGTGGGATTGAAGCAAATTAGCACGCCAACATGGAAGTGGCCGTCGCGCTGAGTGCCGGCTACAACTGCATCCGCATCTCGTTTGTTGCCTTGAATCCCATCGACTCGTACAGTGCTCTTCCCTCCGGACT
>DATJEO010000109.1:0-32689 GCA_035496515.1 Occallatibacter sp.
TTCAAGAACGGAACCTCGGGCGACATCCAGGTCGCCATCGACGCCATCCTCTCTGCCGCTAACTCGCACACCTTCCTCGGACACACCAAGCACGGCCAATCCGCAATCTTCGTCACCCGCGGCAATAACGAAACGCACATCATCCTCCGCGGCGGCCGCAAGATGGTCAACTACACCGCCGATGCCGTCGCCCAAACTGCCCAAGGCATGCACAAAGCCGGCCTTCAACCCCGCATCATGATCGACTGCTCCCACGCCAACAGCAGTAAGGACCACAACCGCCAGCCCATCGTCTGCCACGACATCGCCGCGCAAATCGCCGCCGGCAACCCTGACATCATCGGCGTCATGCTCGAGAGCAATCTCGTAGCCGGCTCGCAGAAGCTCATCCCCGGCCAGCAACTCACCTACGGCCAGAGCATTACCGACGCCTGCATCGACTGGAATCAGACCTACCCGCTGCTTAAAGAGCTAGCCGCCGCCACCCGCACCCGCCGCGAGGTCCTCGACCGCACTACCGCCACCACCGCGCGTTGAGCCCTGAAGCACCCCGGGGCCTTATGACATTTCACTGACACCCCAAAGACATCTGACCCGCCGTCTCATCGTTACCATCGACCGATGAATGTACGATCCGATTCGGACGGTAGACGTCCGGCATGGTAACGACCGCAACTCCCCCACTCAGTAAAGATTCTGCGGTTCTCTCTTCTCAACCCAAGCGCATCGCCTCTGTAGATGTCTTGCGCGGAATCGTCATGATCGTGATGGCGCTCGATCACACGCGGGATTTCTTTACCTCACTGCACTTCTCGCCCGACGACATGGCGCATACCAATCCGGCGCTTTTTCTTACGCGCTTCATCACGCACTACTGCGCGCCCGTATTCGCTTTTCTAGCCGGCACCGGCGCCTGTCTTTCTACACGACGAGGAAAGTCCATCCAGCAAGTCTCGCGCTTCTTTCTCACCCGCGGTTTATGGCTCGTTTTGGTCGAGCTCACCATCGTCGACTTCGCCTGGGGATTCACGCCTTGGGTACAAGGAGGAGTGATCTGGGGTTTGGGCTGGAGTATGGTTGCGATGTCGCTCATCGTTCGCCTTCCAACAGGCTGGATCGCCACCCTGGGAGTGGGCATGGTCGCCACGCACAATCTGCTCGACCGCATCAATCCAGCATTCTTCGGCAAGTTCTATTGGATATGGATCCTGCTCCACACGCCCGGTCGCATTGCTCTCACTGACAACTTCGCATTCTCAGCACGCTACGTCTTGATTCCGTGGGTGGGCGTGATGTCTGCCGGTTTCGCGTTCGGAACCCTGCTCTTGCGGCCCGATCGCCGTAAATGGGTTCTGACCCTCGGGCTCCTCCTCACCGCTTTGTTCTTCTTCCTTCGCGGGATCAACCTTTATGGAAACGGCACCGCCGGCTTGCCATTCGGATACCCTCGTGCCGCTGGGCCATGGAGCGTTCAAAACACGCTTCCCCTGACCATCATCTCCTTCTTCAACGCGCTCAAATACCCACCCTCGCTCGACTACCTGCTTATGACATTGGGACCTGCGCTTATCCTGCTCGGACTTCTGGACGGTGTCAAAGCGCAGCAGGGGCTCACCCGCATCCTGCTCGTATTTGGACGCGTACCGATGTTCTACTACCTCTTGCACATCTACGTCATTCACTTGCTGGCCATCGGCGTTTCACTCGCATTTCACCAGCCGATCCTGCACGGATCCGTAATCGCAGATTTTGCGCGGAAGCCTTCCGGGTACGGTCACGGTCTCCCCTTCATCTACGCGATGTGGATACTGGCAGTGGCAATCCTCTATTTCCCATGCCGATGGTTCATGGAGTTCCGTTCCCGCCATCGAGACTGGCCTTGGCTCAGCTACCTCTAGTCGCACTCGAAATCAACGCCCAGCAAAGCACAAGCCGTAACTTTCTTCTGTCCTCGCCGCGGCGTCTTTGCTATGCTTTCGCGCACGGAGATCACCATGTCCACCGCCAATCGTGAACTCGTCCATCGCTGGTTCGAAGAGGTCTGGAACAAGCAGAGCGAAGAAGCCATCGATCAGATGTTTGCTTCGGACGGCAAAGCTTATGGCTTCCCTGAGGCAAACTCCGTTCTTGTCGGCCCCGACAAATTCAAAGAGATCCACCGCTTCTTCATCGGCGCCTTCCCCGACATTCACATCACCATTCAAGACATCATCTGTGAAGACGACCGCGTCGCCGTCACCTGGGTCGCCAGCATGACGCATCTCGGCGACTCCCTCGGTTTCGCCCCCACTCTCCAGAAGGTCTCCCTCGAAGGCTGTTCCGTCCTCGTCATCCGCGGCAACCAGATTAAGGACGGCAGAAACTTCATGGAAATGGAAGGACTCGTCAACCGTCTCAAAACCACTGCGGGGACCAGGGTCGAAGCCGTCCAAACCCCCGCCTGATCTCCACCGGCTTTCTTCTCGCCTTGCGACACGCCCAAAAACAACCGCGAGTCCCGCGAGTCTCTTCGCCCTAATCTCCACTATTTGAACCAATCCCTACGTCCCCTCGTACCCTGCCATTCCGCCCTATATCATTGGAGTCAAACGCGGACCAGGGCTAACGCACGAATGTCTGATCCCTCCATCTTTATCTCGGCCGGGGAAGCCAGCGGCGAGCATTACGGCGCACTTCTCATTGACGAGCTGCGCAACCAGCTTGCTCTGTCCGGTCGCGACGCCACCTTCATCGGCATGGGCGGACCCCGCATGGTCCAGGCTGGACTCAACCGCATAGTCCGGTCCGAAGACGTCGCTGTCATGGGAATCACCGAAGTGATCCGCCATCTTCCCCGCATCTATCGCGAATTCCGCCGCCTCAAAGCCTCCATCCGCCAGCATCGCCCCGACATCGCCATCCTTATCGACTTCCCCGACATCCATTTCAAGCTCGCCGAAGAGTTCCACCGCCTCGGTATCCCCGTCATCTTCTTCGTGAGCCCCCAGCTCTGGGCATGGAAGAAACACCGTATCAAGCTCGTCCAGAAATACGTCAGCAAAATGCTGGTCATCTTCCCTTTCGAAGAATCCTTCTATCGGGACCACGGCGTCGAAGTCACTTTCGTCGGTCATCCTCTCGCCGACCTTCCCACCCCCGAGATCTCCCGCGAACATTTCGCCCGCGAGGCCGGTCTCAACGCTTCCCGGTCCTGGATCGCCCTGCTCCCCGGCAGCCGCCCCAAGGAGATCGGCGACAACCTACCGCAAATGCTCGCCGCCGCCCGCATCCTCTCCCTGCGTGGACCCCGCGCAGCCGGCTCCCGCAAGGAATTCGAGTTCATCATCCCTCTTGCGCCTACTCTGAATGCATCCCAGCGCAAGATGCTCGCCGGACTCGTCAAACATCATGGTGAAGGTCTCCCTGTTCATCTCGTCGACGACGCCCGCGCCGCTCTTTACCAGGCCCGCGCCTCAGTCGTTGCCAGTGGAACCGCCACCGTCGAAGCCACCCTCCTCGGCAACCCCTTCGTAGTCGTCTATCGCGTCTCGAAGCTCACATACGAAATCGCCCGCCGTGTCGTCAAAGTCCCCTTCGTCGCCATGCCCAACCTCATCGCCGGCAAAATGGTCGTTCCCGAGTTGATTCAAAACGCCTTTACAGCTGGCAACATCGTCCGCAACATCGAGCCTCTGCTACCGGAAGGCACAGTTCGCGAGTCCATGAAGATGGAGCTGGCCCGCATTCGCGCCATGCTCACCATCGCCCCTACCGGCTTCGGGGACAACACGGAAACTGCCATCAGCCGGGTGGCCGAAATCACTCTCAAACAGCTGGGTTCCCCTGTGCCGGCGCCTGTGGAATCATGATGGAGCTGAAAACGCCATCTAACGCTAATGTCGCAACTGGAATCACAATGCGTCTAATGATTGAAATGCCTCTTCAGAAACACACTCTGCGCAGGTTGACGGCCCTCTTGGCCGCCCTGCCCATTCTTGCTGCGGTCTCTTTAGCCGCGCAGCCCACGCCACGCCCCGAGCGCCCAAGCCTCAACATCAGCGGCTATGTCATCGACGCCGAAATAGACACGGCCACGCATCGTCTGGCCGCCAAAGCCACGCTAACCCTCACCGCGCCCGAGAACGCCGAGATGCTCAGCTTCGGCTTTCACCCCGCATTGAAGGTCAACAAGATCACGGACGATAAGGGCAAGGTCCTCACCGGCGAGCGCTCTGCTGATGGCACGATCCGCGTCACTCCTTCGACCCCTCCTGTCGCCGGCCAGCCCGTGCACTGGACTTTCGACTACGAAGGCGTCATTACCGGCACTGAAGACGGCCCGGTCGAAGGCCTCAAGCTCGCCGCCATCCAGGAACCAATCACCTACCTGCTCTACCCCGCACGCTGGTTCCCCACGACCGGCTACATGACCGACCGATTCACTGCTGAAATTCACATGCGCGTTCCCCAAGGCATGAAGGTCTTCGGCAGCGGCGCTCAGGGCCAGCCGCACCCCGTAAAGCTTGCTGACGGCAAAACCGGCGATCAGTACGACTTCAACTGGACCAAACCCGGCTTCCCCGGCACTATCATCGCGGGACGCTTCGTGGGACCCGTCTCCGCCGGCATGGGCAGCCCCAATGTCTATCTCACGGTCAACCATCAGGCTGCTGCTGGACAGCTGTCCCAGACTGCTAGCCGCCAGTTCGCTTTCTTCACCGACAAATTCGGCGCTCTTGAAAGCGGACACATTAACGTCGTCGAGCTGCCGGATGACACTCTCCCAGCAGCCTATGCGCCCGAACTCGTCGCAATCATGGGCTCCCGCACGGGCGACAAGTCCGGCATCCGCCTCCTCGCCAACACCATCGCCCACCTCTGGTGGGGCTCGGAAGTCAGCCCCAGAACCCTCAACGATGCCTGGATCACCAACGGCATGTCGCGTTACGGCGAGCTCATGTACGTCGAAGACGAGAACGGCAAAACTGCGCTCAAGACCGCCCTTCAGGACGTCTCCGCTGGCGCTCTCGCCTATGACACCATTCCCCTCTCCAGCGTTTCGCGCCTCAATCCCTTCTCGCCCGAATTTCAATCCATGACTCTCGAGAAAGGCGCTGAGATCTTTCACATGCTCCGCGGCGTCATCGGCGACAAGGCGTTTCAGTCCGTCCTGAAAGGCGCACTCAGTCAGTACACCGACAAGGGCATCCGCGCTGCCGACTTCTACAAGGTCGCTGAAGCCCAGAGCCAGCAGCAGCTCACGCCATTCTTCTCTCAGTGGATCGACGGCACCGGCGCGCCCACATTTACGAACAAGTATTCCGTCTACCGTCTGGGCAATAACAAGGGCTTCCGCACCATCGGACAGATCAATCAGGATCTCGACCTCTTCAACATGCCCGTCAATCTCCGCGTCGAAACCGACGGCAAAACCGTCGACCAGAAAGTCGATGTCGTCGGCACCGACTCTCAATACACCGTCGACACTTTCGGTCGACCCCGCCGCATCGCCATCGATCCCGGGGACTGGGTCCTCAAGTCCTCACCCGATCTCCAGGTCCGAATCGCCATCCTGAAAGGCCAGCAGCTCGTCGCACAGAACGACCTCGTCGGCGCTCTCGCCGAATACCAGAAGGCCCTCCAGGCCAACTCGCAAAGTTCCCTCGCCAGTTACCGCATCGGCGAAGTTCTCTTCACCCAGCGCAACTACCAGGCCGCCGTCAACGCCTATCGCGATGCTCTCCGTGGCGATGGCGAACCTCGCTGGACTGAAGTCTGGAGCCACATTGCCATCGGCAAAATCTTCGACCTTACGGGTCAACGCGATCGCGCCGTTCAGGAGTACCGCCTCGCCGTCCAGACCAACGACAACACCCAAGGTGCCGTCAACGAAGCGCGCCAGTGGCTTTCCAAGCCCTACAAACTCCCCGAACCCGGCCAGTAGGTCTCCATCTTTACTACAATCTGGTGCCCCATCCTAGCATCGTCCGTTAGGACGGTTTTAGGTGGGGACCATACACACGCGCCACGTCCATTACCGCTTCATCTCGTGCGGGTGCCCCGTCCAAAATCGTCCGTGAGGACGATTTAGGGGGGAGTTGAATACTCTCGCACACCAGGATCCCGCCTCGCGCTTCATTTCGTGAGGAAACCGGATCGCACCATTCTCTGAAACGTCTCTGGAGCCTATACAAACCCCGCTTGACCTCCAGCATCTCCAAGATCAGGCAAGTTGATCAAAGGAGCTCCTCATGCTGCGTACCACCTTCCTAGCCTGCGCATCCGTGCTCGTTACAGGCCTTGTCGTTCCCTCTTCGCCCGCAATCGCAGAGACGCCGGTCGCCTATGTCTACGTCTCCAACCTCGTCACTCCAGACACCAGTACGAAGCACGATCTATACGCATACGGCGCCCGGGCCGACGGCAGCCTCTACCGGGTTACCGGTACGCCTTTCAACTACGACATCAATAGCCTCTGGGACAATAGCCATTACCTTTTTGGGCTGAACGGAACCCAGATAGACAGCTACTGGATCTCCTCGACCGGCGCACCTCAGCTCGTCGGCACCATCGACGCCGCGTCGCACGCCACAAACTTCTGCGGCGGCATCGGTCCGCTCAAAGTCGACCACTCCGGCCACAATCTCTACAACGCCATAGCCGAAGGCGACTGCATGGGCTTCAGCTTCCAAAACTTCTCCATCAGCAGCACCACCGGCAAGCTCGCGTACAAAAACACCTCGGATGAAGCCTTCCTTGGACAAAGTGAGCTTGACTTCCTTGGCAACAACCTCTTCGCCTATTCGCCCATCTGCACCGAGTTCGACCATGAAGAGGTCGGATACATCCACGGCTATCAGCGCGCCTCCGACGGCACACTGAAGACCATTCAGGTCACGAATCCCCCGCTCGCCCCGAAGGACACTTCCAATGACTACTGTCCCCTGACCATCGCCACTGACCCAACGAATCACATGGCCGTCCTTCAGCAGGAAACAGGCTTCGATGGAACTACCTTCGGCACGCCCGTCATCTCCACCTACAGCGCCACTTCAACCGGCAATCTCACCACCACAAGCACCTACAGCAACATGCCACACACCCGCTCCGGAATGCGCGTCATGCGCATGGACCCCACGGGCAAACTTCTCGCTGTTGCCGGCTCCGGCGGCCTCGAGATCTTCCACTATCACGGCATCAATCCCGTTACCTATGCAAAGACCCTGCTAAAGGACATCCCAGTGGACTATCTCTATTGGGACCACAGCAATCACCTCTACGCGGTCACACGTTCGAACATAGGGAAGGGCAAGCTCTACGTTTTCACCGTCACCACAACCGGTGCTTCGCAGGCCCCTGGCTCGCCCCACTCTATCCCGAATCCCGACTCCCTCATCGTCCGCGCCACAAAGTGATGCACCTTCGCCGGCGCCACCCTCGCGAACTAGACCTAGGTTGTTCTCCTCGCGAGGGTGGCTTCCAAATATCCCTCATCCTCGCTGAATGCGCTGCATGAATTTCTGCAGCTGCACAAACTGTTCTGGGTTCCCCGCCCCCAGCATCGGATTCCGATGAGCAGGTTCATCGTCATACACAAACCCAACCCCATCCGGCCCCGTTCTCACCACCTTGGATTGCACCGAAATCCTCGCCTCAACCTCGCGGCTCAGTGGATTGGTGATCTGCAATCCGACCAGCAGGCTGGTCCCCTCCGACCAGCGATCTTCCGTGCGCACGTAGAACCCTTCCGTGCTGATATTGCTGACCTCTTGCGCTCGCGGACTCCCGATTGAGAAGTATGCCTCCGATCCCGGAATGACATGCCGCTTCCCTTTGCGGCGATCTGATGGCTGTAACTCCGGCTCCTCTTTCCTGCTTCGAAACAGCCCCCCAAAGAATGCCTTGAATCCTCCCGGGAACACCTCGTGGTCGTGGTGCGGTCTCCTCCCGCTCGTCTCATCGGCATCATCTGCCAAGCACGAGACGCGGCTCGCTACCCGAATTCCGGTCACAGCATCGTGGATTTCAAGCTGGTCCCCAAACTGAATCCGCGCCGCACTCAACCGTCCCGCCGGAAGCACGACCGCGCTGCTCGCACTGATTTCCGGCAGTTCCATCGACGATTGCCTGTAACTTTCAATGCAGCGAAGCACCTCGCATCGCTCATCGAGATAAATAATGTCCAACTCCGGCATGAAACTGACCCGCGGAATGCCCCTGTATGGGTTCAGCCAGATCCCGCCGCCTGCAATCTCCTTCAACCTCTGTGCCACAGCCGTAAATGTCTCTCGCGTCGTGTCGATCTCCACAACGTCCGGTGTGACAACCGTCCCCTCCGTCGGATTCACAACGCGCAATCGCGCCTTCGCTGACCCCGGCTGAATCGAACTGGATTCGACACTCATAGGCCCTTTTTCAACCTTCCGACGGGGACACCTTACCACGCCGATTCCGCATTCTCCAGTGACGACTTCGGCTCAGCAGTGAATATTCCGGCACGAATCCTCATCCTCCCCAGAATTCCTCAATCAAACTGAAATTCTTTGCTCCGCCAGGAGTTGCTATACTTCCTCCGTTCGAACCGTCGAAGGTATGGGAGTCGCAATCATGAAGCAGCGCATCGCTCTTTTGGCTGTTCTTCCGTGCTTCGGCCTCATCGCCTTCTGCCAGTCACCCGTGATCTCCTCCAACCCGGACCAAACTCCTCCCAACCGTCCCGCCGCCTCGGTTGACTCTCACTTTGAATTCAAAAGCGGTCAGTTTCGGCAGATCTCGCCTTCAGCCCAACTTCCCCGCCTCTCCTGCGACGGTCAGAATCCATCTGGAAACCAGGCTCCCGCGCAATCCGGCGCAAACCATCGCCTTCCCGTTCCCTGCTTAGACCCGCAAGTCTTCGCGCTCAATGCGCAAAACAGCCTGCCGTTTCCGCAGCCGCGAACTCAGCGACCCCGCGCCAAATCCATTCCCATTCCAACCCAATGGCCCGACGCAAAATACGAGCCCATTCCGACCACTTGGCCCAATCTCAAACTGCTGCTCCTCGCACCACCCAATTCAACCTCGCCTCTCGCGAAATAGTGCCGAAGAGCGCATCAGCTTCCCGCCTCGCTTCTTACGGGGCTGACGCGTCTACCCTCGCTGCCGACCGCAACCAGAATTCAATAACGATCGTGTTGATCGAAAATCCAATCCAGAATGCGATTCCAAAAAACTTGTCCGGCGTGAGATGACTCAGTCGCTCCGTCGCGAAGAACACACCCATCACCGGCCGCGTCGTCGCAATCCCCAGCAGAATCGCTACTGCGCGGATCATCCAGATCCTCTGATTCTCCACCTCACCTTGCCTGCTCATCATGTACGCTCGCGCCAATGACAAAAGAAATAGCGTGTCAAACACCAGAACCGCCGAGCGCTCCACCCATCCGCCCACCGCGTAGCGGCTCATCCCATAAGCAGTCGCTCCTGTGATCGCGCCCAGCACAAAGAAAGCTCGCTCCTTTGCCTCTGGCTTCTTAGCCCTCAAGCGAAACATGAACGGCAGCAATAGGACGAACAGAAGAGCAGCACTGATGTGAACCCACGTTAGAATCGCGTGCGACCTGAACCACCCATCCAGTTTGCTCAGTTCCGGCGGAGCGCCCTGCCCCGTTCCCGTCGACAGCGCGACCATCCGCCGGATCACGGCTGCCACCGCAATCACTAAGCAGATCCAGAACCCCGCCTTCAACCAGCCCGGAAACCGCGCAAACTCAACTGCCTGCCGATCCGCCGCTCCAAGGCCTCCACGCTCCACTCGTGCATTCGCCAATCCGTGCTCTGCAAAGGCTCGCATCAGCAACGAATCTAAGTTTTGATCGACTCGCTGTCCAACGAATTTACATAACTTTGCACTGCAGATTGTGACCCGGAGTATGCCAGTCAAAGCAAAGAAGGCTGGCCACATGGGCCAGCCTTCTGCTGTTCCTGAATTCCCGAATTCCCTAAACTCCCGGATGCCCCAGCGACAGCACCTCGATCGACACCCGCGCTACCCCGGCGCTCGTCATATTCAGCTTCTCTGCCGCGGCATGTGACAGGTCGATCACCCGCCCCTTCACCAGTTCGGCTCGATCTGTAATCCGCACCACCACCGACCTGTGATTCCGCAGGTTCACCACCCGCACCTCGCTCCCGAAAGGCAGCGAAGGATGGCACGCTGTCATCTCGTCCTGGTTGAAGGTTTCCCCGCTCGCCGTCTTCTTCCCGTCAAATTGATCGCCATACCACGAGGCGATTCCCTTCAACAGTTTCGACTTTGGTTTCTCCACCGGAGCCGGCGTCATCTGCGGAGTCGCATTCGCAACCACCACAGGGGAAGTTGCCACAGGCCTCGGCACTCCAGCATCCGCCTGCACTGTCCGGGTCGGCAGCGTACAAAACATCCCGGCCAATGCGACGCAGGAAGTCCCAACGAGAAGCCAGAACGGCAAAGGCTTTCGAGGGCTCATGTCGGTTGCTTCTGGTCGTTTGAGCATCCTTTAAGTTTACCAGCCAGACCAGCAGAAACCGGAGGTCCCGGTACGTGCTGCGGCAAGGGTATCCTCCAATGAAGTCAATGAGATCCAGGCAAAATTCAGGCAGAATGGACCGCAGTACGGTACCTAAGTCCAAGCCTCTCAGCTAACGCAATTTAGGGTTGCAACAATCCTGATGCAGAATCGTCCTTTTGCCTTTGTTCGACCACTCGACTGCGAAGGTCAGCCGCGCTTTCGCAACTCTCCGGCAACGCGCGGAGATCCCCGTAGCCGCAAAGACTACCACGACAAACTCCTGTTCGGAAAGGAACTTTTGTCCAGTACGCACCGTCATCTCAGTGCAGGAAATCGGGAAGGGAGGTATCTCATTGAGATCCATCGATTTCGTCCTCCTGGCGTCGCTTAGCCTGCTTTCCCTGCCGGACAACCTCGCCAGGGCGCAAGATCCTGCTGGAGTCCCTCCAGCCATCCGTTCAGCTACTAAACTGTTTATTTCCAACGCAGGTGCGGATAGAGGACTATTTCCAAGGCCGTTCAGCGGCAATCCCGATCGGGCTTACACCCAATTCTTTTCTGCTTTGAAAGCCGCTGCCCACTACGATCTGGTTTCCGATCCGTCTGATGCGGATCTGGTACTTGAACTCAGGCTTATTGCTCCGGCCGGGCCGGCCAATGCCGATAAACAGAAGGGAGCCTCAGACCCACTGCCGGAATTCCGCCTCACCATCTACGACAGAAAATCCCACTACATTCTTTGGACGTTAGCTGAGTCAATCGGAGTTGCCAACTTCCAAAGAACACATGACCGCAACTTCGATCAGGCTCTCGACCGGCTATTGCTCGATTTTCAGCAACTTGCAGGCAAACCGCCACATTCCGTCCCGCCCCCTCAAAACTGACCCTCGGTTTGCAGATCAATTCGCCGGAACTGCTAGCTTCGAACTATAGGCCGTTCTACTGCCATTTCCAACCGGAAATGCAGGCGAGCGGCCCTTCTGTTTGAGGAGAAACCAATGCGTCTAAGCTCCGCCGGGCTCCAATTGCTCAAGAAATCCGAAGGTTTCCGCGATCGCGTCTACTCTGACGTCGTCGGCTTCCGCACCATCGGCTACGGCCACCGTCTCAACCCAGCCGAGTCGTACC
Source organism: Occallatibacter sp. (assembly GCA_035496515.1). Classification (GTDB taxonomy): domain Bacteria; phylum Acidobacteriota; class Terriglobia; order Terriglobales; family Acidobacteriaceae; genus Telmatobacter. Next base: position 11,637 of record DATJEO010000109.1, read on the forward strand.
CGAGTGCCATCACCCTGGCCGAAGCCGAAACTATCCTCGCCGCCGACATCGCAATAGCCGAAGCCGCAGTCGCGCGTCATGTCCATGTCCCTCTCACCCAGGGCCAGTTCGACGCACTCGTCGACTTCGTATTCAACCTCGGCAGCTCACGCCTCGCTTCCTCCACCCTCCTCCGCTACCTGAATGCAGGCAGGTACGACGACGCCGCCTGGCAGCTCCTCGCCTGGGACCACGCCGGCTCCCGCGAACTTCCCGCCCTCAAGCTTCGCCGCGAATCCGAATTCCGCCTCTGGTCCCCTACCCCACCCACAAGGGTGGTCGCTTGATCACAGCCGAAGACCGAAGTCTCACTCGGGTACGTTAACTAGAGTTCCGGGCATTTGTACAGTGGCAGCAGGACGCCCTTCTGTACTGAACCATGGGCTAATGGGAATCGGGTCCTGGCTACCGGCCCATGGACCTAAACTCAATCCTATGTATTACGTGGCGCTAACCATAATGCTATGTATTAAATGCAGAAAAGTGGGAGGCACCGCGGAATCGGAAACACTGAACTTTCAGCCGGCTTCAAACGCCGGGCCACCAGCATACGAACTAACCTCAAACGGCGGGTATTAGTTAGAGCTAAACCCAATGGAATGTAGCATGGACAAGAGTAAAGGGGTGAACTCGCATCTGACCAAAGACGCAGCTAACCTCAACAGCATGTATGAGGTAGCTGCTAAACTCAATCGCTTCTATTATTTGCAGAAAAACAGGGGGGAGGGGGAGAGTAGCACCCCGCTCCCAACCGAAGAAGCCAGCTAACCTCAACCGTATATATCAGATAGCGCTAAACTCAATCGCATCTTTTATGTGCAAAAAACAGGGGGGGAGAGTAGCACTCCGCTCTCGGCCGAAGAAGCGATCTAACCTCAACCGTATGTGTTAGGTAGCGCTAAACTTAAGCGCATCTATTATGTGCAAAAAACAGGGGTAGAAGTAGCACTCCGCTCCCGACCGAAGAACCCAGCTAACCTCAAAAGAATGTATTAAGTAGCGCTAAACCCAATGGCTTGTATTACGTGCGAAAAACAAGGGTGGGTATTCGGGGTACAAAGCTCACCAGCGCCAATATTCTTTCTGTTTTAGACAGCTAAGAGCTGAGACCTGAAAGCTAAGAAGTTACAGCTACCCGCCTTAGTTTGGCGTCCCCGTGCTCTCGGTAGCCTCGAACCGGCACTCCACGCACTGACAATGGCGCCGGAGATAATCCCATGAGTAGATTCCGCCCGAGTGCCCGTCCTGCCAATTGAACTGAATCGCGTAGCGGCCGACACCATGCGCGCTGGCCGGCTTCGCCGGCGGAGTGTACATCGGAAGCAGTGCCGCGGCTTTTGCTTTCGGCTGCCCAGCCTTCCGCCCCTGCGCCTTGCGCTCATCGATGCACGTCGCACACGGACAAGCATCCCGCAGCCACGCAAAGCCCCATGTACTCTTATGCCCGTCCTGCCAGTCGATCTCGAGCCCCGTACCCTCCGTGATCTTCACCCGCACCTTGTCCGGAGTGACCGCGATCTTCGCAAGCGGCCGGTCCTCAAGGCTCTCACGTGACTGTTCTTCCTTGCTGACGAAGCGAATTCCCTCGTGACTCATGCTTCCATTCTAGTGCCAGATTCGACCTCGTCCGGACTAGGCTCCGCCGCATCGTCCGAATTCAACAACCCCGTCGGCAGCCCGTCGATACTGACTACATTCTTCTGCCATCGATATTCCATCAGCCCCGCCTCGCCCTTCGACGTCGCCCACCGACGAAGTGTGTCCCGCTCTCCGGCAAACTGAAAAAGAGGAACCCCGTACCCACACGATGTCTGGACACGATCCACATTGAGCACAATAATCTGCCGCGCTCCCGGCGGCTCAGTGCTGCCAAACGCCGAGTCCAGCAGTGCCAGGTACTCCTCACTCCTCCTCGGCAACACCTTTGCTGCTCCATACAGTCGCAGAATCATCGGCGCCCCTTCGAAAGCACAGAACATCATCGTCAATCGCCAGTTTGCTCTCACGTGCGCCGCCGTCTCATTCCCGCTCCCCGTCTGATCCAGATACGCAACCGTCAGCTCGTTGAGAATCCGGAGAGATGCTCCGTCCTTCGGCGAAACATTCACCCGCCCCTCCGCCGCTGCAGACGCCGTAAAGAAGACCCTTTGCTTCCGGATGAACTCACTCAACCTCTCATCGATACAATCCAAAACCTTCGCCACACGACCTCCTTGCGACCTCAAATGTCGGAGTTAGGGATTCCTCCAGAAGAACCAGGCCGCCATCCCCAAACCGATGAACACCACCATCCCTCGTAGCATCGCCTGCGGAATCCGCCGCGCTAGGCTCGCCGACGTATACCCGCCGACCGCACACGTCACCATCGCCACTAGGCAATAACGCCACACGACCTGCCCGTTGAGTACGAACAGGACGAACGCAATCCCGTTCGCCATTGTGGTCGAAACCACCTTCAGCGCATTGATCTCATTCAGGTCCTGATAACCGCACAGCGAGAGCACTGTGATGAGCAGAAACCCGGCGCCCGCCCCGAAATACCCGATGTAGAAGCAGACCACCACCGTAGCCGCAAACACCGGCACCATTCGCGGACTGTGAACCCCGCCCGGCTCATGGCTCTGCACGAACTTCCGGTGCTCCAGCCATCTCGACGCCGGACCGCTCAGCGCGAAGATGGTGGCCGCTACCAGCAGCAGCCAAGGCACAAGATGCAGGAACGTCATTTGCGGCGTATTCAGCAGCACGATCGCGCCGAAGGTCCCGCCGATCAACCCGGCAACCGCCATCGGAATCGCTACCCGCAGATTCCTCCGCACATCCTCGCGATACGCCGCGATCGAAGTCAGCTGCCCCGGCCACAGCGCGACCGTGTTGGTCGCATTCGCCTGCACCGGCAGCACCTTCATCCCCAGAATCGCCGGAAACAACAGAAACGATCCGCCGCCCGCCACTGCATTCAGCACGCCGCCAATGAAGGCAGCGACAGTCAGCCAAGCCCAGTTCCAGTTGATGTAAGCAGCAAGCTCCGCGGCGATCATCATCTTCTTCGATTCTATGTGGCCGCCCACTCAGACCTGGTCGACCCGCCTTCAACGCGAAAACCTCTAACCCTCTTGTGCTCAGCGGATGCGCTCCCGCAGCCGTTTGCAGGTTATTTGGCGATCTCCGGCAGAATAGAAGTTATAGGGAAGCGTGCTCAGCCAACTTACCAGTTAGAAGAACAGAAATACTTCGGCCCGAAGACTCCTACACCCACCATCGATGTGCCTGAAGAATTCTCTCGGCTGCCCCACTTAGAGACAGCATCGGCCAAAACTCGACGAAGTCCAGTGTGAGCACCTGCAATCCATCTCCTCATCAAATCTGGTTAAAAATCGACATCCTCAAATCTTCCAAAACCAGCAAATGCGAGTAAGCCTATGAAAATAATGATAATGGCGTTGTTTTTAATATGTGAGTGCAATTTGCTCATATTTTATGCATCTCATGTGCTATAGTGGCATCAGATTGAATGAGCGGCTGGGTCAACCCAGCCCACAATCACCAAATCAGTTGGAGGAACACAAAATCATGGCAATCACCCGTTGGGATCCCTTCCGTGAAGTCGTCGCTCTTCAGAACCGCATGAACTCCCTGTTCCGCGAAATGAATGAGAACGATAATCCCTTGACCACTGCCAGCTTTGTGCCGGCTGTCGACATCTACGAGGACACCAAGAAGGTGGTCTTGAAGCTCGAAGTACCCGGCATGGAAGAGAAGGACCTCGACATTCGCGTTGAGAACAACACTCTTACCGTGAAAGGCGAGCGCAAATTCGAGAAGGACGAGAAGGAAGAAAACTTCCATCGCATCGAGCGCCGCTACGGCACCTTCTATCGCTCCTTCACTCTCCCGTCGACAGTGGACACCGAAAACGTCAATGCCAGCTATACCAATGGCATTCTCAAGCTGGAACTGAACAAGAAACCCGAAGCACAGCCCAAGCAGATCAAGGTCAACTTCGGCGGCCAGGCGAAGTTCGAAAACAAGAAGGAAGAGCCCGAACTCGTGGGAGCAAGATAAGGTCAGCTCTCAACGTTCAGCAAAGTTTCGTACCAAGCTTGGCGGTGGGATTGAGCGCCGGGTGCACCCAAAGGGTGTCCCGGCGCATTTATATGCAACGGAAGACCGGAAACTCAAATCATTCAAATAGACTTTCGCTTCGAACTCCGCTGCAAAGCTGAGAGCTAAAAAGCTGAAAGCTGGGAGCTAAAAAATGGCAATTCGTTGGGAAAAACTGACCGTCAAGTCGCAGGAGGCAATGCAACAGGCACAAGGACGCGCGGCCGAATACGGTAATCCTGAAATTCAGCCCGTGCATCTGCTTCTTGCCCTCATCGCCGATCGCGAAGGCGTGATCCCCGCGGTGCTGGAGAAGATCGGTGTCCCGACTGAACGCCTGGAGGCCAGCCTTCACCAGATCGAGGAGAAGCTTCCGCGCGTACAGGGTGGCTCCGCCCAGCCCGGTCCAAGCAACACACTCATCAAGGCATTCGATCAAGCCTTCAAAGAAGCCGCAAACTTCCGGGACGACTACATCTCCACGGAGCACCTCCTGCTTGGCATTGCCCACCAGAAAGGCGATGCCGCGCGCGACGCACTGGTTGCTGTAGGCGCAACGCATGAAGCCATCCTCCAGGCTCTCACCGCCGTCCGTGGATCGCAGCGCGTCACCGACCAGAACCCGGAAGGCAAATTCCAGGCGCTCGAAAAGTACGCCAAAGACCTGACCAACCTTGCCCGTCGCGGCAAGCTCGACCCCGTCATCGGGCGCGATGAAGAGATCCGTCGCGTCGTTCAGGTGCTCAGCCGCCGCACCAAGAACAACCCCGTGCTCATCGGCGAGCCCGGCGTCGGCAAAACCGCCATAGTCGAAGGCCTCGCACGCCGCATTGTCTCCGGGGACGTGCCAGACGGCCTGCGTGACAAACGCGTGATCTCGCTAGACCTTGGCTCCATGCTCGCTGGCGCCAAATACCGTGGCGAGTTTGAAGACCGCCTCAAGGCTGTTCTCAAAGAAATCGAAGAGTCGAATGGTCAGATCGTCCTCTTCATCGACGAGCTTCACACGCTCGTCGGCGCCGGAGCCGCCGAAGGAGCCATCGACGCCAGCAACATGCTGAAGCCCGCTCTCGCGCGCGGCGAACTGCGTGCCATCGGCGCAACCACACTCAACGAGTACCGCAAGTACATCGAGAAGGATGCAGCTCTCGAGCGCCGTTTCCAGATCGTCTACGTTGGCGAGCCCAATGTCGAAGACACGATCGCCATCCTGCGCGGCCTGAAGGACCGGTACGAATCGCACCACAAAGTTCGCATCAAGGACTCCGCCATTGTCTCTGCAGCCACGCTCTCGCATCGCTACATCAGCGACCGCTTCCTTCCCGACAAGGCCATCGACCTCGTCGACGAAGCAGCCGCATCACTCGCAATCCAGATCGGCTCCGTGCCAACCGAGATCGATCAGCTTGAACGCCAGGCCACCTCGCTCGAGATCGAGCGCGCCGCGCTTAAGCGCGAAACCGACCAGAACAGCAAACAGCGTCTGGACGAAGTCGAACGCGAACTCGCCACCATCAAAGAGCAGTCCACCGCTCTCCGCGCCCGTTGGACGAAGGAACGCGATGCAATCACGCGCATCAGCGAACTAAAGCAGAAGATCGAAGCTCTGAGGTTCGAAGCTGAAGAGAACACCCGCAAGGGCCAGCTCGACCGCGCCGCACAGATCCAGTACGGCGAATTGCCCAGGGCCGAAGCCGAACTCCGCGAGCTCAACGCAATCCAGGACGGATCAGCCGGCAGCACCCGGATGCTGAAAGAAGAAGTCGACGAAGAAGATATCGCCAAGATCGTCAGTAAGTGGACCGGAATTCCGGTTTCCAAGATGCTCGAAGGCGAAGTCAAGAAACTCGTTCACATGGAAGAGCGCCTGCGTGAGCGGGTCGTCGGCCAGGACGCAGCGCTCAGCATCGTCGCTAACGCGATCCGCCGTTCGCGTGCCGGGCTTAGCGATCCCAAGCGTCCTATCGGTTCGTTCATCTTCCTGGGACCCACCGGCGTAGGCAAGACTGAGACCGCGCGCGCACTCGCTGAATTCCTGTTCGACGACGAGCAGGCCATGGTCCGCATCGACATGAGCGAGTACATGGAGAAGCACGCGGTGGCGCGTCTCATTGGTGCACCTCCGGGATATGTCGGCTACGACGAAGGCGGTCAACTCACCGAAGCCGTTCGCCGCCGGCCTTACGCGGTGATCCTCTTCGACGAGATCGAGAAGGCTCACCCTGATGTCTTCAACGTGCTGCTCCAGATTATGGATGACGGTCGTCTGACCGACTCGAAAGGCCGCACCGTGGACTTCAAGAACACGGTTCTGATCATGACGTCGAACCTCGGCGCCGCGTTCCTCGCAACGGAGTCGCTTAGAACGGAGCACGATTTCGACATGGCGCGCGAAAGCGTGATGCGCGTTCTGCGCGAGCACTTCAGGCCGGAGTTCCTCAACCGGGTCGACGATATGGTCATCTTCCGCCCGCTGGGTCACGCACAGCTCGAGGCAATCCTCGAACTCCGGCTCAACGAGATCCGCAAGCTTCTCGAAGACCGGCAGATCTCGTTCGAACTCACGCCCGCAGCACAGGAACTGGTCCTTGCTTCTGGATCCGATGTCGCTTACGGTGCGCGCCCGCTCAAGCGAGCCCTTCAGCGCATGGTGCAGGACCCGATGGCCATGAAAATCTTGGACGGCGAGATCCTGCATGGCGCCCACGTCCGCATCGACGCCGATCGCAACTCCAACCAGCTTCGCTTTGACCCGATGGGTCGTGAGGCCATGGCATGATAGTCAGCTGAACATCGCCATTTACTTGGCCCCGGAGATCTCCGGGGCCTTTTATTTTCAGCAGTCGATAGTGCTGTGATCCATGCACGTGGCAAGCCTCCAAGCCCCCGGTAAACTGGGCAGTTCAATTTCTAAACCTGGGAGAACAATCGTGGTACGGCCGCACCATGCTCGGACATTCAGCGCCGTTCATCTCGGGGTCGCACTGGCGGTCTGCATTTTGACTCCATCGCTTCTACCACGCGCTTTTGCAGATCCCGGTCCGCTGAGAATTCCCAGGGTCCACCGCGCTCCCAAACTCTCTGACTTCCTCAACGGCACGCCTCGCGAGGCCGAAGCCGTGGTGAGCACTTTCTGGCAGTTTGATCCACACGACGGCGAGCCCATCAGCCAGCCCACCACCGCATACCTCTCCTATGACAACGAGAACCTTTACGTCGGGTGGATTTGCAAGGATGATCCGGCCAAAATTCACGCGCGTGTAGCGCCGCGTAAGCAGATCGATCTGGATGACAGGGTCACGATCAACATCGATACGTTTCAGGATCATAAGCATGCTTACTGGTTCGATGTGAACCCGTATGGGATTCAGTACGATGGCCGAACCACCGACGGCATCGGCGACGATCCCACCTGGGAGGGCCTGTGGTACTCCGAGGGTCGCGTCACTGAGTTTGGCTACGTCGTGCTTGAGGCTATTCCGTTTCGCACGCTCCGCTTTCCGGCCGGCTCAAAACAGATCTGGAACATCTGCCTGGCGCGCGCCATCCAGCGCAACAATGAGTTCTCAATGTGGCCGTTCATCTCGCACAAGAATCTACCCCAATTCGTAGGGCAATTCGCGCCCATGGAGATCAACGAGGACATCTCCCCCGGCCGGAACGTTCAGCTCATCCCTTATGCGATGTACTCGCATGACAGCTATCTCGACCCGGCTGCGGGCCCGCAGAAGGAAATCGAAAAGCAACTGGGACTCGACGCCAAGTTTGTCATTCACGACGCGCTCACGCTGGATGCGGCTCTGAATCCTGACTTCAGCGAGATCGGGACGGACGATCCGAAGGTGCAGGTGAACGAGCGGTTCGAAGTGGTCTTCCCGGAGCGTCGCCCCTTTTTCCTCGAGAACGCCTCCATCTTCGTCATGCCCGAGCAGCTCTTCTTTTCACGGCGTATCGTAAACCCGCAATACGGTGCCAAACTCACCGGGTCTCTTGGTCGTTGGAGCCTGGGTGTGCTCGCCAGTGATGACCGTGCTCCGGGACAGGTGCTGGCCCAGGGACAGGTCGGACACGGTGACCGGGCCGTCGACGGCGTTTTCCGCCTCGAACGTGAATTCGGCCACCAATCTCATATCGGGCTCTTCCTCGGCGGCACGAAATTCAACGACACCTCTAATAAGGTCGGCTCCCTCGATCTGCGTTATGTAACAAAGGACAACTGGATGCTTGCAGCGCAGGCCACGACAACGCAAAGCGATGGGCCGGATGGGCATTCGTCCGGCCCGGGTTACTACTTCCGCCTGCGAAAGGCGGATAATCATGTCTCGTTCTCGAATACCTACACAGACCGAAGCGCCGCAATGAATTCGACCATCGGTTATATCGAACGGACTGACATTCGCCGTTGGGAAACCTACGCGAGCTATCTGTGGAAGCCACCAGCCGGTCACGCCGTAATGTCTTATGGTCCCAACCTCGACGGCACCATTATCTACGATCATCGTGGCGACCTGCAGAACTGGTGGATCGAACCGGGCTTCACCGTTGGACTGGCACGTCTCACCTGGCTCTCCTTCCTCTACAACCGGTCGTACGAACTGTACAAGGGTCAGGAGTTCCGGGGAAACGGAGCGGCCGTTTCTGCCATGACTTCATGGTTCAAATGGTTGGATCTGAGCGCGACTCTCGCGCAAGGCTCCCAGCCGAACTACTACCCGCCCGGCGGCATCACCCCGTTTCTTGGAACCGGAACCAACGCCTCTGCAACATTGACGCTGCATCCGCAGTCTCACCTCCGACTCGACGAGATCTACTACTACACGCGGCTTGCGACCTCAACCGAATCGATCATGCCGGATTCTCTGCCTCGTGGCGTTATCTTCACGAATCATCTGATCCGGTCGAAGATCAATTACCAGTTCACCCGCGACTATTCATTCAACGCGATCCTGGACTATAAGACCCTTCTGCCAAACAATGCACTCGTCTCAAGCACGTATTCCAAACAGGCCGACGCGACGCTTTTGTTCACCTATCTGCCGCACCCCGGCACCGCCTTCTACGCGGGATACGCGAATACCTTCCAGAACGTCGATTTCAACCCAGCGAGCGCCCCGAACTTCGCATTGACTACGCTTCCGGGAACTTCAACTGATCGCCAGATCTTTGTGAAATTCAATTATCTGCTGCGGTTCTGAAGAGCAGCGGCAAGACAGAAAACGCGAGGGCCTCGGAGAGCGATCTCCGAGGCCCTCGCTATAAAAGGTATGAAACTACTTGCCAAGCGCAGATTCAACTGCCGACTGAACTTCAGCGGAATCAGGAGTCACTGCCGGCTCAAATCGCGCGACAGGATTACCGTTGCGATCGAAGAGGAACTTGGTGAAGTTCCATTTAATGTCGCCGCCAAACTTCGGATCAGAATTCCTGTCAGTCAGGTAACGATAGAGAGGAGTTTTGTCCTCGCCTAGCACCGACACCTTGCTCATCATTGGGAAGCTCACGTTGTACTTTCGCGAGCAGAAGGTCTTGATCTCTTCGTTGGTTCCGGGCTCCTGCTGCATGAAATTGTTTGCGGGCACGCCGACAATAACGAAACCACGGTCTTTGTATTTCTCGTACAGCGACTCAAGCCCGGCGTACTGAGGGGTGTAGCCGCATTTGCTGGCGACGTTGACCAGGAGGACGACCTTGCCCTTGTAGCTCTTGAGGCTGACGGGCTTGCCGTCTATGGAGTTCATGGTGAAGTCGTAGATGTTTTTTGCGTTGGCCGCGAGCAGAAAGCTGGCTGCAAAAAGCAGCACCAGAGAAAGGAAGGTTTTGCGCAAGAAGATCCTCCTGGGAATCGGGGATGGAAGGATCATACCGGGTCCGACGGAGGAGATTGTCATCGGATCGTCAGGTGTCTGGGCCGGACGAAGAAAAGGCGGGATCGCATTTTGTTCGATCCCGCCGAGATTCGACTGGAACTCTTCTACTTTTTGGCCTTTTCGAAGCGCTTGTTGACTTCTGCCCAGTTGACGACGTTCCACCAGGCTGCGAGATAGTCGGGACGCTTGTTCTGGTACTTGAGGTAGTAGGCGTGCTCCCAGACGTCGTTGCCAAGGACGGGGTAGAGGCCCTGGCTGAGCGGTGAGTCCTGATTGGCGGTGGTGATAACCTTGAGCTTGCCGCCCTGGAAGACCAGCCATCCCCAGCCGGAGCCGAACTGCTTGGCGGTGGTTTCATTGAAGGTCTTTTTGAACGCTTCGAAGTCGCCAAAGTCTTTCTGGATCTGATCGGCGATGGCGCCGGTGGGGTTGCCGCCTACACCGGAGGTATTTGCCGGGCCCATGATGTTCCAGAACATGGTGTGGTTGGAGTGGCCGCCGCCGTTGTTGCGCACCGCGGTGCGGATGTCTTCGGGGACGGCGTTGAGGTCGCTGATGAGGTCATCCACGGATTTCGCGGCCAGGTTGGGATGGTTGGCCAGCGCGGCATTCACGTTGTTGATGTAGGCCTGATGGTGCTTGTCGTGGTGCAGGTGCATGGTCTCGGCGTCGATGAAAGGCTCGAGCGCAGCGTAGTCATACGGAAGCGGTGCAAGTTCATATGCCATCGGGGAAATCTCCTCATTTGGATTGTATCGGTTGACTCGCTAGCCCTAGCACAGGCATGTGCGCAGCGTAAACGGCGAGATTGACTGGAGTAAAACCGGTCGTGGTGCAACCGGCCATTCACATTCGCGGGCGGCGCCCTGTGGTTGGATGGATGCGTGACAACCCGGACAGGGTTCGAAGAGATTGGCGGAAAATGATAACTTTGAGGCCACCAAGACATCAGAAAATTTGGTTGGACGGTTAGCGATCTTGACTTCCCCTTCGAATCGGTGAGAACGCATGAATGATCAAGCCCTATATCGCTGGCTCGACCAGCAGGGAGAGGCTTTTGGCGCGCCGGGCCTGAAGGCGCGCTGGACCTCGAGCGTAAAAGACGCAATTGGCACGGCATATTCGGCGTCGAGCCGGGTGTGGTTCACCTGTTCGCACGGGGTGCTGAACGAGATCTACCATCCGACGATCGACAGCGCGCAGGTGCGTGACATGGAGTTCCTGGTCACGGACGGGGAGACATTTGTACACGAAGAGAAGCGGGATCTGCTGACCACTTTTGAATACATTCATCCGGAGGCGCTGGGCATTCGGTACATCAACACTGACCCGAACAGCCGGTACTCGCTCATCAAGGAGATCATCTGCGATCCGCACCACAGCGTGATCCTGCAGCGGGTGCGTCTGGAAGGCCATGATGACCTGATCCCGCGCCTCAGGATATATGCGCTGTTGGCCCCTCATCTCGACGGTGGTGGCGCCGGAAACACTGGACGAGCGATCGACATTGCCGGGCACAAGATGCTGCTGGCGTTCAAGAACCAGTGGTCGATGGCAATGGGCGCAAGTTGCGGGTTTTCGCGCGTGAGTTGCGGATTTGTCGGGTCGAGCGATGGCTGGCGCGACCTGATGGACAAGTACACGATGGACTGGGAATTCGGCTCAGCAACGAACGGCAACATTGCGATGCTTGGTGAGTTGAATCTCGGTGCGGCGGGCACAGACGGCGCCCGGGAATTCACCGTAGCGATCGGGCTCGGCGAGGGGAACCATACAGCCTTGCAGAAGACGGTCAGCGCACTGGCCACATCGTTTGACGATCATCGTGAGCGCTTCATTGGACAATGGCATCGAGTCGCCAATCCCGAGTGGCTGGCGGCGAAGTCCTGCGACGGAGGCAAGCTCATGCGTGCCAGCCATAACGTGCTGCTGGCCCATGAAGACAAGACCTTTGCCGGAGCATTTGTTGCTTCGGCATCGATTCCGTGGGGGCAGGCGCATGGAGATGATGATCTGGGCGGGTATCACCTCGTCTGGACTCGCGATATGGTGCAGACAGCGAGCGCCCTGCTGGCCTGCGGACGAACTGAAACGGCGCGGCGGGCGCTGGTATATCTCGCCTGTACACAGAAACCCGACGGCGGGTTTGCGCAGAACTTCTGGGTGGACGGGCGGCCCTATTGGTCCGGCGTACAGCTTGATGAAGTTGCGTTCCCGATCATCCTGGCGTGGCGCTTATGGAAAGCGGGCGGCGTTGGAGAGATCAACATCTTTCCGTTTGTCGAGCGCGCGGCGGCTTTTCTCGTGCAGCATGCGCCCATAACTCACCAGGAGCGCTGGGAGGAAAACGCCGGCTACTCGCCCTCGACGCTGGCAGCGGTGATCGGAGGCCTGATCTGCGCCGCGGATATGGCGCGGGCGCATGAGTCGTCGGAGATGGCAAAGTTCCTGGAGGAGTTTGCCGACTGGATCGAGCGGCATCTCGAGGATTGGACCGTCACAAATAACGGTGTTCTTCATCCGGAGATCAAGCGGCACTACATGCGCGTGCGCCCGCCGGAGAAGGGTGAGGCCTACGCGTGTGAAAGCTGTGGAACCGAAATCATTCACATCAACAATCGCGAGCCGGGGGAACGCACGGAGTTTGAAGCGCGCGAGATCATTGATGCCGGGTTTCTGGAGCTTGTACGCTACGGCGTCCGGCGGGCTGATGATCCGCTGATGGTGGATTCACTTAAGGTTGTTGATGCTGTGCTGAAGACCGATCTGCCACAGGGGCCGGGGTGGCACCGGTACAACTTCGACGGATATGGGCAGAGGCCGGACGGTGGACCGTTCCAGGGATGGGGCAAAGGACGGGTTTGGCCGCTGTTTACCGGGGAGAGAGCTCACTATGAACTTGCGGCGGGCAAAGATCCTTCTTCTCTGATTGCGGTGTACGAACGATTTGCCACCGCGGGGCAGATGATGCCGGAGCAGGTCTGGGATGAGGCGAACCGTCCGCATCAGGGTTTAGTCATCGGTCGCCCTGCGGGCTCGGCCGTCCCTCTAGTTTGGGCACATGCTGAATATCTAAAACTTCTTCGATCCGCAACAGACGGAAAAGTGTTCGATCGCATCGATTGTGTTTACGAACGCTACTGCGAGCCAGAGGGCAGGAAGAAGGTCCGTCCAGATCTGGAGTTCTACAGCCGACGCCGACCGATTCAGAAGATCAACGCAGGAGAGACTCTGCGAATCGTGGATGACGCGAAGTTCGAGGTGGTGTGGACAGCCAACAACTGGGAGACGATGCAGACAACACCGAGCCGCAGTCTGGGGAATGCGGGCTACTGCGCAGATGTTTCCACCGCTCAGCACCCCGAAAGCAGTGGTCTATCATGGACTTTTCACTGGCCGGAACAAAATCGCTGGCTTGGATATAACGTCGACATCATGATTGAGAACCGGAAATAGCACACTTTCCGCAGCATTTTGAAAGGGATTGGAACAGCGTTTTATGGCGACTCTTGCGGATCTTTCACTCGATCAGCTTTCCATTGATACTCTTCGTCTTCTTGCGGTTGATGAGGTAGAAAAGGCGAAGAGCGGTCACCCCGGGGCGCCGCTGGGCTGCGCGCCAATTGCATATCTGCTGTTCCATAAGCTCATGAAGCACAATCCGGCGCATTTCAAGTGGCCGGATCGGGACCGCTTTGTTCTGTCGAACGGACATGCATCGGCATTGCTGTATGCGACGCTGCACCTCTCCGGCTACAAGGTGACGCTTGATGATCTGAAATCGTTCCGGCAGTGGCACTCGAAGACACCGGGACATCCCGAGTCTGGCGAGACTGAGGGCGTTGAGGTGACCACGGGCCCGCTTGGCCAAGGCTTCGGGATGGCCGTTGGAATGGCGATCGCCGAGAAGCACATGGCTGCGGTTTATAACAAGCCTGGGCAGGAGATCGTAGACCACCACACTTATGTGCTCTGCGGCGACGGCGATCTGATGGAAGGGATTTCGCATGAGGCCGGTTCGCTGGCGGGAACACTTGGACTTGGCAAGCTGATTGTTCTTTATGACGACAACCTGATCTCGCTTGATGGTCCGACAGAGTGGAGCTACACCGAGGATGTGCTGAAGCGATTCGAGGCTTACCACTGGCACACGCAGCGCGTGAGCGATGGCAACGATCTGAATGCGATTGAGGCGGCGATCGAAGCAGCGAAGGCTGAGACGGGCAAGCCGTCGCTGATTGCGGTGCGAACTGTGATTGGATTTGGAAGCCCCAAGGCTGGCACGAACAAGGTGCACGGTGAAGCGCTTGGCGCGGCGGATGCGGCAGCAACCAAGAAGTATTTCGGGTTTCCAGAAGACCAGAGCTTTTACATTCCTGAGGATGCTCTTAAGAACTGGCGCGAGGCTGTAGATCGCGGACAGCAACTTGAGGGCGAATGGAAGAAGCGCTTCGACGCTTACGCGGCACAGTATCCGGAGCTGGCCCAGCAGTTCCAGCGCGCGGTGAAGAACCAGCGTAAGGCCGGATGGGAGAAGTCGCTTCCCACTTTCCCTGTGGGCAAGCCGGTGGCAACACGAAATGCCGGGCAGACGGTCATGAACGCCATCGCCGATGTTGTTCCGGAGCTTTTTGGAGGCGCGGCCGACCTGACGGCTTCGACGAAGACCATCTTCAAGAACAGTCCGCACTTCGCGGCTGATCCCGCGGGACGGAACGTGTTCTTCGGAGTTCGCGAGTTTGGAATGTGTGCCGCGGTCAACGGAATGGCGGCGCATGAGGGGCTTGTTCCTTACGGCTCGACCTTCTTCACCTTCTCCGATTACTGCAAGCCTGCCATTCGACTGGCTGCGCTTGCGCGGGCGCATTCGGTATTCGTCTTTACGCATGACTCCGTTGGTCTCGGTGAAGATGGTCCGACGCATCAGCCGATCGAGCACCTGATGATGCTGCGTGCGGTGCCGGATCTGACGGACTACCGTCCAGCCGATGCGAATGAGACTGCGGCCTGCTGGCGGCTTGCGCTGGAGCGCAATGGCGCCTGCTTCTTCGCGCTGAGCCGACAGGATCTGCCTGTCATCGATCCAGCAGCTCACGATGTGTATGGGGGTGTCAGCAAAGGAGCCTACATCCTTGAAGACGCAGAGAATCCGCAGGTGATCCTCATCGGCACCGGCTCGGAAGTCTGGCCCTGTGTCGAAGCGAAGAAGCTTCTCGAGGGCGAAGGCATACAGGCTCGAGTAGTCAGCATGCCCAGTTGGGAGATCTACGACGAGCAGTCGCCGGTGTACAAGCAGAGCGTGCTGCCGGACGGAGTGCCCAAGCTGGCAGTCGAGGCGGGTTCTCCTCTGGGCTGGTGGAAGTATGTCGGCAAGAATGGCGGAGTAATCGGTCTCGATCGATTCGGCGCATCGGCTCCAGGTCCTACTGTGCTTGAGAAGCTCGGATTCACGGCGGCGAATGTTGCGTCTCGCGCCAAGGACTTGTTGAAGAAGTAGCAAGAACAAGAAAGGGTTCGAAGTGAAGTTAGTCATCGCATCCGATCACGCGGGCTTCGCTCTTAAAGAGGAGGTCCGCGCTTACCTGACAAAGGGTGGTCACGAAATCCTGGATCTTGGGGCGTTCAAGTGTGAACCGCAGGACGACTATCCCGATTTCGCAGAGCGGGTTGGTGAGGCTATTAAGGACGGTGAGGCCCCGCGAGGGATCTTGATTTGCGGATCAGGCGTCGGCGTCAGCATAGCGGCGAACAAGATCCCAGGGATCCGCGCTGCCATGTGTCACGACACCTACTCCGCTCATCAGGGTGTTGAGCACGACGACATGAACGTGCTGGTGCTGGGGGCGCGCATTGTCGGTACGGCGCTGGCCTACGAGCTTGCCGATGCGTTTCTGAAAGCAAAGTTTATCTCCAATGAAGAGCGGTTTACTCGACGTTTCAAGAAAGTGCTTGCGATCGAGGCGAAGTATCAAAAAGCGACCACGCAGTCGAATTCGCCGGCATAGAGCAGTAGCCGCAACCCCCCATCAACCAAGCCGTAGTTGCTGACTCCTGTAACCGGCTCCAACTCTCGATTCTGGAAAGAGCAACGCCGATGTTCCCCTTCGACGTCGTCCTCTTCGATATCGGTGGTGTCCTGCTGACGAACGGCTGGGACCATCACGAGCGCTCCGTTGTGATCGAGCAGTTCAAGCTCGATCGTGATGCGCTGGAGTCGCGGCACGCAAAAGCGTTCGAGGCGTGGGAGCGTGGCGAGCTTGCAGCGGATGAGTATCTCGATGCGGTTGTGTTCTACGAGCCGCGGAGCTTTTCGCGTGAAGAGTTTTTCGCCGCAATGTGCGCCCAGTCGAAGGAGCTGCCGAATGGTGCACTGTGCATCCTCAAAGAACTGGCGGCATCAGATAAGTGCAGGATCGGCGCGCTGAACAATGAAGCACGCGAGACCCATGAATATCGCGTTGAGACATTTGGCCTGCATAACTTTTTCAAGTACACATTCACCTCTTGTTACATGGGCATCCGCAAACCGGATCCCAGGATTTATCTGAGGGCTCTTGGAATTTTGGGCGACAGACCAGAGCGATCGCTCTTTATCGATGACCGGCTTGAGAACGTTGCGGCCGCCGCGGCGGTTGGGATGAAGGCGGTTCGGTTTACCGGTGAGGCCGAGTTGCGAGAGCAGTTGAGCGCACTGGAAGTGCTGTAGTCGAGTTAACGTGAAACGCCCAGTTCTTCAGAGAGAAGAACCGGGCGGATGGAAGGACCGGGCGAGTTGAGGACTTTGCGTCGGAGACGGCTAAGCGTTGTAAGTGGTGGAAGAGACGCGACCGCCGTGTCCGGTCCAGTTGGTATGGAAGAACTCACCGCGAGGTTTGTCGACGCGCTCGTAGGTGTGCGCACCGAAGTAGTCGCGCTGTGCCTGGAGGAGATTGGCAGGCAGACGCCCCGCGCGGTAGCCATCATAGAAGGCGAGCGCGGTGGAGAACGCGGGAGTGGGCACGCCAAGCGCAATCGCATTGGTGAGTGCGCGGCGCCAGGCTTCCTGGTACTGGTTGAGGACGCCGGAAAAGAAGCTGTCGAGCAGAAGATTGCTGAGGCTGGGATTGGTCTCGAAGGCGTCTTTGATTTTGCCGAGGAAGCGGCTACGGATGATGCATCCACCTCGCCACATCAAAGCGATGCCGCCCATGTTGAGATTCCAACCGTTTTCTTTCGCCGTTGCACGGAGCAGCATGTAACCCTGGGCGTAGGAGATGATCTTCGAACAATAGAGCGCACGGCGGACGTCTTCAACGAATGCGGCTCTGTCGCCCTGGAAGGGCTTGTTACCTGGCCCACGGAGAACAGAGGACGCGGCGACGCGCTCGTCTTTCAAAGCGGAGAGACAGCGGCTGAAGACCGACTCGCCGATGAGGGTGACGGGCTGGCCCAGATCGAGGGCGCTGATGACGGTCCACTTGCCAGTTCCCTTTTGGCCGGCGGTGTCGAGGATCTTGTCGACAAGCGGGGTGCCGTCCTCGTCTTTAGAGGCGAAGATGTGGCTGGAGATCTCGATGAGGTAGCTGTCGAGTTCGCCCTGGTTCCAATGATCGAAGACGGTGTGCAGTTCGTCTGCACTGAGGCCGAGGCCGCGATGGAGCAGGTCGTAGGCTTCGCAGATAAGCTGCATGTCGCCGTACTCAATGCCGTTGTGAACCATTTTGACGTAGTGCCCGGCACCGTCTTCGCCGACCCAGTCGCAGCAGGGAGTGCCATCTTCGACTTTGGCGGCGATAGACTGGAAGATGTCTTTCACGTGCGGCCATGCCGCAGGGTTTCCGCCCGGCATGATCGAAGGGCCACGGCGCGCGCCTTCTTCACCGCCGGAGACTCCGGTTCCGACGAAGAGAATGCCCTTGGCGGCGAGATCGCGAGCGCGGCGGGTCGAGTCAGTGAAGAGCGAGTTACCACCGTCGATCAGGATATCTCCAGCTTCGAGGTGCGGCAGGATTGTGGCGATTGTCTCATCGACCGACGAACCAGCCTTGACCATCAGCATGATGCGGCGAGGGCGTTTGAGGAGAGACGCCAGTTCGGCGACGCTGTGCGCGCCAACGACGTTGGTGCCCTTGGCTTGGTCGGCAATGAAGTCGTCTACTTTCGAGACGGTGCGATTGAAGACGGCGACTTTGAATCCATGATCGTTCATGTTGAGGACGAGATTCTGTCCCATAACAGCAAGGCCGATGAGGCCGATGTCGCACGATGGTTCGGGCATGAATACTCTCCGATGAGTGTCGTAGCTCGATTGGAATTCGACTCAATTATAGCTTTGAAGAATGAAATAACATGCAAAGCCGCGACGGGATTCCTGGCGGCTTGCGTGAGTGATGATCGTGCTTCTCAACGTGAGGATCCTTTCCCCAGTAACAGAGCCCGCGCGGTGCGGAATCGTATTCAATAGCAAAGTGAGGTCGGTATATGCAGCTTGGTTTGATTGGACTTGGCAAGATGGGCGGTAACATGGCGGAACGCCTTCGCCTGGGAGGTCACCAGGTGGTGGGCTTCGACTTCAGCGCGGAGGCGGTGCAGAAGCTGACCGCGACAGGCAACGTAGGTGTTTCGTCGCTGGAGGAGATGGCGCAGAAGCTCACGGGACGGAAGGCGATCTGGATCATGGTCCCGCAGGGAAAGCCCGTGGACGATACGATTGCGAAGCTGGAGCCGCTGTTGAACAAGGGGGACATTCTGATTGATGGCGGCAATTCGAACTATAAGGACACGATGCGCCACCACCAGGAGGTCACGGCGAAGGGCTTCCAGTTTGTCGATGTGGGAACGTCGGGCGGCGTGTGGGGATTGAAAGAGGGTTACAGCATGATGGTCGGCGGCGACAAGGAAGCGGTCGACTATTTGCGGCCGATTCTTGAGACACTTGCGCCGGCGAAGGATGCGGGTTGGGGACATGTGGGTCCGGCTGGGTCGGGCCACTTTGTGAAGATGGTGCACAACGGGATCGAGTACGGCATGATGCAGGCGTATGCCGAGGGATTTACGATTCTGGAGAAGAAGGAAGAGTTTCATCTCGACCTGGAGCAGGTGGCGCAGATCTGGCGTCGCGGCAGCGTGGTGCGGAGCTGGCTGCTGGATTTGACCGCGGAGGCGCTGGCTGGCAATCCTGACCTGGATGGGCTCGAGGCGTATGTAGCGGATTCAGGTGAAGGGCGCTGGACGGTGTTCGAGGCGATTGATCTGAATGTGTCGGCACCGGTGATTACGGAGTCGCTGATTCGACGGATCCGGTCGCGCGAGGAGAACAACTTCACCGACCGAATGCTGGCGATTATGCGGAATGCCTTCGGCGGTCATGCGGTGAAGAAGGGCTGAAAGTAGTTGTCAGTTCTCAGTTTTCAGTTGTTGAGGTGCGTGGTCAGAGGTTCGAGTCAGAGAGCGGAGGTCGTGTTATGGCGAGTGCAACGGTGCAGCTGAAGGTTCGTCCCGAGGATCTATCGCAGGTTCCTAAGGCTGGCGAGCGGATTCCGGATCCGGGGATCATGGTGATCTTCGGAGCGTCGGGTGATTTGACCAAACGTAAGCTGCTGCCTTCGCTCTTTCACCTGGAGCAGGACAATCTGCTGCCGAAGAACTTTGCGATTGTGGGCGTGGCACGCAGGCCGCTGGGCAATGAGTTCGCCGAGGACATGCGGCAGGGGATCGTCGAGTTCGGGGGCGTGAAGGCGGACGATCCGAAACTGGATGAGTTTGTGAACAAGATCAGCTACTACGCTCTGAGCTTCGATGACGCTTCGCACTATGCGGGGCTGAAGGCGGAGCTGGAGCGGATCGCGACTGAGAAGAACATCGGGCCGGACCGATTGTTCTATCTGGCGACGGCACCGGAGTACTTCACGCCTATCGTGGAGAACCTGGGCGCGCAGGGCATGGCGCAGCCGGAGAAGGGGCGCGTGGGCGTGGTGATCGAGAAGCCGTTCGGACACGATCTGGATTCTGCGCGGGAGCTGAATCACCAGGTGAATGCGGTGTTCCACGAGAACCAGGTGTTTCGCATCGATCACTATCTGGGCAAGGAGACGGTGCAGAACATCTTGGTGTTCCGGTTTGGCAATGGGATTTTCGAGCCGATCTGGAACCGGAACTACATAGATCACGTGCAGATCACGGCGGCGGAGACGCTGGGCGTGGAAGGGCGCGGGCCATTCTATGAGAAGGCGGGGGCGCTGAGAGACGTGGTGCAGAACCATGTGATGGAGTTGCTGAGCTTTGTGGGGATGGAGCCGCCATCAAGCTTCGAGTCGGAAGCGGTTCGGCGGGAGAAGGTGAAAGTGTGGCGGGCGATCCCGAACATCCCGATTCTGAATGCGGTTCGCGGGCAGTATGGGCCGGGCGTGATCGATGGCAAGAAGGTGGCTGGATACCGCGATGAGGAGCGGGTGAATCCGGAGTCGGGGACGGAGACGTACGCGGCAGTTCGGCTGGAGATAGAGAACTGGCGCTGGGCTGGAGTGCCGTTCTACCTGCGGGCGGGCAAGAGGCTGAAGAAGCGGGCGACGGAGATCAGCATTCAGTTCAAGCAGCCGCCGCTTCTGATCTTTAACCGGATGCAGTCGAGTGGGCCGTGCACGGAGATTCAGCCGAATCTGCTGACGATCCGGATTCAGCCGAATGAGGGGATCGCGTTGCGGTTTGGAGCCAAGGTGCCGAATACGCCGAATATGTCGGTGTGCCCGGTGAATATGGACTTTGATTATGCGTCGGCGTTTGGGACGTCGGCGGCTACGGGATACGAGCGGCTGCTGCTGGACGCAATGCTGGGGGACCAGACGCTGTTCTCGCACCGCGATGGAGTGGAGACGACGTGGGCTCTGTATACGCCGATTCTCGAAGCGTGGGCGGCGAAGAACCCGGAGGTGTTTCCGAATTATTTCGCTGGTTCGTGGGGTCCGGACTGCGGGAATCGGCTGCTGGAGCGGGATGGACGGGCGTGGCGGAATAATTTCGGGTGAGGAGGGGAGAGCTTTTTAGCTTGTAGCCGGTAGCTTTCGG
>DATJEO010000110.1:0-23124 GCA_035496515.1 Occallatibacter sp.
GCACCTAACGGCACTCAGGGACATCCAATGGAGTGCAGCAATTGGGGGCGTCACGGTTTCGACGGGATCGATTGCGGCATGGGAGGCATGTCGGGGTGTGGGCACCCGTAATCGCCTGCAAAAACAAAGTTGCCAACGATAACCTGGCACTTGCTGCTTAATTAACTAAGCAGCCGTCTCTCGCGGCTTCGCCTATGAGCTGCGAATCAGACGTCATTCAGTAGGCTGGTGGTTGCAGCTCGGTCCGTGTTGCGGCCATAAGATCATCGGACTAGCTTCCGGCGCATCTTGTCCGTTCTGAGCGTCTGAGGCGAAAACATGCGGAACCGGACTGAGCATGGATTCTCCCGGCTGACAGCGATTTCGGACGCGGGTTCGACTCCCGCCGCCTCCACCAGCCTTCGCGAAGCGAAGGCTGTCGCGCCGAAGCCTTGGCGTAGGCGGACCAACTCACTGCCAGCGTACCGACCGTTTCCAAAGCAACGCGTTCGCGATGCCAAACTTGATCTTTGGTCAGGCGATCTCCCCTGCTTGATGTGACTACACAAACCTCCCTCGAGGGCTACCAAGTACGCACCGTGAAATATGTCTGCACCCTTCAGCAGCCTCACCGGTCCGATACATTTCCCGCCCGAAATGAACAACTCGTCATTTTCCTCCCGCATCTCTGGACTGTGGTGTTCCTTATAGAAAGGACTACACATGAAGAGATTGACCTCACTTCTCCTCGGATCCACGCTGATGATCCCCCTGCTCGCCGGCTGCGCAGAGCATCGGCGCTCTTATGCTTACGGCACGTACGGCCCCTCTGAAACTGTTTACTACTCCACGTGGGAAACAGAAACCCATCGTCAACATCGCGACTATGAACGCCGCAGGAGGCAAGAGCAGCGCCAGTACTGGGAATGGCGCAAACAGCACCACGATCGCGACCGCGATCATGACCGCGACCACCACGACCATGATCGCGACCACGATCACAACTAGCTGGTTCCAACGGCTCGTTTGACCTGGCCAATACATCGTCCCGGTCAGCGCAATTAGAGTGGTTCAGGAGGGCTCCTTTGACCGGGGCCCCGCTCCAGCTAATTCGCGGCGACGAAAAGTCATGAAAATTCCCCGGTTCTTGGCAGTCTTCCTTTGCAGTGCGGGAGCTCTCCTCGCTCTGGCGCTTCTGAAAGCGGCTCTTGTCAGCGGTATACACACGCTGCCCTCGACGAAGATTCTGATCTTCGCTGCTTCTTCCTTCGGTCTGGTCGCCGCGGCGATCGACTGGGCCCTGTTGCGCGACTTGCTGCCTCCTCGCAGGGTTTCCGAGCAATCGTACGCACCAGATCCTCGCCTTCGCCACGAGGTCTGGCGCAAGCAAGCACTCGAGCTACCGCCTGATCCCCTTTCGTCTTCCTCCAGCACCGCGCCTCATCAGACCTCCGGTCCGCTTTCAGAACCAGGCGTGTCCCCCGCGGCAGCAATCAGCAGGGCCAGCACGCGCCCAATCGTCTTCAAGGAGATCTGCCCGCCGCCCGCAGGAGGACTCTCCTTCTACGGTGGCGTTCCGCTCGCTCCAGCCGGCTTTCAATGGCCGCGCACGCGCAACAAGCCTGACAAGGTGCCGCTTTCGTTCGTCATGCAATGGGATTGTGCTGAGCTGGCCGTGCAAGATGCGACGGGCCTTATCCCCCGTGATGGAGTGCTGTACCTCTTCTGCGATCTGACCTGGGGTGAACCGTTCGATTTTCAATTCATCCATGCTGCGGGTCCACCGGAGGGCTGGCAAGCCCTGCCTGTGCCCGCTGATCTTCCGCCGCTCTACGGTGACGAAGGAGTGCACCTCGTCCCGTATTGTTCGCCGCGGGTGGAGAAGAGCATGCAGGACGTACCCCGTCTCCTTCCGCGCTGGCCTTTCAATCCCATCGCGTTCTCTTATCCCGATACCGCGGCCACCTCTGAAACCGGCGGTCGATTCTGGAATGGAGGAGATGCCGTAGGACAGGCGCTGCTCGCAGTCGACCATCCGCAAGGATTGCCGCCCGCCCAACCTGTACCAGACAAGAAGCCGCCATTTGGTCGCCCTTTCCCGGCCTTCCCCCACGACTACGCTGCTGTTCGAATCGTAGCTGCGGAGTTGCTCACCCATTTATCTCGATCTCACTCATCGTTGCTGCGCGAGAGATCAGAGTACGACCGCAAAAGCACCTTGCAGCGCTGGGGAGACAGCGCTGCGGCGCTCTACACCTCGGCAGCCTCAAACTCGCCTGCCGCGCGTGTCGAACAGGCCGCGTCTGACAAGATCTGGCGACGTATCGAGGAGATGGCGCCCGCACTCGAGCAAGGCTGGAACTCACTCGTTCAACAGTGCGTTAACACCAGCCTCGGCATAGGAAGCGAGGCATCCGGCGTGCTGCCAGACAATCTGGTAGCCGAATGCGCTCACCGGCATGCGCTTGCGTCGGTCTATCCCGGTAGGCAAACCGGATCCGAAGATCTTTCCGTTCAGAGCCGGACGATTCATGCACCGACTCCGAATCACATGTTCGGCCCTCCCAGCTTTGTACAGGGGCATGTGGAGGAGTACCTCGACGACTGGGTTTTGCTTCTCGAGCTTTCATCGAGAAAGCAGATCGGTCACGAATTTGGCGAAGGTGTTTACCAGTTCCTGATTCGCCCCGTGCATCTTCAGGAAAGACGCTTCGACCGGGTCAAACTGGTGGCCAGCGCTTACTAGCAGCACTCGACATGTATGGCAGCAGTACGGGAGGGCGTTCCAGCTCAGGTATTCACAATTCCCTGCGACACAGCGAAGCGCGTCAGCTCCGCGATGGTTCGCAATCCCAGCTCATCCATCAGGCTGTTGCGGTGGAACTCCACTGTCTTGGCAGAGATTCCCAGCGCAGTGGCAATCTGTTTCGTTGACTTTCCTTCCGCCACCAGTTGCAACACCTCACGCTGCCGTGGCGTCAGCTTCGTTCCGAACATCTCTGCCGGATTCTGCTTCGAGTTCATATTTGCAAACTGGGCTACCTCTACTCCGGCGTGCGGAGTTACGTAGAAGCGATCTTCCAGCGCCAGCTGAATTGCGGCAATCAGCTCACTTGTGGCCGACTGCTTTGCGACGTACGCTTTAGCTCCGGCTGCAAACGCCGCATGCAGGTAGGCCGGGGCAAGCTGCTGGGTTACGAATACGATCTTTGCCGAGGGCAGGAGCTTCGTCAGTCGCCGCGCCGCTTCAATGCCGTTCAGCTCAGGCATTCCCACATCGAGAACGACAACATCCGGTTTTAACCGCTGCGCTTCGTCCAGAACGATCCGCCCGTTCGGCGCCGTCCCCACAACCTCGAACTCGGACGACAGCAGACGCGTCAGTCCCTCCAGCATCAGCGTGTGATCGTCGGCAATCAGGATGGTTTTACTCATGTTGCATTGCCGGGACGTCCACCAGGACCGTGGTTCCCTCTCCGAGCTTTGAAGTCACCGTAAGCTTCCCGCCTGCCATGCGCGCCCGTTCCTGCATTGAGATCATGCCCAGGCCGCGCGTCGCGGTTTCCATCTCTTGATCGAAGCCGATCCCGAAGTCCATCACCTTCAGTTGCAGGCACCCTTCCTCGCCCGCAAGAACCACCTTCACATGGGTCTTGCCCGCATGCTTTGAGACATTCCGCAGCGCTTCTTGCGCGATCCGGTAGATCGCGGTCGCGGTTTCCTGCGACCAGCTCTCCGGCAGGTTCTGCGTCACGTACGTGGCCGGCATGTTTTCCCGCTCGCCAAATTCGGCCACCAGGGCCTTCAATGCCGCGGAAAGGCCAAGATCATTCAGGATTGCCGGATGCAGCTGGTGGGATAGCCGGCGGACGTCTGTGTTGATGGAGCCGAGCTGCTGGCGAGCGCTTTCGAGCTTCACTCGATTCCCGTCGCCCTCATTGAGCCGCACGTCGTTCAACAGGAATTCGAGCAGGCTCAACCGCTGGCTGATGTCATCATGCAGTTCGCGCGCAATCCTCTGCCGCTCTGTCTCCTGAACGGTGAAGAGGTGGGCATTCAATCCGCGCAGTTCTCCCTGCGTCCGCGCAAGGTTGCCCGTGGCGACGTCCATCTCGTTCTGCAGTGCCTCAGCGTGCCTTGAAACCACCGCTTCCGCTTTCCGTCTCAGCGTGAGGTCTTCCAGTGTCAGCAACACCACCTTGCTTCCGTCTTCTGGGAGAGTGCGAGCCTTGATCAGCAGGTTCATCGGCTTTGCGGTCTTCGATTCCCGTTCGAACTCGAGCGTGGAGCCGGTTGGCCGGCTTAGAAGCTCATCAATCGTTTTGCCGAGATCATCGATGCCCCAGAGCAGCTCGACAAGATCCGGAAGCGGTCGCCCCGCGAGTTCTGTTCCCTTCAAATCTGCAAGCTGGCGGAATGCCGTGTTGTGAGTCCGGATCGTGCAGTCCTTGTTCAGTACAACAATAGGCACCGGAACACTCTCCACCACGGAGTCCGCGAAATCTCTCGCGTCCATCATGCGATGCTGGCTTCTTCGTAAGTCGTCGATGTCGAGCAGAACAACCACGAGCCCTTCGATTCTGTTGTCTGACGTGCGGTAGGGTCGAACGCGCATCTGGTGCCAGTGTCCCCGACGGTCCTGTACCTCCAACTCGCGCGTCCCCAGGCTTTCCATAACTTCAGTCAGAATGGGCTCAATGTTCTCGATGCTCAGTTGCAGCCGGATCTCACCGATGGATCGCCCGATATCGGACGAACGAACGCTCAGAAACTGCTGCATCGGCGGCGTGAACTGGCGGATACGCAGATCGCTCGTCAACATCAGCAACGGAATATTGACGCTGTTCAGCAGGTTGTTCAGGTCATTGCCCGTCTGCGTCAGCACATTATTGCGCTGTTGCAATTCGTCGTTTACGGTCTGCAGCTCTTCGTTTGCGCTTTGAAGTTCTTCTTTGGTCGTCTCCAGTTCTTCATTGGTGCTCTGAAGTTCTTCGTTTGAAGACTGGATTTCTTCGTTGGCCGACACCAGTTCCTGGTTACGAATATCTCTCTCCTCCACCAGCGATTGCAGGTGGAAGCGGCTCGATGTCAGGTCCTGCTTGAGCTGCGCGATCAGGCGATCCTTCTCGTCCGGGGTGAACTGCAGATGTGCAGGCAACTCCGGGCTCGCGATAACTTCGCCATCCGCAATGTTTTCGAAAAGAATAAGGAAGCTGCGCGGCCGCATGGTCACGCCCGTTATGGGCAGCACGTCGATCTTGATCTTCTGTTCGTTCTTTTGCTCGTCGAGGAGGCGCGCAACCGCTGACGTCGGTACAAGATCTTCGATCGCGCGCTGCACCGCGGTGCGCGTCTCCTTGACCAGGTCCTCCTTCAGCACGCGCAGCAGGTTCCAGCTTACGGCTCCCGGCGTGATCTGCATGTAGGGTGCCGTTTGCCCGCGCGACTGCAATACGTTCATGCGATCGTCCACCACCAGCCCCGGGGGACCAAACCGAGCCAGCACGATGCGGTCGGCGGCGCGCTGCAGTTCAAGCTCCGGCCACATGGCGTTTTCTCTTCCGGTCAGCGGGCCTCTGGGAAGATCCTGAGTGCGGATGGAGTAATGGCGAGGTGCCTCATAGTTATAGGGCAGATTGTTGCCCGTCTTCGTGTAAATCTTGTGTTTGCGATCGACAGTGGCAAACGCGTCTCCGTAGTCGCGCAGACCTTCTGACATGCCCAGCAGCATGTAGCCGCCCGGCTCCAGGGCATAGTGGAAGGTGAGCATTACCTGCCGCTGCAATGGCTGGCTGAAATAGATCATCACGTTGCGGCAGCTCAGTATGTCGATGTGCGAAAACGGCGGGTCACTGGCCAGGTTCTGACGCGCAAAAATGCATAAATCGCGCACCCGCTTGGATATCTGGTATCCGCGATCCACTTTGACGAAATACCGGCGCAGGCGCTCCGGCGAGACTTCGGCGCTAATGGTCTCCGGATAGATGGCATTGCGCGCGGTTTCAATGGAAGAGTCGCTGGCGTCAGTCCCGAACACCTGGATTGGTGTATCCAGCCCGCTATGCGACAGGTATTCAAGAATGGTGATGGCCAGCGAGTACGCCTCTTCCCCTGTCGAACACCCCGCGCACCAGATGCGGATTGGCCGTTCCGGAGCGCGCTCTTCCATCAACATCGGCAGCACCGTCATTTTCAGCGAATCCCAGAAACCAGGATCACGGAAGAACCGCGTGACATTGATCAAAACGTCTTGCTGCAGAGTTCTCAGCTCATCCGCTCTTACCTGCAGAAAGCGCAGGTACTGACCCAGATGATCCATATGCAGCAGTAGCATTCGCCGAGCGATGCGGCGCCTGACTGTTTCCGGCTTGAACTGACGCAAATCGAGTCCTGAAAGCGAGCGCAGCAACTGGAGGATTTTCTTGTAAGACTGTTCCTCATCCGGCGAAATCTCGCCTTCATCCAGCGAACGCATCTGGGGAATGCTGAACTGATGCGCCAGTCGTGCCAGTTCGACTGCCAGCTCGGCGGGAGGTACCACAAGGTCAACGTGATCGGCAGCGATCGAGCTGAGCGGCATTCCGCTTTGTACCGCTGAATCCGGGCTTTGTACCAGCGCGATGCCACCCTCTCCCTTGATCGTCTTCAGGCCCAGGGCTCCATCGCCGTCAGCACCGGAAAGCACTACGCCAATGGCATGATTCTTCTGGTCTGCCGCCAGGGAATAGAAGAACTGGTCGATCGTCTTCGGGAACCGTTCACCTTCCGGCAGGGGCTTCACATGGAAAACTCCGTTGCTCAACGACGCAAATTGATTGGGGAGCAGCACATACAGATGGTTAGGCTCGGGCCGCGTACCGTCTTCAATGTGTGAGACGGGCATTCTGGTGTAGCGCTCAACGATTTCCGAAAGAAAGCTCTTCTGGTCCGGCGCCATGTGCGTAACCAGCACAAACGCCATGCCCGTGTTGGGATCCAGGTTCTCTAGAATTTCCCTGAACGCCTGAAGTCCTCCCGCAGATGCCCCGAAAGCAACGACAGGGAAGGGGAGTGAAGGAGACTGGTTGTGTTCAGCTACTCCCTCGACTGTCAGAGCCGGCGAATTTGAGATACTGCCATCCATATCCCGATCAGCGACATCCGGCTCGATCTCGAGAGCCGCCTCTGCTTCAGATGCGCCGCGACCTTCAGCCGCGTTCAGTCCGTCCGAGTCTCGCTCAGAACCCAGATCTTCCGGGGTAGATGCATCTTCGTTCATAGGCGTCTGTCCCGACCAGACTCAAGCATACTCTCAGCTGTGCCACATGGCGGAGCCGCCGAAACAAAGCACCGGGAAAGTCGGTGCGCGCTTAGAACTCTCTGGAAGGCGTATGCTGTTAACAGCGGGAAAGTAGTTTCAACGCTCTACTCGTTACCCTCCTCGCCCCGCTCAACGCCAGTCAGCATCGAATGGGCCTATCCTTCGCTGACATCTGCCGCTTCGGCAACTGGACATGGCTCGGAAGCAAATGCTTGATAACGGGAATCGGGAAACGAGGAAACATGCGTTCTGATCTGGTCTACTCCGCCGGATTGCAGGTACATAACCGCTTTCTTCTGGCGTCGGCAGTTATGCGCGCCGTCCGCAAGCTGCACATTGATTCAACAAGGACAGAAGACACCATCAACAAAGTATTCGTGGAAATGGCCAAGAGCCCTCAGCTCATCGATAAGCTTCCGGAAGTCATACCGCCGCCGCCAATCGATACGCTGCTCATCGTCCCCTAGATCTTTTCTTGGATCTCGCGAACTCGCCGCATCTCCTTCAGGCTGTGCAGGCTGGCTTGGGCTCTGAATCGCCGTCCCATATCGTGTTAAACTGAAAGAGATCGAAGAATCCGATCTGGTCTTCTTGCTTGTTCCGCTAACCGCTACACGCAATCAATTCCAAATTGTGTTCGGCGGTACATCAATCTAAGGAACAAGTTCAAATGGAACAGGGAACAGTTAAGTGGTTTAACGATGCGAAGGGATTCGGCTTCCTCAGCCGTCCTAATGGCGATGATGTGTTTGTGCACTTCTCCGCAATTCAGGCAAATGGCTTCCGCAGCCTTCAGGAAGGCCAGCCAGTCACTTTCGACGTCGTGAAAGGCCCTAAAGGCTTCCAGGCAGAGAACGTCCGGCCCGCCTAGGCTGAACGAACCTGCATCTAAGTAGAGGCGGTCGTTTGCGGCCGCCTTTATTCATTTTCCCCGCATTCAGGAGTCCCCGTGAAGAAATCCGCTGCCCCCCGCGATAAATACTTTCTCAAATCTGTTCACCAGGAAATCGACTTCTACGATCGCAAACTGGCCGATCTCCGGAAACACGGCACCTTCGATTCTCCAAAGGATCGCGAGCAGGCTGAGAGCAATCTGCTCACCAAGAGGGCCTCGCTCGAAAAGACGGCGCGTGAACTCTCAGCTGCTGGCGTCGAGTTTAATCAGGAAGACCTTCCCCGGTCATTCCGCGAGGAAGCGGAACGTGAGTCTCTCCAGCGCGCATCCTGAACAGGTGTTCTTACTTGCGCACTAACGGTGCGGCTGCTTCCGGATCGTCCGGATCGTTCGGGTCTTTCTTCGCAGACGGGTTCAGCGGGTGCTGAAGGTCGAATGTTGAGAAGCGATGGTTCTGCCCGGTAATCTCTGACCGCAGCTCAAGCCATAGCTCGTTGGGGATCTTCAGGTAGACTTCCACAACTGCCGGATCGAACTGCGTCCCGGAACAGCGAATGATCTCTTCGCGAGCCGCATCGAAGGTGCGCGCCTCGCGATACGGGCGGTCGCTCGTGATTGCATCCAGAGTGTCCGCAACAGCAAAGATGCGTGCCCCAATGGGAATCGCAGAGCCCTTCAGCGCGCTCGGATAACCGCTGCCGTCGTAGTGCTCCTGGTGCGTAAAGACGATTTCCGCCGCCTCAGCGAGGAAGGGAATCTTGCGCAGCATCTGGTACCCGCGTGCGCAGTGTTCGCGCATGACTTCCTGTTCTTCCGGAGTCAGCTTGCCCGGCTTGCGCAGGATGTAATCCGGAATCGCCATCTTCCCGATGTCATGCAGGAACGCGCCGCGCGCAATCACCTTGATCTCCGCCGGCGAGATCCCCATGGCTCGCGCCAGCGCGATGGTGTATGCCGTCACACGCTTTGAGTGGCCCTCTGTTTCAGAATCCTTCAGATCGAGTGCATCGCCCAGGGCTTCGAGCGTTACATCATAGGAGTGCTCCAGATCTTCCATAGCCTGGCGCAACATTTCGGTGCGCGCTCGCACCACCTGCTCCAGATTCTGCTGGTAAGTCCGGCTCTCCTGCAGAGCCTGCCTGTGCTCCAGCGCCCTCTGCACCGTGGCCATCAAGTGCTCGCGTTCGAAGGGCTTCAGAACATAGTCGTAGGCGCCGCGGCGCATGGAGTCAATCGCTACGCTGATGTCGTGAATCGCCGTAACCATGATCACCGGAAGATTCGGGCTCTCGGCGTGGATGTGCTCCAGCAGCGCCAGCCCGTTCCCATCCTGCATCACGATGTCGGTCAGGATGAGTTCGAACGACTCCTGCTCGATGGCATCCATTGCCTCGCGGCCACCGGAGGCCAGGATCACCTCGTAGCCTTGGCGCTCCAAGGTCGCCGCAATCATGGAGCGAACATGCGCCTCGTCATCCACGATAAGAATGCGTGCCGATGTTCGCGCCTTCTTCTTCGGTCGTGACTCCGCGCCCATGACGATCGCTCGCTGGGAGGCGTCTTGCTGCGCCTTTGTCAACCCTGTGTCCTTCCCGGCTTCCCGCCAGTGCTCAGTCCAACGTCGGCGGGGCAATCTCATTATAGGCACGCGCTATCTCTCAAATTGATGAAAACGGCTCTCTTAGGCTACAGAGAGATTCATCGTCTTCAGGGGTTTCTGCGTGAGATACTCCGGCACTGCACCCCCGCCTAAAGGCATTTAAGCAACATAGCGGGATTTCATTGTGTCAATCCGGAACAGCGTCAAGACAGGGCCCTGAGAACGTATCAAGAACTTACGCTTACCCCAGCGGTGGCGCA
Organism: Occallatibacter sp.; assembly: GCA_035496515.1. GTDB lineage: Bacteria > Acidobacteriota > Terriglobia > Terriglobales > Acidobacteriaceae > Telmatobacter. Next base: position 10,035 of record DATJEO010000110.1, read on the forward strand.
AGCCCTTCTTGTTAAAGTACCAAAGTACTAAAGTGGTATATCTTTCCACCGGGATTTGTACTGATCTCGGACACACGATCAACGGGGCGTTTCGCTCTGAAATCCGCCCACTCAGCTGCTCTCAGTCGTTCTTTTCTTCTCGCCGAGCACGGCGCGCCGAAACCCAACCCTCTTTCATAATCTGCCTCGCCCGCCCGACCGCCAACGCACCAGACGGCACGTCCTTGGTGATACAGGACCCCGCCCCCACATAAGCTCCATCTCCGATCGCCACGGGCGCCACCAGCGTCGAATCGCTTCCGACAAAGGCTCCCTGGCCGATCCGGGTCTGGTGCTTGTTCACGCCGTCATAGTTGCAGGTAATCACCCCAGCCCCAATGTTTGACCCCGCTCCGACTTCCGCATCCCCGAGATAGGTAAGGTGGTTGGCCTTCGCCCCTTTCCCGAGCTTCGCCTTCTTGGTCTCCACGAAGTTGCCCACGTGGGCATCTTGTCCGATCTCGCTTCCCGGCCGGAGATGCGCGAATGGACCGATCCTTGCCCCATCCGCCACCGTGCTGTCGGCCAGCACACAGCCTTGGCGAATCAGGACGTCGTTGCCCAGAGTGCAGTTCTCGATCACGCTGTAGGACCGAATGTGCCCATCGGTGCCGATCTTTGTCTTCCCCAGCAACTGCACGAACGGTTCGATGATCGTGTCCGCCTCAACCTCGACGTCCGCGTCGATTACGCACGTCTCCGGCCGAAATATCGACACGCCTGCCGCCATCAGACGGCTCGTAGTTGCCAGACGTATCTTCGCGTCCATCGCCATCAGTTCTGCAATAGTATTTCCTCCTTGTATCTCTTCCGCATCGGCAGCTTGCAGCGCGACAACTTTCTCGCCAGCGGCTTTCAGGTGCGCCGCCATGTCCGTCAGGTAGAACTCGCCATGCGGATTGTCACTTGAGAGCCTGCTGATATGCGCGAGCAGGGGCTGAGTCTTGAATGCGTAGATACCGGAATTGATTTCTCCGATCTTCAGCTGCTCCTGCTTCAATGCCTTCTGCTCGACGATGGCATCCACCTCCGACCGGTCAGGAGAACTCCGAATCACCCGTCCGTAGCCGAACGGGTTCTCCGGCAGGGCACTCAAGATACTCATCGCGGCGCCCTGTGCCAGATGCATGGTCATCAGGTGACTGAGCGTTTCCGTGCTGACCAACGGCACGTCGCCCGAGAGCACCAGGATGTGGTCATACTTCGCGATCGCAGCACCAGCACACTGAATGGCGTGCCCCGTGCCGCGCTGGTGTTTCTGCTCCACGAACTGCACGCCTGTCCCGCCGACAGCTTTGCGAACACGTTCCGCTTCGTGCCCGATGACAACGTAGATGTCTTCGTTCTCCGCCAGCCTGGATGCGGTCGCGATGACATGGCTCAGCAGCGCCTTACCGCCAACCTCGTGCAGCACCTTGGGCCGGCGCGTTCTCAGGCGCGTGCCCTTGCCCGCAGCCATGACGACTACAGCGAGTTTTGTGTTCGGCTGGTTTTCCGTATTCTTGCTCACCCTTATTTCTCCGCCTCACCGCCGGCTGCTGGCGGACCGCCCGGCTGCGGAATCGTGATGTCAATGTCATGCACCGGCCCCATCTTCAGCGCATCCAGCCCAGGCGTGATCTCAGATTTGTTGCCGACAACGAGCACCGCATACTTGTCCGGGTGAATGTACTTCTTCGCCGCGGAATTCAGGTCGGCAATCGCTACCTTCTCAAGCGCGGCCTTGTACGTCTCGAGGTAGTCCGGCGGGTAGCCGTAGAACTCAAGCCGAACGCGCTCTGCCAGCACCTTGTCCTTTGTGTCGTACCGGAACAGGAAGGAATTCAGGATGTTGTCCTTTGCGCGCTTCAGCTCCTCCTCAGTGAAAGGTTCCTTCACGAGGCTGTTAAGAACATCGTATGTCCGCTGGATCGCCTCGACCGTCTTGTCGCTGCGCGGCATCACCACCGCGGCGAAGGTTCCCGGATGGTCCCACGCAAACGACAGCCCGCCGCCAACTGCGTAAGCAAGCCCATGCTGCGTACGAACGACCTGGAAAAGCCTGCTTGCAAAGCCGCCGGCGAAAACGTCGTTCATCATCGCCACGCTCGGGATGTCCGGATTGTGCCGGTCGAGCCCGACGCCGACTATCTGCACGCTCGACTGGTTCACATCCTCTTTATTGATGAAATAGACACCCGGCTTCGGTCCCGCGACGTCATCGTGCCGTGCAGTATTTGGTTTCGCTGTGGGCAGCTTCTCGAAAGTCGCCCGTAGCTTGGCTTCCATCGCCGCGGAATCGAAGTCGCCGCTTATGGCAACGATCAGCTTGCCTCCGAGGCTCCGATCGTGCCAGCCCTGAAGATCGGCGACCGTGACTTTTGAGATCGTCGACAACTCCGGCTGGCGCGCATACGGACTGCTGGCCCCGTAAACGAGCTTCACTGCTTCGCGCCCGGCTATCTGGTTTTCATCGTCGTTGCGGCGGACAATGCCGGTTGCCACCTGTTGCTGCGCAAGACGCAACTTCTGCTGGTCAAACTTCGGGTGGAAGAGCAGCTCCATCGCCAGATCGTAAACCTGGTCCGTATCGGCCTTCAGAGACTCCCACGACAAGGCAGTCGAGTCCAGATCGCCGCCGGTTTCAATATGCGCGGCCTTCGCCTCGAGCAGGTCATCCATGGCATCGCCATTCATCTTCTCCGTGCCGCTGGTCCGCCAGGTCTGCCCGTAGATATCGATGAGCCCGCACTTCGCCGGATCCTCGTCGCGTGAGCCTCCGGGGATCAGCACTGACCCTGAGACAAAGGGCAGCTCATGATCTTCCTGCAGGAAGAGGACAATGCCATTCTTCAGCGCAATGCGTTTAGGCTGCTGCGGTTTGAACTGATGCAGCGGTGGGATCGGAATTTTCTCCCATGGCTTACTCTCCTGTGCAGTCAACGCCGGAACGAGCAACAGGAAGCACGCGGAGGTGAGAACAAGCTGACCAAATCGCGAGATCAATCGATCTCTGATCTCTAATCTCTGATCTCTCTGTCTCACTTCTGGCCTCCCTCGTTCTTTGCCGGACCTGTTGGGGCGGACGGAGCCGCGGTATCGATCTCCCCGACCGTGCGGTTCGACGCCACAAAGGTCTCATTCGCGACGCGCCGGATATCTGCTTTCGTCACCTTGTCCACGCGATCGAGCTGCCGGAAAAGTTCCCGCCAGTCGCCAAAACGCGCCTGGTACTGTGCCAGAGCATTGGAGAGTCCCTGGTTGTCAGCCAGCCCGCGCAGCAGGTCTGCTCGCGTCCGCGTCTTGTACATTGCAAGCTCCCCGTCAGTCACATCCGTCGTCTTCAGCTTCTCGATTTCTTTGCGAACCGCGGTCGCCATCTCCGCCGAGGTGTGTCCCGGCAGCGGCGCTGCGAAGAATAAATAGAGGCTCGGATACTTATCGCCAGGGAACGAACTCTGCCCCGCTGCAACGGCTGCGATCTGCTGATCGCGCACGAGACTGCGATACAGACGCGACACGCGCCCATTCGACACGATGTCGCTTATCGCGTCGTACACCGCATCGTCCGGGCTCCTGTAATTGGGTCGATGATAGACCTCTACATAAATCGGCTGGGCCGCGTCTTTCAGTACCACTGTCTTTTCCGCGAATTGCTTCGGCTCCACCGTCGTCATCTCCAGCGGCTTCGGGCCACCTGGGACCTTGCTGAAGTACTTCTCGAGAATGGGCATTGCCTCAGATGCCCTTACATCTCCTACGACGGACACCACAATGTTCGATCCCACATAGTATTTCTTGTGGAATGCCATCGCCTCCGTCGCGGTGATCTGGCTTAGTTCGCTCGGCCAGCCTACTCCACTGCGACCGTAATTGTGTGCCACGTACGCGGTTGCCATTAGCTGCTCAATGAGACGGCCCTCCGGATTAGAGTCCGTCCGCATGTGCCGCTCTTCTTCCACAACAGAGCGCTCCTTGTAGAACTCGCGTGGAACGGTATCCACCAGGCGGCTGCTCTCCAGCCAGGCCCACAGCTCAAGCCGGTTCTGCGGCATCGACCAGAAATACATGGTCTCATCCAGCCCGGTCGATGCGTTGTAGTCGTGCGCCCCGTTGCGCTGCGCCACTTCGGTGAACTGATTCGGGATAACAAACTTCTGCGCCGCCTTCTGTGCATCATCGAAAGCCTTCCGCAATTCGGCGACCTTCTGCGGATTTGAGCCGGCGGGGTTGCGCAGCTCGGCTTCGAGTGCGTTGTTTGCTGCCTCGACGTTGTCCAGCGCGACCTTTTCGGCGGCGTAATCCTTCGTTCCGATCTCGCTGGTCCCTTTGAACGCCAGGTGCTCGAACATATGCGCAAGTCCGCTCTCGCCCGAGGGATCGTTTACGTCCCCGGCATCCACAAAGGTGGTGTAGCTGAACACCGGCGCTTCAGGACGCTCGCAGATCAGAATAGTCAGGCCGTTCGGCAGCACTTTGGTCGTGATGCGCTGCTCGAAGCTCTTCAGATCCTGCGAAAACCCCGCGCAGGAGAAAAACAGGGCCGCAAAGATCGCTGCCGCTACGGACAGCCTCCCCGGCAGGTTTCTCTGCATCATTGCTCCTCCGGGCACGGGCAGACGCCTCCCGTCCCTCTTCAAAGCTAGTGGCTTGCCTCAGGTGCGTCAAACTGGCTGTGACGGAACCACATAACCTGCGTTGCGTATGATCCTGAACAGGTGAGAAAAGCATGCGCCGATGGATCTTCCGTCTTCTTTCGCTTTTAGTGGTCCTGATTGTCATTGCCTGCGCTGGAATCTGGTTCATCCAGATTTATCCTCGCCATGGATCCCATCCGCCTCTCAAGCTGGCAAAAGGCACGCTGGCCATTGAGCACGCCCGCATCTACGTTTCTCCGAACGATCCTCCCATCGACGACGGCACAGTGCTCATCCGAGACGGCCTAATTGCGGCGGTAGGGAAGGGGATTCCAGTTCCGGGAGACGCTACCCTCATCCCGTGCGACCAATGCGTGGTTGCCGCCGGGTTCTGGAACGCCCACGTCCACCTCACCGAGCCCAAGTGGTCGATGGCCAACTGGAAATCCGCCGCGACCCTCAACCCACAGCTCGCTGATATGTTCCTCAGCCGAGGATTCACCACCGTGGTCGACCTCGGCTCCAACCCCGCCGATACCTTCTCCACGCGCCGGCGCATCGAGAAAGGTGAACTCACCGGACCCTACATCTATTCCGCGGGCACCGGACTCTATCCGCCGCACGGAATTCCTTTCTATCTGAAGGAAACGCTGCCTCGCTGGATCCAGGCACTGATGCCTCAGCCCGAGACGCCTGCTGAAGCCACCAGCATTGTGCGGCGCAATCTTGCCTCCGGAGCTGACGTCACCAAGCTCTTCACGGGTTCATGGGTCGAGCGCGGCCGTGTGCTGCCTATGCCTGTCGAAATCGCCCGCGCCGCCGTCACAGAATCACACCTGAATGGCAAGCTCGTCTTCGCACATCCTTCCAACCTCGCCGGGACAAAGGTCGCAATCGACAGCGGAGTCGACGTGCTCGCCCACGCTGCTGACGACACCCGCGGCGTCGATGCAGAGCTTCTGCAATCCGCCATAGATAAGAACATGGCGATGATCCCGACCCTGAAGATGTTCACCACAACTGTAACGAGCGACCCGCACTACATGGACCCCATGCGCGCCGAGGTCGGGCAATTCCACCAGCTCGGCGGCACGCTGATCTTTGGAACCGACGTGGGCTATATGACCGACTACTCCACCGAAACAGAATTTTCTGAACTCGGCAAAAGCGGCCTCGACTTCAAAACCGTCCTCGGAATGCTCACCATCAATCCTGCATTCCGCATGGGTGTCGCCGACTCGAAGGGAACCGTGACCGCAGGCAAACTAGCCGACCTCACCATCCTCGAAGCCGATCCCGCTACCGATCTGACAAACTTCTCGCGGGTGCACGCCGTCGTGCGATCCGGAAAGCTGGTCTGGCAGCGATAAGATGAGCTGGTCTGTGCCCCATTCATCGCGGCCTTTCGCGATGAGCGGGGCCAAGCCTCTGACGTTCGATGTCCTATACTTGTTAAGTACGCTTTTCAAGGCTTCCGGCTCGCCGGAAGTCTTGTTTTCTGAGGGTTTGGCTTTGAGCACGAGCAAGAATTCCGGGTCCGCCGACTGCCGCCGCATCCGCTCCACAACCGTAATCTGCGTGCGCCGCAACGGCGTGGTCGTCATGGCCGCCGACGGACAGGTCACGATGCAGGATCACGTCCTGAAGCACTCAGCAAAGAAGATCCGCCGCCTATACCAGGAGAAGATCCTCGCCGGTTTTGCCGGGTCCACTGCCGATGCCTTCAACCTGTTCACGCGCTTCGAGGCCAAGCTCGAACAATATGCCGGCAACCTGAACCGCGCCGCTGTCGAACTCGCCAAAGATTGGCGCACTGACAAGATGCTGCGCAACCTGGAGGCGCTGCTCGTCGTCGCCGACAGGGGCCAGACATTCCTACTTTCCGGCTCCGGCGACGTCATCGATCCCGACGAGCCTATCGCAGCCATCGGTTCGGGCGGAAGCTACGCCACTGCCGCGGCTCGCGCCCTGATGGAGAACACGGAACTCGGCGCACGCGAGATCGCTGAAAAAGCCATGAGGATCGCCGCCGACATCTGCATCTATACCAACGATCGCGTCACCTACGAAGAACTGAAGGGCTAACCGCCGTCATGGCCATCTATCTTCCCGCATCCGCCGAAGAACAGGACCTCTCGCTCGACGAGTTGACCCCCCGCGAGATCGTTGCCGAACTCGACAAGCACGTCGTCGGCCAGCGCCCCGCTAAGCGCGCCGTCGCCATCGCTCTGCGCAATCGCCAGCGCCGCCAGAAGCTGCCGCCCGACATCGCCGACGACATCATGCCCAAGAACATCATCATGATTGGGCCGACGGGCGTTGGTAAAACAGAGATCGCGCGCAGGCTCGCCAAACTCACCAACTCGCCATTCCTCAAAGTCGAAGCTTCTAAGTTTACCGAAGTGGGCTACGTCGGTCGCGATGTCGAATCCATCATCCGCGACCTCGTCGAAATTTCCATCGACATGGTCCGCGAAGAGCGTCTCGAAGAAGTGGAAGACAAAGCCGAGATGAACGCCGAAGAGCGGCTTCTCGACTTGCTGCTTCCGCCCCCTCCCCAGACCCCAGGCGGTCAGGAAAACCAGCTTTCACTACCCGGCTCAGATGGTTATCAGCGTTCTCGCGAGAAACTCCGTCAGCAGTTCCGTGAAGGCAAGCTTGACGACCGTACCGTAGAACTGGATGTTCGCGAACGCGGCACGCCCCAGTTTGGCATCATCTCCAACCAGAACCTGGAAGACATGGAGATGAACCTCAAAGACATGCTGCCCAACATCTTTGGCGGCGGTTCGAAGAAGCGCAAAATGAAGGTCGGCGATGCTTTCGACTACCTCGTACAGGAAGAAGAAGGCCGCCTCATCGACATGGACTCCGTGAACCGCGCGGCCGTCGAGCGCGTTGAGTCCAGCGGCATCGTCTTCCTCGATGAAATCGACAAGATCGCCGGCCGCGAAGGCGGACATGGACCTGACGTCTCGCGCGAAGGTGTCCAGCGCGACATACTTCCCATCGTCGAAGGCACCACCGTGAATACGCGCTACGGCATGGTCCGAACCGACCACATCCTGTTCATCGCAGCAGGCGCATTCCACGTATCCAAGCCCAGCGATCTCATTCCCGAACTCCAGGGCCGCTTCCCGATTCGTGTCGAGTTGAAGTCGCTTACCGTTGACGATTTCCTGCGCATCCTCACCGAGCCCAAGTCCTCGCTAACCAAGCAATATTCAGCGCTGCTCGAAACGGAAGGCGTTCGCCTCGAATTCCAGAACGAAGCTCTTCGCGAAATGGCCGAGTTCGCCTTCCGCGTAAACGAGACCACCGAGAACATTGGCGCCCGCCGCCTGCACACCATCATGGAGCGCGTTCTCGAAGACGTCAGCTTCCTCGCGCCTGACATTGCCCGGCAGGCTGGCGGTGAGGACAAGGCCGCCGAACTGACGAAAGACGGAGCTAACGAGTCAAGCGCGCCATTGCCGTATGCCGAGCGCATGACAGCCTCGGGCCCGGAGAAGGTCTTCACCATCACGCCGGAATACGTCAAGCAGATGGTCGCCTCCATCGTCCGCGACAACGACCTAAGCCGCTACATCCTCTGATTTAAGTTCATCCTTTCGCCTGGACAAGAACATGATCGCGTTCGCTGTGTCTCCGTCCCGATGCCTGCTAGTTCCCCTCCTGTTGTGCGCGGCGGCATTAGCGAATTCGCAGAATCCCACTGCCAGTCAGCCGCAGCAAGTCCCGCCGAAAGCCCCCACCGAAACCCTCGTCGTCCTTGGTACCGCAACTCCCGTTCCCCTCGCCGAATCATCCCGCTCCGTCGAGGTTCTCCCGGTAGAGCCGAACCTGCTCTCCGTCCAAACTCCGCTCGATCTTCTACGCAGCGACTCATCCGCGTTCATCGAGCAGCGCGGAGCTGGCGGCGCACAATCCGACATCGTCCTGCGCGGCGGCGGTTTTGCCCAGACGCTCGTTCTCGTCAACGGCTTCCGTATCAACGACGCTCAGACCGCCCACCACAATCTTGATCTGCCCATTCCGCTCGAGGCAATGCACTCGATTCAGATTCTCGAAGGAGCGGGCTCTACTCTCCATGGCGCCGATGCGCTCAGTGGGGTAGTCGACTTCGTCACCTCCGCACCGGCCCATTCCTCCCTTTTGCTGCGCGCAGGTGAGGGAAGTTTCGGCGCCAACGAAGAGTCTCTTCTTGCTGGCGTCGCGCGAGATCGCTGGAGCGCGCGCGTCACCGGTACACGAAACTTCTCCACTGGGTTCATCCCCGATCGCGATTACCGCAACGAAGACGCATCGCTCGAGTCATGGATCGGCTCCCGCTTGGGCGTCACGGATCTTCTCGTCGCCGCCAGCGACCGCTCCTTCGGCGCCGCTCAGTTCTATGGCAACTTCTCCTCTTGGGAGCGGACAAAGAGCTGGTTCGCCTCCGCCCGCCAGGAATTAGGCTCCGCAACAACCGCAGCATTCGGCTACCGCAGGCACAGCGACGACTTCGTGCTCATTCGCTCAAATCCCTCGATCTACGAAAACAATCACGTCGATGACTCATGGCAAGCCTCGTTGCGACACCATTTCAGTCTCCCCGCAAACTCGCTCCTGCTCGCCGGCCTTGAAGCCGATGGCGACAGCATTTCCAGCAACAATCTCGGCAGGCACGCGCGCAATCGCGGCGCAGCCTACCTCGATCTTGACCTCCGCCCTGCCAAGAGCTGCTGGAACATTTCAACCGGTGCGCGCGGAGAGATCTTTTCCGGAAGCATTGATCCCGCCTTTGCTCCCCAGCTCGCAGGCAGTCTGCGTTTGCCGCATCAACTCAAACTCCGCGCCAGCGCGGGATACGGTTTCCGCATTCCCACCTACACCGACCTCTACTACTCCGATCCGTCCACCGTAGGAAATGCGAACCTCAAGCCCGAATCGGCATGGTCTGTCGACAGCGGAATCGACTGGAGCCCCTCTGCGAAACTCATCATCTCCGCGACAGGCTTCTACACGCGGCAGCACAACGCAATCGACTACGTCCGTCCCTCTCCCGCGGAGAAGTGGCATGCAGCGAATCTCAGCGGCCTTCGCTTCGCTGGATTTGAGTCATCCGCGACATGGGCTCCCGCGAACTCCCACCGCGTCGAGATCGCTTGGACAAGTCTCAACGGCGCACAGCGCGCCCTCAACGGACTCCAGTCCGAATACGTCTTCAACTACCCGGTGAACAACATCCGCGCTACATGGGATTGGGTCGTTCGTCGCAATTGGCTCCTGCACAATTCTGTTCAAATTTCGCAGCGTTACCAGCGAACGGCATATCCAGTTTGGAATTTAGCTTGCTCCCGCAAATCAGGCCGTCTCCGTCCTTATCTCCGCTTCGAGAATCTCAGCAACACGGGCTATCAGGAGATCAGTGGCGTCGCTATGCCCGGCCGCAGCATCACCGGAGGCTTTGCGATTCTCCTTGGTCACGAGTGACGCTTTCAGTAGTCGATTCACCAACCGGTGCATCACCTGGCAATACTGAGCGAGAGCACAAGGTAGAAGGTCATCGTCGATCCTGCCCGCAGATTGCTCTTCTGGTTCAAAGAAATCGGCGACGTGGTGATCCGGTACAATCTTCCATTCACGAAAACAGAATTGAGTTGCATTTCGACGCCGCTCTCCAACTCCTTGCTCACCAGCCCTCCCGCCGATGAATTCGCCGGAATCACGGTGATGCCATCTACCTGAACAGGATCTTTGATAGAGGCCGTAAAACCCGTTCCGTTGGCGGACGTCCTGGCGTTGAAAGCCTGATCCAGCTTCACGGTGAACGCGGTCATTACTGGCAGCGTGATTTTTCCGCTTCGCGGATTTGCCGCTTCGACACTGAATGGAATCGAAAACAGAGCGGCCAGTGCGATTGCATAACGGCTCTTGCGCAGGAAACTCATCTGGACTGCTCCTCTCACTCCCGAGCATTCGAAATCGTACGCGGTCAACTCATGCCATCATGCTCTCGAACTGCTTTGCAACCGCTTTCCGCGTGTGATACGTTTCCTTCGTACCTCGGCAGCCCGCGACCATTGGTGAATTGGCGGGCTCTACCTGCACTCTCCTGCTTCTGAGGGAATGTGGATGGAGGCGCAATCGGAGCACGTGGGAATGGTGCGTTTGCGCTTCAATCGTACCCACCGTTCTCGCCACGAAACGCATCCCAACCCTTAGACAACTTCAGGAGAGACACGCATGAGCGAACCCGCGCAGCACCACGCGATCAACTACATCGAGTTCACCACCACTGACATCGCCAAGACGAAGTCCTTCTACGAACGCGCTTTCAGCTGGAACTTTCAGGACTACGGTCCCGACTACGTCAGCTTCGACCGCGACCATGCAGGCATCGACGGCGGCTTCCGCAAAGGGGAGCCAAGACAGACCCAAAGCAATTCCGCTCCTCTAATTGTTCTCTACTCACAAGACCTGAAAGCCACACAAGATGCAATCGTCGCAGCTGGCGGTTCTATCGTCGTACCCACATTCGACTTCCCGGGCGGCAAGCGATTCCACTTCTCCGATGGTCAGGGAAATGTGCTAGCCGTCTGGTCCGAATAGCCAAACGAATCCAGCAAAAAGAATGCCCCGGAGTAACTGCGCCCCGGGGCATCCGACTTAGTCCCTCTGTCCCTGTCCCTGCTCTCAATTCATTTCCGGCGCCGGCAGCGCCTTGCGCTTTCTCAACTCTTCACGCACCAGCGATAGCCCCAGGATGCACCTTTCGAAGCCATCAGAGAGCCGCGCAAACAGTGGCGCCTCTTTCTCATACTCGAACATGTTGAACTGGCTCACAATGAAGTAGCTCTCCTTCCCGGCCTGGATCAGCTCCGACAGGCTGGGATGCATTCCCCTCCGTCGCGCACCCGGGACGTTGGCCTCGGGATACATGCCTCCCACGAAAAGCGCGTAGTCGCCGATGTACTTCCGCATCGCGCGCTCTGCGTCGAACGAGGTCGCAAATCCGTTCACCGGATCTGCAGCGATGATCATCGCCTCCAGCTCTTCGACCGGATGCCCGTTTGCGTCGCGAACCTGGTAGAGTTTGTCGGTTTGAGAGAACTCGCAAAGCAGGTGAGCTACATAGCCCGTCACGTCAGGATCGTGCAATCCCAGCTTGCCTTCGTAGCTGTTCCGAACGACCTGCCGGAAAAATGGCTCGAGAGGATGAGACTGATTCAGAGGATGCTGGCCTTCCATAACGACCTCCCATGTTGCACTCGCGCGCAATCGGCTTCTGTTTCAGAGTGGCCGGTTTGCGAAACGGCGAGCAGCTCCGGGGAAGCCAGCCACCTATTTACATGGTGTTGACACAGAATGTAGCGAAAATGTTGCTCTTTTTGAAAGAGGCAGCAGCAACTTAGTTGGCAGAGTAGAAGCGCAATTGCAAACTTTAAGCCCGCAAATCGTTTACCCCAGAGGCAACTTGAAATTTGCCCCTGGGGTACGAACCACCAGCCTTACCTATGTAGAACTGCCTTAATAACCGCTCGTGCTTTATGAATATGCCTAATATACGGGCGCTGGCGGGTTTAGCGTTCGCCACAGATCCCTGCGGGCAATGGCGAGACCAAGAACGCAATGTTCGAATACCGACGAGAGCTGCGCGTACAGCGAAGCTTCCTTCTCATACTCGAATACATTGAACTGACTGACGATGTGGTAGCTCTCCTTGCCGACACGGATCAACTCCGATAACGTCGGCCTGCTCGAATTTGCATTCGGATCCGGTTCGATCGCTTCCGGGCACATCCCCGCAAGAAAGAGCGTGTAATCGCCGATGTACTTGCGAATCGTTCTCTCGGCGATGAACGAACGCGCGGTGCCGTGGATCGGATCCGAAGCCTTTACCATCTCATCGAGGCGCTCGATCGGACGGTTCTTCGCATCACGCAGACGAAACAAACTATCAGGCTCTGAGAAATCGCAAAGCATCCGCGATACATAGCCGGTGATCTCCGGCCCAAGCCCTAAACGCCCTTCATAGCTGTTCCGTACTGCCTGCTGGAAGAACGGCTCGAGCGGATGACTCTGCTGCACCTGCATAGGAGATCCCCGGCAAAACGAAGCTTGACTATACAGGTCATCGGATTGCAACGTGCGCAGTCCGGACCCGTGCCCGGCTATCGCTGGATTTGCTTGCTTGGAAAGAAACTTTAGACGAATTGTAGCACCGGAGATGTGAGCAAAATCACTTTACTGCCGCTCAGGCAAACATAGGTAATCAGAGCTTTAACCGCGCGAAAAGGGCAGCCCGAAGGCTGCCCTGTAGATCCATTGATTTGCAATCTAAACCGCTGCGGGAGCCCGCGATTCCAGCACCGCAAGCCTCTTTGCCAGCAACTTTTCCAGGTTCACCAGCGCCCCCGAGAAGCCCTCTATACCCTCTTTCAGCTTGTCGT
>DATJEO010000111.1:0-70240 GCA_035496515.1 Occallatibacter sp.
CGGCACCCGCCTCGACGCTGCCGACGGCCTCGCCCTCTATCGCTCGAAGGACATCCTCGCCGTAGGCTGGCTGGCCAACTTCGTACGCGAACGGATGCACGGCGACATCACCTACTTCAACGTGAACCGCCACATCAATCCAACCAACGTCTGCGTCGCCGCCTGCAAGCTCTGCGCCTTCGGCCGCAAAAAGGGCGACCCGGCCGGATACACCATGGCTCTCGAAGAGGCCTGGCAGACCGCGGCCTCCGGCTACAGCGAAGCCGTCACGGAGTTCCACATCGTTGGCGGCCTTCACCCCGATCTGCCCCTCGAATACTTCCTCGACCTCGTCCGCGGACTCAAGCAGCGCTTCCCCAAAGTTCACATCAAGGCCTTCACCATGGTCGAGGTTGCGTATCTCGCCCGCCGCGCCAAGCTGTCCATCGAAGACACGCTTATCAAGATGCGCGAAGCCGGAGTCGACTCCATGCCCGGGGGCGGTGCGGAGATCTTCGCCACGCGTGTCCGCTCCATCATCTGCGACCACAAGATCGACGGCAGCGAGTGGCTCGACACCGCGCGCCTCGCTCACAAACTCGGCTTCAAATCCAACGCCACCATGCTCTACGGCCACATCGAGAACGATGAGGACCGCGTCGATCATCTCCTCAAGCTTCGCGATGTCCAGGATGAAACCAACGGCTTCCAGACCTTCATCCCCCTTGCTTTCCATCCGGAGAACACGCCGCTCGATCATCTCCCCGTCACCACCGGCCTCACCGACATCCGCCAGATTGCAGTTAGCCGCCTGCTCCTCGACAACTTCCCGCACATCAAGGCCTACTGGCAGATGATGACTCCGAAGATCGCGCAGATTGCGCTTCGCTTCGGCGCCGACGACCTCGACGGAACCGTTGTCGAAGAGAAGATCTACCACGACGCCGGCGCGACCACGCCGCAAGGCATGACGCGCAAAGAACTCTGCCGCCTGATTACCGAAGCCGGTCGCGTTCCAATCGAGCGCGACACTCTCTACCACTCCGTCAGCCGAAACGAGGACACCTTCACCGTCGCCGTCTAGGGCGGCAAAGGAAAGAGCAAGTATGGGTCAACTGAGCCTCTATGCCGTAGTCGGCCTTTGCATCGGCTTCCTGTGGGGCATCGGCTGCTCCCTCGCCATCCTCTACTCGATCTACCTCGGCGGCTATCGAAAAGCCGTAGAGGACTCGCTCGCTCCGCAGAAATCGCAGCGCTTCCTCACCGCCCTCCGCAGGATCGAACTCCGAAGAGCCAGGCACGCTGCTACTGCCGCAACACCTTCCCGTCCTTCATAACGAAGCTCACGTGCTCGCACGTTGAGATGTCTTCCAGCGGATTCCCCGGCACCGCAACAATGTCCGCGAAGTAGCCGGCCTTCAGTTCGCCGATCTGCCCCGCCCAGCCCAGCAACTTCGCCCCGTTGATCAGGTCCGCCTTCAGCACATCCGCCGGCTTCATGCCGTACTCAACCATCAGCGTCATCTCACGCGCCTGCGTCCCATGCGGGAAGGGGCCAACGTCGGAACCGACTGCAAATGGCACACCCGCCGCCACCTGCTTCTTGAACTCGCGGATCTTGTATTGAAGCATCTCCGCCTCCGCGGCCGCCTGGTCCTGCGACTCACGGTGCTTTGCGAAGTAGTCGAAGATCGTGAACGTCGGCACAGCGAAGATCCCCTTCTCCTTCATCAGCCTGATCGTCTCGTCGCTCAGCTGAGTGGCATGGTCGATCGATGCCACTCCAGCCTGCGCCGCATAGAGAGTTCCCGGCTCCCCCATCGCGTGAACGCCAACCGTTGTCCCCATCCGCCGCGCCTCTTCCACCGCCGCGCTCAACTGCGCCGCCGTGTACTGAAACGGCGTTCGCAGCACGCCGTCAATCATCCGGTCCTTGCCGGTCTCATAGATCTTGGCGAAGTCCGACCCTTCCTTGTGCTGCTCCCGCATCACTTCAACAAGCTGCTCCGCCGAGTTCGCATAATCGGCATTCGATAGCACATGCTGCGCGGGATTGTATTTGTTGGCATCCTCATGCCCACCGAGAATGTCGATCGCATTCCCACTCAGCCGCAGACGCGGCCCCGGAATAATGCCTTTGTTGATCGCCTCGCGAATCGCCGTATCCGCGGACCCCGCGCCTTCCGTCCCCATATCGCGCTCGGCAGTGTATCCCGCCATCACGTCGTCCTTCGCAGCCTGCTCGGCAAGGATGACGCGCCATGGCACCGACTCCTCCACCGTCTGCAAATCCTCCGCTCCGGGATGCAGAAACAGATGAATATGCGCGTCAATCAGCCCAGGCATCAGCGTCGCGCTGCCAAAGTCGATCACCTTCGCCCCCGCGGGATGCTCAACATTCGTTCCGACAGCCTTGATCCGATTCCCCTCAACTAGAACCTCTGCCGGCTGAATGACCGATCCTGAATCCACCTGCAGAAGCCGCGCCGCATGCAGCACGATTGGCCCCTCACTGGAAGCCGCCTGCTGTCCCATACCTGTGCTACCCACGACGGTCAGAACAGCGCCCACCACAACAACGCGCAGATTACAGCAACCACGAAAACGAATGGAGTTGAGCATAGCTAACACTATGCCCAACCCCGCCGCGCCTTGTCGATCATCCTGTTCGCGAATGCGCGTGAGACTAGTACGCTCCGTGCCCAGTGATGTGCTGTCCGAGAATCAGGGAGTGAATGTCGTGCGTACCCTCATAGGTCTTCACTGACTCGAGGTTCATCATGTGCCGCATGATCGGGTAATCCTCGGTGATTCCGTTGGCGCCGAGGATATCGCGCGAGATGCGTGCGCACTCCAGCGCCATCCAGACGTTGTTGCGCTTAGCCATTGAAATATGCTGATGGCCCACCGTCCCCGCATCCTTTAGCCGGCCAACCTGGAGGGAGAGCAACTGAGCCTTCGATATTTCTGTCACCATCCACACCAGCTTGTCCTGAACCAATTGATGGCTTGCGATGGGCTGATTGTGGAACTGCTTGCGAGCCTTCGCATACTGCAGGGCCGTGTCGTAGCAGGACATTGCCGCGCCGATTGCGCCCCAGCTGATCCCATACCGTGCCTGATTCAGGCACATCAGCGGGCTCTTCAATCCGCCGGTTCCAGGCAGCAGATTCGAAGACGGTACATGTACATCTTGTAGTGACAAACCGCTTGTCACAGACGCCCGCAGCGACCACTTGCCATGAACTTCATACGCTCGGAACCCCGGTCGGTCGGTCTCGACCAGGAAGCCGCGCACCTTGTTATCTTCGTCCTCTACCTTGGCCCACACGATCGCGATATCGGCGATATTGCCGGAGGTAATCCACATCTTTTCGCCGCTCAGGATGTACTCATCGCCGGACTTGCGAGCTACTGTAGTCATGCCTCCGGGGTTCGATCCAAATCCCGGCTCCGTCAACCCAAAGCACCCCAGCTTCTCGCCCGAAGCCATTGCAGGAAGCCAGGTGTTCTTCTGCTCATCCGAGCCAAAGGTGTAGATCGGATACATGCAAAGCGCCGACTGCACGCTGACAAAGCTGCGAAGGCCCGAGTCGCCGCGCTCCATCTCCTGCATGACCAGGCCATATTCGACGTTCGACATTCCTGCGCAGCCGTAGCCGTCGATCGTGGCGCCGAAGAAACCCAACTCGCCCATAACTGGCACAAGTTCGCGTGGAAACCGCTCTGTCCGGTAGCACTCCTCGATGATCGGGATTACGTTGTCTTCAATGAAGTCTCGCGCGGTTCGCCTGACCAGCAGTTCGTCTTCGCTGAAGGTCGCGTCGAGATGAAGAAAGTCAACGCCCTGGAATTTGAAACCCATGATTGCACCTTGCCATTTCTGTCCTGCTCAAACCTGCAAGGCTAGCAGACTCGGCTGGCGTACTTCCAGCGCTAGAGCTTTTCTGCAAGGGACCGGCAGGCAGCCTCTTCCATGTCTGCAATCTCCTTGAATCCTGCCGAAGCGATCTTGATCCGAGCATCGATGTTCTTCATTCCGACAGTGTCCTTGAAGAGCAGGCCCACTTCCGAGAAGCGCTCGCCGATCCTCGCGAACGCTTCCGCAGCGGAATATAAAACAGGTATTCTGGCGATCTTCGCGCTCTCCGCCAGAAATCTGGAGTACATGGGTCGGAAACATCCGCCTCCAGTGCCACCAATCTCGATGAAGATGTAGAGATTGAACAACTGCATCCGCAACTGTTGCTCGTTGAATTGTTCTGGCCATTTCATTAACTCGTTTGCAGTATGGCGCATTCCCCGTACACCGAAGTTCTTGATCGGCGGATTCAACTCCGTATCGACCATCTGTTTGATCGAAGCCACAATATCCTCCGGCCGGGGCTGATGGAATTCCGAGAAATCCAACTCCAGCCAGAGATTCTTCGGCGGAAATGGCTTGAACTGCGATCCCCTGGCCTTGCGGAGTTGCTCGCGCGAAATCGGAGCGAAGAACCCCTTCTTAACGCCGGAAGCCTTTTGCTCGATATCGGAGCACAGTACTGTATCGCGGCCATCGTATCCACAAGCAACAAACGTGTGCCCGCCGAAGTGATAGCCGGCCGGAAGGTCAAACCAGGGCAGCAATCCCATGTCGCCGCCCAGCATCACGGGCCGCTTGGCCCCCAGCGCCTTCAGTAGTTCCGTCTCAGCCTTTGCGGAGCTTGCTGTCTGCTTTTCTCCGATGGCCACGCCCGTGCGTCGGCCAAGATCCTGATAGAAATTCTTGAGATTCGCCCTTCCGCCAACAAACACGGAATCCTGATCGCCGAATTTCATCCGCCAGTAGACGAATCCCATTCCCGCACCGAGACCGAGAATCATCTCCTCTGAAATAGGGTGCCCGGCGTGATGGAAGATTCGGGCGAGGGAACTGCTGATGCAGTGACAGCCATCCAAGGCAGCAAACCTAGGCAGTGGTTCTATACCGGAAGCAGTAGCCAAACTCGCAGCCATGACACGACTCCTTCTCTATCTAGTCGCTCAAACGGAGAGCAGTGTACTCCTGTCGCAATCGATTGTCGGTGATCAAGTCTGCGGGCTACCTGCAGCCTGTCGGCTCCGTCTCAGCCTTGCCGATCGCCTCGACCTCGGCACTGTTCAGCGCTCGCCGGTAGACGCGTACCTCGCCCACGTCGCCGGTGAAGTACAGCCCATCATCCCGCTGAGCGCCAATCAGGATCGGCCCTCTACTCGATCCCCACGGCACCAGATCATCCCGGCTTTGGACTTCGCGCCCGTCCACATACATCCGTAGCTTACCGAGGGTTTGATCGAACACTGCTGCGGTATGCACCCACTTGTCGACTGCCAGACCGTCGCCATTCACCCAATAGTCCGTCCAACGTGTTCCAAACGTTGTCGCGCCCCACTGCGCGGTTGGGTTAGGTCCAAACCCTAGCCGCCATTGTGAGCCCCATCTTGGCCCCACCTGAGAAACCCATGCCGAATACGCTGCCGGCTTGTGCGGCTTCACCCAGGCAGTCACAGAGGTCGATCCGGCATTGTCGTAGTCAGCATTTTTCGGGAACTCAATATAGGCGCCAGATCCATTGAAGCTGTATGCCATACCTGCCCGGCCATGTCGATCCGGTGCTGTTGTCGCTCCATGAATGATCGCTTTCGCGTCAGGATGACAGACGTCTACAGCGGAGCCGTTCAGCGGAAGCAGTGCGACAAGTCCGGTGTTCAAGTCGACGTTGGAGCCGTAGGTGTTGAGCGGCCCTGCTTGTGCACCGAATCCAGGGATCGCTCGCAACCGCGCCACATCATCTTTACGGCCTGACGCCTGCAGCGATGCCATCAGATTCTGTCTTTCGACCGAGTCGAACCGGAAGTCGTCTGAATATTCCCCCTGAAGTCCGTTCCAGAATGCGGCGATATCAGTGTTGTTCCCATTCAGAGCATCGAGGATCGGTCGCGCGGCAGAATACTGCGGGAGCTTGTCGTCCGCATAAGCTGACCCAAACCGCCTCACCCATGCGTGGCGCCGTCGCTGCGCCTCAGTTAAATAGCGCGCTGGACCGTAGGATACGTGCGGATCCGGATCAGCAAGCAATTCCAGCCCGCGATAGAATGCACGCAGTCCGACTGTGCCGTGAGTCTCACCGGGAAAAACCTCGTAATGATATTCAATATCCGCATTCGGACTGCCTTCAAACGTCTTCGCAAACCGCAGGGCGCCCACCGAGATGTCAGCCTCCTCCTCCCCGCCCGCTCCGATGAACACGAACCTGGGGCGCGATGCAGGCTTCGCAATCGCCGCACTGAGGAGCGCGACGAACTTATCGTCAAGTCCATAGCTCGGGCTTATTGCAAGGTTCGCCTGAAACAGCTCGGGCCGCCGGATGAATGCGTATAGCGAGAACATCCCGGCATTCGAATGGCCTGCAAGGATGTGATACTTGCCGAGCGAATACTCAGACGTGAGCTGCGGAATCAACTCGTCCGCGAGAAATGTGAGGAACTTGTCCGAAGGGCCAGCAGTAAATTCGGAGCCTTCAAAGGCTGGCGAGAGATCGCGCCCGCGGTTCGTATTTACGACGCCAGCGACCACCATAGGAGGAAGCCGGCCATTCCCTGTCAGGTGATTGACCACAACCGCGACGTTGCCGAACGTCCATTCGCCGTCAAGTACGATCAGCAGCGGCATATTTGGTTTCGCCTGCTTCGGCACTGAGACAAGGATCTCGCGCTTTTCGCCCAGAATCTTGGATTGAATGCTCTCGCGCTTGCCGAGCGTTACGGTCGATTCCTGTGCCGGCACCAGCTTCGGAAAGGAAACAACGATGATCGCAAGCACAATACAGCAGTTGCGAAGTGAAATCATTCGACACTCCCGTTCTACTTGTCTTTCGAAACGGGAAGTATAGAACGAAGGGTGGCCTACTGGCTGTGAGGTCTCCCGGATAGATTAATGTCCGCCCCACGATCTCATAATCGTGGTCAGACCAGGTTCAGTTGTCCGTGCAACTCGATTTACGCCGCCGCCTTTAGCCGCCCTTCGAGCAGGAACATGAGTTGCACCTCTTCTTCGCGAAGCGAGTGCTGGGTTGCTCTCATCTTCTTCTCAGCCGCTTCCAGCGTCTTGATCAGTTCCCCGGTCATGTAAGTTTCCAGCACAGTTGGGTGAACGTAGCACTTGCGGCAAACCGCCGGAGTGTTTCCAAGCTGCTCGGCAACCTTCTTAATCGCTTCCACGACGTTCTTCTTCGCCTGCGTCTGCGTCTCACAGGCTTCGCATTCACGCAGCGCAAGGCAGGCCAGCACCGTGCCAGCCCAGGTGCGGAAGTCCTTTGCCGTAAAAGGCTGTTCCGTTATGTTCCGCAGGTATTCGTTCACATCTGAGGAGTCCACCGTGTGCAGCGAGCCGTCTTCGTCGATGTATTGGAATAGCTCATAACCCGGGAGATCGAGGCACTTCTTCACAATCCGTGCCAGCCGGCGGTCGCTTAGATCGATGACATGCTGTTTGCCGCTCTTGCCCTTGAATTTGAACCGAACAGTAGCGCCTTCCACGTCGACGTGTTTGTTCCGAAGTGTCGTGAGCCCGTATGACTTGTTCTCTTTCGCATATTCTTCGTTACCGATGCGAATGAAGGTCGTTTCCAGGAGGCGCACGATCGTAGCCAGCACCTTTTCCTTGGGCAAACCTGGAAGTCCCAGATCCTGCTCCACACGCTCCCGGATTACCGGCAGGGTTTCCCCGAAGAGCTTCATCCGTTCGTACTTCGTTTCGTCCCGCACTTCGCGCCAGCGCGGATGATACTTGCTCTGCTTCCGCCCCCTCGCATCGCGGCCCGTCGCCTGCAGATGCCCGTTGGCGCGCGTACATATCCATACGTCCGTCCATGCCGGTGGAATCACGAGTGACTTGATCCGAGCCAGGACCTCCTTATCCCGAACAGGCTTTCCTTCAGGATCGAAGTACTGGAAGCTCTTGCCCCTTCGGCGCCGCGTGATGCCCGGGGCGGAATCGGTGACGTAGCGTAGTCCGGCTAGTTTGGAAGACTCGACTGGATCTAAGACGATTTCGGTTGTCGACATGGGGGCCCTGCCCTGAACGAACTTACCTTCCGTTCCTGGCAGCTTGGATGCTGCAACTTCCAAATCCGTAGTTACGCACCCGAAACCATCTATTCGTCGCCTTCATCCGATCCAAAGTTCAGAAGCGGAGCCGGCCGAGTACTGGTTGGCATTCCCGCAATTGTATTCAGGTCCGTGAGAACCTGTTTCCAATGGTCCGGATCACGCTTGGTCGTGATCGGCAGATCGAGATTGGAGTAGTACTTCTGGACGTCTTCCTTGATCCCGGGGGGAATCGGCTGCGTCGGATTTTGAACCAGTTTGTGCAGAAGGTCGGCGTAGGTTGAATCCGTTAGAGGATACCCGCCTGCACGCACCACCCTGCCCGTATCCAGGTCGCGGTTCGGCAGCGGATGATTCGGATCGCGGCGGCCAGTCTGGCCGGTATACGGCCGCGTCAGGCTGGCGAGGGGGCGAATGGGCCCTTTGAATCGCGCTGCTTCGGGCGTATATCGGGTTAGAATCCTGCGCATTGACGTGATCGAAACAGCCACGCTGTGCGCATAATCGGCCTCGGTCTGGATTGTCGGGCCTTTGACGTTCACCAATGCAAGCGGCCCGATCTTGGGAAGAATGAAAAGGAGCGCTGCAAGCAGATGTGTTCCAATCCCAGCCTTGCGCCGGTAGGCATCCCAGTCGTTCTCCTTCGCCACCGCTGCGGATTCCTTCTCAAGCTCAATGACTTCCGGCGTGTTCGGGTCGGGTGGTTCATGGCTGCGGTGCAATAGCGTCACTGCATAAGCGATCCGTGGTATAAAGGTCCGCGCCGCAAAGCGATAGTCGCGTACATTGATCCTCCGTCGGCCTTTGAAATTCTCCGTCAGTCCGTACGTCTGGTAGAAAGCCTGCGCAAGTTGCCGCATCGAGACCCGAAACCCGATATGCCGCAGGTATCGCAACGGCGCCACCCGATGATGTGCGATCTCGTTGATGTCGAAGGCAAACTCAGTCTGAACGTGTTCGTGTTTTCCCTCGGCGTAGCTCACTGACTTGCCATACTTGGCACCGAGTTTCGGGAACTCGATTGGAACTGCCAGGTTTGTAGCTTCGGCGTGGCCAACGGAGTCGCCAATGTAATGAGAAAGCGCACCGATCGCGAACGCCAGCTCATTCGCATCGTGCGCATTGCGAAAGAGGTTGACAACGAAATCTCCGGAACGCACATAGTGTGTCAGATTGGAGAATGAGCGGTCGCCGAATGGGTAATATCCGATGTCCTGGATCACGCATCCGCCGTAGGCATAGGCTCGCGCCCTATCCAGGTCGGCCTTCGTCAGATTCGGGTACCGGCTCAGCAACAGCGGAACAATCGAATCCTGCCAGGTCAGATCAATCAGCTGCTCATGGGTCAATAGGGAGTAGGCATCAGCGAGGCGTGGGCAAAGCAGCATGAGCGTAAAGGCAATTGCTGCGAGAAATGCTGTTCGCCCGCGATTCATGCTTCTCCGTTTCCGATAACCAGATAAGGGTGATTGTATCCACACGATTGCTCCGGCCGTTGAAACCATCTCCGGCTGTCTACTCAATGAACTCGCGAACAAGGGGATTCTCGCTCGTCACCAGATCGTGAAGAGTTCCATCGAAGATCAGCCGTCCCTCTGACAACATCAGAAATGTCGTGTTGACATCGTATTGGCCTTTCGGCAGCGGCACCATACGATCCTCCGCCGGCTCGAACCGATGCGTGCACATCGTGAATGCGTCCTGCAGCCGGTGTGTGACCAGAACAGACGGCGTCCGGTACACATCGCGCTGCTTCACAATCAACTCGATGATCGTCGTCGAGGTGACAGGATCCAGGCCGCCAGTCGGCGAATCGTAGAGCAGCAGGTCCGGAGTATGGATCAGCGCTCGCGCAATGGCTACTCGACGCCGCATGCCGCCAGAGAGGCTGCCCGGATACAGGCTGAACGTCTGCTCGAGTCCGACAAACCGAAGTGATTCGCGCACGCGCACATCGATTTCGTCATCATCAACTTCTTCCTGGATCAACTGGTAGGCTACGTTATCGCGAACCGTCAGGGAATCGAACAGGGCCCCTTCCTGGAATACAAAGCCGGTACGCGTTCGAAGCGAGAACAGCTCTCTTTCCGGCATCTCAGAGATCTCGAGCCCAAACAGGTGAATGGACCCGCTATCCGGGACGAGCAGCCCGTTTGCCAACTTCAGCAGCACGCTCTTTCCAACGCCTGCCGGTCCCAGAAGCACGCGCGTCTCATTTGGAGCGACCTTGAAGCTCACGTCTTCCAGGACGGAGTTGCCGGGAAACGACAGGAACACGTCGCGGAACTCTAAGACTGCTTCTGCTACCGCTTCTGCCCGCCGGCTCGGATCAGCGGAGATGGAAGAAGCTGTCATCAGGGGACCACCGTCAGCATCACCTGCGTCAGGAGGAAGTCAACGAAGATGATCAGTACAGACGAAACAACCACGGCCTTGATGGTCGATCGCCCCACACCTTCTGTGCCGCCGGTAGTTCTCAGTCCATAGAAGCATCCGATGCTGGCGATAATGAACCCGGAGAAGAGCGGCTTGATCAGGCCCTGCATGATGTCACCCAGTCTCAGGTACTCGTAAGCCATCGAGAAATACTGAGTGCCGTTCTGGTGATTCATGAATACCGTTACGGCGGCCCCGCCCAGGATTCCGAAGAAGTTCGCCACAATCGTCAGGAAAAACAGCATCGTGACACACGCGAAGATGCGGGGAGTCACGAGCTTGCGCATTGGATCGACACCGAGCGCGCGCATGGCATCAATTTGCTCGGTCACAACCATTGACCCGAGTTCACTGGCCATTGACGAAGCGTTCCGGCCGGAGACCATGATGCCGGTGAGCACCGGGCCCAGTTCGCGGATCATGGAGGTGCTGACGAAACGTCCGGTTACGGAAGTAGCGCCAAACTGGGAGAGGGTAGCCGCCGATTGTAACGCCAGCACACCGCCGGTGAAGAAACCAGATAGCAGTACAATAGAGGCGGACCCTACGCCGATGATGTCGGCTTGGATCAGGAAATCGGGCCAATAGATGGGCGGGCGGAAGAGGTTAGTTGCTCCTCTCCAGGCGAACAGGGAATAATCCTGTACCGTGCCCACGATGTTCTTGGCGGTATTTTCGATCGATTGGAAGGCCATCTGATTGCCGCAGTGTAAGTTGCGGGATGTGGGCTACAATTACTCCCCGTCCTGCACAGAATAGCGCATCCCGCTGCACGGCTCAGTCCTGGGGAAACCGAACCCGTGCAACTTTCTTTCCAACCTGCGCAGACCGAGGACCCGCAGGGGCAGTGAAGAACGCGTAAGTTCCTCATCGAAAAAGGGCTTTCTTCGCTCAGCAACACAATACTCTGAGTTGATCTTCGGCATCTAAAGGTAAAGTGCCCGCCAAAGATTTCCCCAAGGGAGGCTGAATGCATTCGTTTCGCTTGCGACTGATCCTTGCATTGATTGCAGGCGTAACGATCGTGTCCCTTGCCTCCACCTACTTCGAAGTTCTTGAACATAAACACATTCTGCGCCAGGAACTCGAATGGCGATCCACCTGGATAGGCAACAGCCTCAAGCCTGGGATTCGGCAGGCTCTCATCCAGGGCGCTCAGGCTCAAGGCGACCAGGTGGGCCTGCTGTCGCTGGCGAGCCTGCAATCATCAGTCGCGGATGCCAAGAACCAGACGGGGGCCCTGGGGATCGGAATCTACGATCCAAAAGGTCACTTGATCACTGAGGCTGGAGCTCCCGAGGTCTTTCGCGCGCTGGAACATGCCCCGTTCGAGTCGCTGGCAAAAACGGGCGTACAGTCCCTATCGCGAACCCGCGTCGAGCAGGCTCTGCAAAAGGGAGCTCAGGTTAACGCGTTCGGTCATACCGGAAACGTCCAGTGGCTCGAAGAAGTTTTTCCCATCCACGATGGGAACAAGCTCCTCGGCGCGCTGGTAGTTCTCATCGACGCCGGATATATCCGCGATCAAAGCTACGACCTTTGGCGACGGAGCTTCTGGTGGATCGTAGCCACGGTTTTGCTGATCGTCAGCGTCACATTCCTCATGGTGCGCTGGCTCCTCATGCGTCCCCTGATGCGCGTTGCAGATCGTCTGCGCCGCCTGCGCATGGGGCATTTTGAAAAAGGTCTGAGCGGGGGCACGAACGAACTCAGCATGTTCAGCCCTCTTGCGCGCGAAGTGGAGACGATGGCTGAGAGCCTGATTGCCGCTCGTGCTGCCGCAGCAGCCGAGGCCCGCCTGCGCGACGCCGGGGAGCACTTCTGGACCCCCGAACGGCTCGCAGTTCACATGAGGAACAAGGCCAGCGGACGCATATTCGCTGTCTCCAATCGCGAGCCTTACATGCACGTCCGCGAGGGTCGCAAAACGGTTTGTGTTGTTCCTCCCAGCGGGTTGGTCACAGCCATCGAGCCTGTGCTCCAGGCATGCGACGGTGTCTGGGTCGCTACCGGAAACGGCAATGCAGACCGGGAGAACGTCGACGAGTTCGACCGCCTTCGCGTGCCGCCTGACGATCCGAAATACACTCTGCGACGTGTCTGGCTCTCGCCTGAAGAGGAGACCCGCTATTACGACGGTTTCGCGAACGAAGGTCTTTGGCCTCTCTGCCACATTGCGCATACCCGGCCGACGTTCCGCTCTGCGGATTGGGAAGCCTATCAGCGAGTAAACGAGAAGTTTGCTGCGGCCCTGCTGGACGAAATGAAGGACAGCGCTGAGCCGCTCGTCTTTGTGCAGGATTACCACTTCGCGCTCCTGCCAAGGTTGGTGAAGACAGCCCGGCCAGATGCCCGTGTCGCAATTTTCTGGCATATACCCTGGCCCAATCCTGAGGCTTTCGGGATTTGCCCATGGCAGACAGAATTGCTGGACGGACTGCTTGGCGCCGACCTCATCGGCTTCCATATTCCGCTACACTGCAACAACTTTC
The DNA here is from genome assembly GCA_035496515.1 of Occallatibacter sp. Classification (GTDB taxonomy): domain Bacteria; phylum Acidobacteriota; class Terriglobia; order Terriglobales; family Acidobacteriaceae; genus Telmatobacter. The sequence continues at coordinate 13,038 of DATJEO010000111.1, forward strand.
TCGATACGGTTGACCGGGCGCTCGAGTCACGCACTGACCGCGAGCACATGACTGTCCGCCGCGGCGGTCATACTACAGCAGTCAAGCCGTATCCGGTCAGCGTGGCCTTTAGCGGTGGAATCCCCAGCGCTCTTCAGGCCATTGTCACCGGAAGAGAAGACGATCGCGCCGAAGAACGTCGCGCTTTGCTTACAGAATTCGGAGTGCATGCCGAATCGATCGCGGTCGGTGTTGACCGGCTCGACTACACAAAGGGCATTGTCGAGCGCCTGCTTGCGATCGAGGAACTTCTCGTCGAACACCCATGGCACAAGGAACGGCTCACCATGGTGCAGATTGCCGCACCGAGCCGGACCCGCATTCCCAGCTATGCCGATTTACATGATCGAGTGGACGAAGAGGTTCGCCGTATCAATCACCGCTTCCAGACCTCACGCTGGAAGCCGATTGTGCTCATTGAACGCCAATGCAATCACGAAGAAGTGAATCGCTGGTATCGCATCGCCGACGTCTGTCTCGTCACTTCTCTGCATGATGGAATGAACCTTGTCGCCAAAGAATTTGCGGCGGCACGCGATGACGAAGATGGTGCATTGGTTCTAAGCAAATTCACAGGGGCTGCCGTGGAGCTCCGCGACGCGCTGATCGTGAACCCCTATGACACTGCGGAGGTCGCCGAAGCGATACATCGCGCACTCGACATGCCACGCGAAGAGCGTCGCGTTCGTATGCAGCAGATGCGCAAGCAGGTGATGGAGCACAACATCTATCGGTGGGCGGCGATGGTCCTTGGCGATCTGCGCGACGTGCGGCTTGAACTCTACGATTCAGACAATTACTCCGGGTCGCTCCCTGAGCCGATTCCCATCGACCCCTACCGTAAAATGGCATAGAAAGAGAGGAGTATTGAACCCGACCGAAGCAGAGCAGCTCGACAACTTCTTTTCTTCACTGCGAAGTGCTCAAGCACCACTACTGCTACTGGACTACGACGGCACTCTTGCTGACTTCCGGGTCGATCGCTTCACGGCTCGCCCGTGGTCTGGGATCAGGGAACTCCTCACAAAAATCCAGAACGACGGCCGGACAGAACTGCGCGTCATCACCGGCCGTCCCGCTAATGAGATCAACCCTCTTCTGCAGCTTCCATCACCGCTGGAGGTGTGGGGGCTTCATGGTGCTGAACGGTTGTTCACGGATGGTCGCCGTGAATTACAGGAAGCGCCACCCGAAGCACTCAGCAAACTCGATGAACTGCGCGTTCTTCTCCGCCAGAACGCGTTCGGCGGTCTCTTCGAGGACAAGCCAAACGCAGCTGTCATGCACTGGCGTGGACACTCTCCTCAACGCGCAAAGTCGATCGAACTGAAGACCCGTGCCCTGTTTGAGCTCGCAGCGCAGGTAAATGGGCTCTCGCTTCTGCCGTTTGAGTCTGGAATCGAATTGCGTGTTGGCCGGGATAAAGGCGGTGCAGTGCAGGCTGTTGTCGAACAGTTCGGCCCCGATGCGCCCGTCGCTTTCCTGGGTGACGATCTGACCGATGAATCTGCATTTCAAGCAATCAATAGCTTGGAGAATACGAATGTGAGCGTGCTTGTGCGGCGTGCGTTGCGTGACACCTCCGCCGCTATTTGGCTGAAACCACCGGAGGAGTTGCGATGGTTTCTGAAGCGGTGGCTGAGGGCCACCACAGGCGTGTGGTTTGATCAGCCAGGATCGGGACTTGAGGCTGTCCAGCCGCCCGCAGATCGCATTTCTAATCATGCTGCCCAGGGATAACCCCATCCCTGGCTTACACTCACTACATCATCCCGCTTCGGAGCTGAGTCATGAAGCATTCCCGCAGAGATGTTGTGAAGAGCCTTGCGGCGGGCGCAGTCATTCGAGCGGCACGCACCGGCAGTGCATCACGGATCGCACTTGATGCTGAACCTTTCCAGGCAAACTGGGATTCGTTAAGCCGCCACAAGTGCCCTGAGTGGTATCGCGACGCGAAATTCGGAATCTACTTTCATTGGGGACTCTACTCCGTACCAGCATTTGGAAACGAGTGGTATCCCCACTGGATGTACCTTCCGGGGCGTCCTGAGTACGAACATCATCTGGCGACCTACGGCCCCCTCGACCGCTTCGGCTACAAAGATTTCGCCGCGCAATTTACGGCCGAGCACTTCGATGCCGACGCCTGGGTTACTCTTTTTCGCGATTGCGGAGCACGCTATGTTGGGCCTGTCGCCGAACATGCTGATGGCTTTTCCATGTGGAACAGCCGCGTTAATCGCTGGAATGCGGCGCGTCTCGGCCCGAAGCGGGACATAGTCGGTGAGTTGGAGCGAGCCGTCCGCCGCCAAGGGCTGAAGTTCTATTCAAGCTTCCACCACCAGTGGCTTTGGGGATGGTATTCGAGCCCCGTCGCAAATGCCGACATCTACGATCCGCGTTACGCGGACCTCTACTGGCCTCAGAAGTACACATTGGGTTCGCCGCAAGAAGCAAAGAATTACGCAGTAGACCGCGCCGGAGCCTTCAACTACGCGCATCCCGATCCGCCACCCAGTCAGGCATTTTGCCGAATCTGGCGCGACAAGGTCATCGAGGTAATCGATCGATATCATCCCGATATCCTCTACTTCGATACACGGTGCTTCATCATTCCAGAGCGCTATCGCATCGAAATGCTGGCCCATTACTACAACACAAGCGCAACTCTGGGCCGTGAGACGATCATCACCTACAAGGAAAACGACTTTGTCAGTGGCACTGGTCTACCCGATCACGAAGCAGGGCAACTCGCCGACAAAGCCAGCTTCGCCTGGCAAACGGATGACGTGCTGGATTGGGACTCGTGGGGCTACCTGCGCAAGCCGAATTACAAAAGCGCGGGTCGCGTCATTCATCAGCTCATTGACGTGGTCTCCAAAAACGGCAACCTGCTTCTGGACATAGGCCCACGGCCCGACGGAACGATTCCCGATGAGGTTGTTGCGCGTCTGCGCACAATCGGTTCATGGCTGAAAGTGAACGGCGAAGCCATCTACACTACTCGGCCCTGGGAGCGATTCGGCGAGGGAGCAACCCGCGTCAAAGAGGGCATGTACGTCGCGGATCACAATGTCGACTTCACCGCGAAAGACCTGCGTTTCACTGCGCGCGGGAACGCTCTTTTCGTGCACGTCATGGGCGCTCCGGGAAAGACAGTTCTGGTATCTTCACTGAAACGAGACACCACTGTCCCGTTTGGCTCGTTGAAGCAAGCCCAACTGCTAGGCGAGGAAAAGCAAATTCGCTGGGAATGGTCACCGGATGGCCTGATACTGCACGTGCCCGATCAGCGGCCATCTGACGATGCCATAGTTTTCCGGCTCACCTGATCACAACTTCGATGCAATGTAGTAGCAGCTACTCCCTGTTACGCTTGCGGATCTCGATATTCAGGCGCTTGATCTTCTGGTTCAACGTCGAGAGCGGAATGTGGAACTGCTCAGCCGCATCCGTCTGGTTCCAGTTGCAGCGCTCGAGTTTCTCGATGATTATCCTGCGCTCAATATCCTCCAGAATGTCGAACAATGAGGCATTCGGATTGTGCTCCAGCAGTGCATCCTGGAAGCTTCGCCCGGTGATATGCCCCGGCAGCAATTCCGACCCAATCACCGGCCCCGACGAGAGCACGACTCCGCGCTCGATCGAGTTCTCCAATTCGCGCACATTGCCGGGCCATTCATAATCGATCAATGCGCGCAGAGCATCGGCTGAAAGTCGTCTGGGTGCGAGCGCATTCTCGTTGGCGTAGAAGTCCAGAAAGTGATTGACCAGCAGCGGAATGTCTTCGCGACGAGATCTCAGCGGCGGCAGATCGATCGTGATCACATTCAGCCGATAGAACAGATCCTCGCGAAAGCGTCCTTCCCGCACTGCTTGCCGAAGGTCGATGTTGGTCGCAGCGATGATCCGCACGTCGACCTGAATCTCCTGGATGCCGCCCAGATGCATGAACCGGCGATCCTGCAGAACACGCAGAATCTTGGCCTGGGTGTCCATTCCCATGGTTGCGATCTCATCGAGAAACAGCGTGCCGCCGTTCGCAACTTCGAACAGTCCCTTTTTCGACGCCACCGCCGATGTGAATGCGCCCTTCACGTGTCCGAAGAGCGTGGATTCCAGAAGTTCCGTTGGCATTGCGCCTGTATTGATCGGAACAAACGGCTTGTCCCGCCGCGGTGAGTTGGCGTGAATGGCTTTGGCGATCAGCTCCTTGCCGGTGCCGCTTTCACCCTGGATCAGAACGGTCGATCGGCTGGGAGCAACCTGTGCGACAAGATCGAACACGCGACGCATGATCTCGCTCTTGCCTACGATATTGGCGAAGTTGTAGCGCTGCTTGAGCGTCCTTTTGAGCTGCAGGTTCTCTTCTTCAGCCTTGTATCGTGCGACGGCCGAGCGAATATCGGCAAGCAGCTTCTCGTTATCCCACGGCTTCTGAACGAAGTTTTCCGCGCCCGCGCGAATTGCCTCAACCACGTTCTCGACTGTGCCGTAGGCCGTGATCATGATCACCGGCGTCTCCGGCTGTCTCTCCTTGATTTGCGGCAACAGGTCGAGACCGCTCTGGCCCGGCAATGCCAGGTCCAGCAGCACGAGGTCGAAATTCTCCATTTCGAGCGTACGAAGGCCTTGCTCGCCATCATTCGCCGTCTTTACAGCGTAGCCCTCGAGAGAAAGTAGCACCTCGAGCGACTCCCGGATGCCCGCCTCGTCATCAATTACGAGAATGCTTCCGCTTGCAGAGCTTGAGGAGAAAACTGAACCTGCGCCAGACAGGTTCAAAGACTGATCAACATCAGACATGTACCGACTTCCTTAATAGCGGGAATTCAAGGTGGAAGGTTGTGCCCGCACCAACGGCGCTTTCGACATGAATCTTGCCTGCGTGCTCCTGAATAATCCCGTAGGAAACGGAAAGTCCCAGCCCGGTGCCACGCCGTTCGCCGGGGCGAGGCGTAGTCTTTGTCGTGAAGAACGGATCGTAGATGCGTTTCAGATGTTCGGGCGCGATCCCGGATCCAGAATCCGCCACGATCGCTTCAACGTGCCCGTTTGCCAGAGTCGAGATACGCAGATGTCCACCACCCGGCATGGACTCCTTCGCGTTCAGCAACAGATTGAGAAAGACCTGCTGCAGTTTGCCGGGATTCCCTTGGATGACCGGCAGATCGTCCGCGAGCTCCGTATCCACCACGACCTGCGCGGTCTTGAACTGATGCTCAAGCAGCGATAGCGTGTCGCGGATCACCTGATTCAGATTCGTCTCGCGAAATTCTGTCGTCGAAGTGCGCGAGAAGTTCAGCAGCCCGTTCGCGATCTCCGATGCCCTGAAACTCTGCTGGGTAATCTTCTCGAGCACCGGCCCCAGCCGTGGATCGGTCCGCATCTGCTTCTGCAGCATCTGCGCATAGGACGAGATCACCGCGAGCGGCGTATTAATCTCGTGCGCTACGCCCGCCGCAAGCAGGCCAATCGAGCTGAGTTTATCGGCTTGTGCAAGCTGAGTCTCCAGCGACACACGTTCCGTGATGTCGTCCACGAGGATGATGCGGCCCACGACAACGAAATCACGCGAGAGTAAGGGCGCAATCGCGACGTTCACTGTCCGTTGTTCGCCGGCTTTGGTCGTTAGCGGGAATTTGTACAGATTGTGAATGCCCGGCTCATCCCGGAAGCCCTCGAGCGCCGCAACGAAATCCTCAGGGAAAACTGAACTGAGCTTCTCCCCGATTGCTTCACCACGGCTTACGGCGTACATCGCCTCCATCTGGGCATTCCAGCTCTCGATGCGCCCTTCGAGATCGAGCGCCAGGATTCCCACATTGATGGATTCGACAATGTTTTCGTTGAATTCCTTCAGCCGTTCAAATTCTGAGATCTTCTCCTGCAGCCGCGAATACAGGCTTGCGTTCTGCAGCGCGATTCCGATATAACTCGCCAGCGATTCCAGCAACTCCACATCTTCGCTCGACAGGAAGTCTCCGCCTACCGTTCGTCCCAGTCCGATGACCGCAATGGTGCGTGTCGCCGTTCCATCCTGCACGCGGCAAGGCAGGTAATAATTCAGGTCCAGAAGAGCCGCCGTCAATTGCTGATCAGGAGGAAGGTGCAGCGCTTGCTGCGCATTCTCCAGGAAGATATGCGAGTGGTCGTGCGCAGCGCGATCGAAATCAAGAAAACCAAGCGCCAGTTTCCGTTCCGTCGCCGCCGAGAGCAGGCCGTGCGATGCTGCCAGTCGCAAGCCGCCCTTCGGCTGGGCCACAAACACAGCAACACGCGACACCAGCAGTGTCCGCGGCAACCGCTCCACAATTGAGTTCAGGAGTGCATCGAGATCCGTCTCGGAACTCAGGCCCCGGCCGAATTCTATGAGCGCCTTGCGGTAGTCGTACTTCTGCCTGTCGAACGCCTTGTCCACCCAACTCTGGATTCGCCGCTTCAGTGGATCGAATACGGCCGCTGTTCCGAGGATTGCGACAATCAGCGCCCATTCTCGAATCGCTTCGCCCGAAGTCTTGTGAACGATTTCCGCGATTAGCGCGATCACTCCGAAGTACGCCCCGAGAATCAGACCAGTCGCAAGCGTGTAAGCCACGCCACGCTTGAAGATCAGGTCCGTGTCCATGAGCCGGTAGCGGATGATGGCCCAGCAGAACGTCAATGGCAGAAACACCAGCGACAAGGCCGCCAGCTTCGTGAAAATCGACCAGACACGAAAATCCAGAACAAACGGAATAGCGTAGAGCAGCGTGAACGGCAAAACAGCGACCAGCGTACCCCGCATCAGCCATTTCAGCTGCTGGCGCAGAAGAGGTGTGCTTGCACGACTGTAGGCGTAGACGAACAGAGCAGCCGCCAGCACATAGAAGGCAGCGATGTAGGCGTAGTTGACCTGTTCGAGCCGGTGTTTCAGAATGCCCGTTGCCTGCCAGCGTGTGATCGCAGTGATCCAAAGTGCGACAAGAGCAAAACCGGGACCGTAGATAAAAGGAAGTAGCCAGCGGCGGCCAGCTCCCTTCAGCCGCTCCTCAGGAAAGCTGATCGCGAAGTGCAGGAACAGCGCAGGTTGCAGTGTCCCCGCCACGATGTTGGCCCAGAACACAGTCTTATCGACGAAATTCCACTCGCCCGTGTATTTCAGGGCATTCAGAGCAAACGAGACCAGGCAGAACAGGAAGAAATGAGTTGCGCGAGGAGCCGTCCATCGCCGGAACAGAACATATAGCCCGATTCCCAGGTAAATCAGCCCGATCAGCCTGAGACCGAGATAACTGCTTCGATCGGGGGGTTCCGGGATGACCACCACGGCCGAATCCAACGGCACGCCAGCCCGGGTGATGGAATAGTTCGCCTTTACATAGACTCCGGTGCGAAACAAAGCTCGCTCAAAATCGGGCAGCCGAGCCACCGTCATGTCATTGACTGCCGTGAGCAGATCACCTTTGTGAATTCCCGCGAGTTCACCCGGACTGCTCGGGATCACCTTCGTAGCAACAAGCCCGCCATGTGCCTCTACCCACCACACGCCATCATCAGGCTGCTGAAATCGGGACTCTTGCCTGAAATTCAACACGGCAAGCAGCCCCAGTCCCGCAGTCGCTAAGGCCAGCAGGGTCGCCTGTAACCGGTTGAAGACGCTCGTTTCCATACGGCTATATCTTGCTCTATAGAGTGAATGCACGTGGCTTGCCACGAGCTTCATCAACCTTAGACACGGACCGTTCGTCCGCAAGTCCCAAGAATTCCGTAAGATACGGACGAACCCCATCGCGGAACGTCAACGATTTCGGGAAGAAATCCACTCGGAATGCAGAAAACAATAGGAGCTATACACGACGAGGTATCCCCTATTGAATTCAGTATCGCATTACTTATGCCGGAGTTGTATCCAACAGATGTTCAATTAGCTAAGGTTTTTCCGGCTTTGGACCTCGTTTATCGCTGCCCGTAAGTCGCTTTGGGGCCGTGTTTCCGCAAGTAGTGATGCTCGCTTACGTGGCCAGGTATGGGGCCTGCCGAGCTGTTCAGGAGCACTGTACGGAAGGCCAGCCGGGCAATGTACTCAAGCACATCCGCGTGCTCCACTGCATCTGCGGGGTCTTTCCCCCATGCGAAAGGAGCATGTCCCGCGACCAGCACCCCGGGAACGGCCACCGGATCCAGGTGCTCGGCGCGAAATCTCCTCACAATGACTGCGCCGGTGTTTCGGACATAGCCCGACAGAACCTCCTCCGCGGTCAAGGGCTCAGTCACGGGAACCACTCCATGGAAGTAGTCCGCATGAGTAGTTCCAAAGCACGGAATCGGACGTCCTGCCTGAGCCCATGAGGTTGCGAACTCCGAATGGGTATGAACCACGCCTCCAATCTGAGGAAACTCGCGATACAGAAGCGTATGTGTCTCGAGGTCGCTCGATGGACGCAGCCGCCCATCTACAATCTTCCCGTCCAGATCGGTTACCACCAGGTCCTCCGGCTTCAGCGTGGCGTAATCCACTCCGCTCGGCTTGATAACCACGAGCGCCCGGTCGCCGGAGCGGTCCACACCGCTCGCATTGCCAAATGTGTGAGGCGCTAGCCCCCTTCGCGCGATTTCCTGGTTCGCGGCCAGAACCTGTTTTCGGAGTGACTCGAGCAGCATTACTAATCTCCCGGAAAGCGTTTACGAGGCGAGTCTATCAGGTTGCATCCCTGCGTTTGACCTCGGGCCGACTGAAGCCGAGAATGAGGTCCACACTTGAATCCGGCTGGTAAACAAATGAGAATGGTTGATCGGCGTAGTTTCGTCAAAGCAATCTCCATCGCTCCTCTGATCCTTGGCGCACCGCCGTCATTGCAGGCTAAATCTGACGCGGCCGCTTCAACGCGCGAACACTCACTTCAGCTTGATGAGCGATTCAATCTCACGCTTGCTCGGGTGCTCGAGGGCGAATCTCCCAGATACTCTGACGACTTTTTGCTTGCCGACGTAAAACCCACGGCCGAGCGTCGATTCACTGAGTACAGTGGCGACCTCTCCGGCAGATACATCGGCGCTCTTGCGACCTCCGCAAGAGTCTACGGCACCGAAGTTCCGCGGCTCGATGCTTTGGTCGACAAGGTCATAGCCCTTCAAAAGCCGGAGGGGTACTTCGGCAGTGTATTCCATTTTCAAAGTCCCACGGACGCCGACATGGCCCTGCTCTGGGGCAACGGTCGTCTCCTCGTCGGCCTGTTGGAGTACAACCTCCACCACCCTTCAAAGCCCGTACTTGACGCAAGCAGGCGCATCGGTGATTTCCTCGTTCGCGTGAGCCCTCTTATGCTCTCAAAGGAGATTCGAGACGCTTTTGGCGCTCAGCACTTTGCCTCGAGCTACATCTGCTGGACGCAGCAGACCGAGGGGCTTGCGCTTCTCTACGGCGTTACAAGAGATGAACGCTATCGGCAATTGGCCGAATCCATTGCCGCCGTGGTCGAGCGCCGCCCCGGTGACCACGTGCACGGATACCTGACCAGTCTGCGAGGCGTCATGGAACTCCATGCCCTGACGCACGATCCCAAGCTTCTGAAACAATGCGAAGCTGCGTGGGACGAAATCACAGCCTCCCGCGACCTGCTGCTAGCAGGCGGAGTGCCCGAAGGTTGGAGCCCGAACAATCACCGTACCGAGGGATGCGGAGAGGCCGACTGGGTTCGCCTCAATCTCCAACTTTGGAACGCAACCAGCAACGAGAGATATCTCGCCTCAGCCGAGCGCGCCATCTTCAACGAACTGGCTTTCAATCAGTTCGCGACAGGCGATTTCGGACATCGCGTCTACACCGAAACCGGCTTGCCGGCCGCTGGAGCAGCACGGGCATGGTGGTGCTGCACTCTGCATGGGCTTCGCTGTTTCCCCGACATTCGCCAGAGCGCTTTCCGGACAGTTGAAGCGGGCCTGGCGTACGAAATCCCAGTGGATGGAAAGTTCGAATCTCCCGCATTGTCCGCAATCGCTGAGTCGAACCTGTCGCACAGCAGCACGGCGCGAATCCGCATTACGCAAGCGACCAAAGAGAAAATCCGGCTCGCGATCAGAAAGCCCACGTGGGCCGATTCGGTGCAGTTGGGTCTAACCGGCCCAGGATCGATGTCATCACTTCAGCCTGGATACGTCGCCGCTGAAAAGGTCTGGGCTGCCGGCGAACTCATTGAAGTCAAATACAGCATCAAGCTCCGTTCGGAAAACAGCGGCAACGACCGCCAGTCATTCTGGTACGGCCCCTGGCTTCTTGGCGCATCCGCAGCCGACAACGCGGCTTACTTCAACGAACTCACCGTCGAAAACCGGCTTTTAGCGGCGCCCGCCTCCATCCGCAATTCGGGCGCCGAGCGGGTCTTCTCGGTTCCCATCGCCGCGAGCGAGACCGCATACTCCCAGGCTGAATACCCGGATCAACCCGGCCATGTCTCCCTTCGCGCTATTGCCGAACAGACCGGCCAGCCCACCACTTCATGGGAGCTGCGCTTTTTGATGCACAGGAACTCCTAACTCCTTCTCTACCCGAAAACGCGACAAACTCCTGCTAAATTGCGTCTGTACGAAATAGGTTATCCAAATCGCAGGGAAATGTTGTTGCCCTGTAAACCCGGATTTGGTGCGGGCGTCTACCAAAGTGATGGCGGCCTGCACAACACTGGAGCCAATGATCAACGCAACGGCAGAAGCCATTGCCGCGCAGGATTTCGACAGCGTTGTCGCCGAACATCGTGCGCAAATTTTCAGGTTTTTGCTCGCATCCACACGCGATGTGGACCTGGCCGAGACGCTGACCCAGGACTGCTTTCTAAAGGCACATCGAAATTGGTCGAGCTTCCGCGGAGAATCGAGCGTGCTGACCTGGTTGATGCGGATTGCCATCAACCTTCAGAAAGACCATTGGCGCAATCGACGCCTGCAGTTCTGGCGTCAGACGCGAACAAATGCAGTGGACCTCGACATAGCCAGCGATTGGCTGCCCAGCGGTGAGCGCACCGCCGAACAGCGTATGTTGGCCCGGGAACAGGTAGCGCACGTCTGGCGTGCGGTCGAAAATCTGAGCGAACGCCAACGCACAGTCTTTCTCCTCCGTTACGTAGACGAGCTGGACCTGAAAGAGATTGCACATGTAACCGGGATGAGCGAAGGCACAGTGAAGGCGCATCTGTCGCGCGCGCTTGCCAGAGTCCGCAAAGAATTGGGAGAGAAGCGATGAACCGTATGGATGAAAATCCAAAACTCGTTCAGGGAAACGATGATCTCGAACTCGAGCCCGAGCTGCGCGAGGCCATCGGCAACTTCAAGACGAGCCTTAGTGCGTGGACCGAGGAGGCGATCAGCCGCCCGCGCAAACTCACCTCCCGAGCTCGCGTGAATTGGGCACTCGCAACGAAGTGGGCACTTGGCTGCGCGGTGTTCATCGGCACGGTCTCAGGCGGTGTTTACGAGAACCACCACCAGCAGGTAGCCGCCAAGGCCGAAGCGGCACGGCTCGCCGAGCAGCAACGCGAGCTGACCGCGCAGAGAGCAAGAGAAGAAGCAGATTTGATGGCGAGAGTTGATAACGACATTGCGCGAGAAGTCCCAAGCGCGCTGGAGCCTCTGGCGTCGTTGATGGAAGAGAACCAGGGAACAGGGAATTGATTATTTGCTGATTCTAGGAATTCAGTTAAGGAGAACGAAAATGAAAGCAAGTCTGGCAGTCAGGTTGGCGATGGCGATCGCGGCTACTTTTGCCGCTGCAGTTGCAGGTGCGCAGGGTCCGGGCGGTCCAGGGGGACCTGGCTTCGGAATGCATCGTCCGCCCATGGAGCGGGCCATGCGATCGCATGGTGAATTCGGCCGCTGGTGGAATAACCCGAAGATCATTGAGAGGCTCAAGCTAACAGAAGATCAGCGGAAAGCCATGGATGACATTTTCCAGAAGCACCGCGAGAAACTTGTCGACCTTCGTGCGAACCTCGAAAAAGCCGAAATCGAAATGGAGCCGCTCGTAAAAGCCGATCAGCCCAACGAAACCGCAGTCATGAGCCAGATCGACAAGGTCGCTCAAAGTCGTGCTGAACTGGAAAAGGCCAATGCACGCTTCCTCTTTGCCCTGCGTGCCAAACTGACTCCTGAGCAATGGAAGCAGGTTCAGGACTTCCGCCAGAATCATGATGGGATGCGTCGCGAATGGCGCCATGACGGTCGTGGTCGGGGTGAAGGCTCGGGTGATCGCGACGATAAGGGCGCACCGCCTCCTCCCGGCCCGCAGGGCATGCTCGGTGACGGTCCACCGGAAGATAATTCTTCTTTGGCTGTAAACCAGTGAACGGAAATCTCCGTCAAGGGAAGTGTAAGCAGAGAGCAAATGCGGTTGTAGTCAACACCGGTGGCGGCAGAGGGCGATCCTTCTGCCGCCGATTTATTTAGGCAGAGAACAGACAGCAAAGACGCTCTGGCCGGCTCTTCACCATTCTCCGCTTACCAAAAACTCGTGAATCGACGATGCAGCTTTCCGTCCCGCGCCCATTGCCAGAATCACTGTCGCGCCGCCCGTCACGATGTCTCCACCTGCAAAGACCCCGCGCTTTGAAGTCCGCATCGTTTGCGCGTCGGTCACAATGTAGTTTCGTGAATTTGTAGCCAGATCCAGTGTAGTGCTTTGAATCAGCGGGTTTGCTGTCGTACCCGCTCCGATGATCGCCACGTCCACGTGCAGGACGAACTCCGAACCTTTGATCGGCACTGGAGATCTACGTCCACTGGCATCGGGCGCTCCTAGTTCCATCTGCATGCAACGCGCGCCCTTCAGCCATCCCCTCTCATCGCCCAGAAACGCAATTGGATCGGTGAGCATGCGGAACTCAATGCCCTCTTCTCGAGCATGCTTGACCTCTTCCGCCCGGGCCGGCATCTCTTTTTCTGACCTGCGATACATTAGAGTCGCCGTGCGCGCGCCCAGTCTCCGCGCGGTGCGCACCGCGTCCATTGCAGTATTGCCTCCGCCCACCACCACTACATTGCGACCGTGGCAGTCGTAGACCGGCTCGTCGTACTCCAGCGCGCGGTACGCCCGCATCAGGTTCACGCGTGTCAGGAATTCGTTCGCTGAATAGACCCCATTCAGATGCTCGCCCGGTATGCCCAGAAAACGCGGCAGTCCAGCACCAGTCGCAACAAACACCGCCTCGTAGCTTTCGTCTTGCATCAAGTCGTCGATCGTGACGCTCTTGCCGACCACGACGTTGGTCTCGAACTCTACGCCCATTCTCTGAAGGTTCTGAATTTCTGCGCGAACGATGGACTTTGGCAACCGGAACTCAGGGATGCCATACACCAGCACGCCTCCCAGCTCATGCAGAGCTTCGAAGACATGTACGCGATGTCCTTTCTGAACGAGGTCGCCCGCTGCGGACAATCCCGCCGGCCCACTGCCGACAATCGCGACCGACTTTCCGGTCGGCGGCGCAATCTGCGGCAGCCCCAATCTTCCGCTCTCGCGTTCGTAGTCTGCGACAAACCGCTCCAAGTATCCGATGGCAAGAGGCGCGCCTTTGCGCCCCAGAACGCATCCGCCCTCGCACTGGTTCTCCTGCGGACAGACGCGGCCGGTAATCGCAGGCAGCGCGTTGTCTTCGCGCAGCTTGGTCGCGGCGCCAAGGTAGTCGCCGGCATAAATCAATGCCACAACACGCTTCACGTCTACACCCACCGGACACTGCTCAATGCAGCCCGGCTTGGCGCACTCGATGCAGCGTGTTGCCTCGAGCATCGCATCGGCGGGAGGCAATCCACTGTTCACTTCCTCGAAGCTTCGGCTGCGCAGTGTGGCGTCAACCTCCGGCATATGCACGCGGGGAATTGCCATGCGCTGCTTCAGCGATAAGGTGTTCTTCTCAGCCATGGCACGCCTCGTGCACTGAACTCAACTCAGCAATGTCAGCTCGCAAATGCTCGAGCTCCACTTCTTTGGCCGACAGTTCCGCCCGCAACTGAGCCAGCTCCTCGTGCTTGTGCTCTTCAAATTGCTTCAGCGACTCGCATTCCTTCTCGCGATACATCGCATTCCGCTGCATCAGCACTTCGAAATTCACGAGTGACGCATCGAACTCCGGCCCATCCACACAGGCGAACTTGCTTTTATCGCCAAGTAGAACGCGGCATCCGCCACACATTCCCGTCCCATCCACCATGATCGAATTCAGACTCACAACGGTCTTGATCCCCAGCGGACACGTAATCTGCGAAACGGCCCGCATCATCGGTACAGGCCCCACCGCCAGCACCAAATCAATCCTGCGGCCCGAGGAGAGCAGTTCATTCAGCTTTGCTGTCACCAGGCCCTTTTCGCCGAAGGTGCCGTCGTCCGTCATGATGTAGCTCTGATTCGAGGCGCCGCGTATCTCGTCTTCAAACACCGCCATTTCGCGGCTTCGTGCTCCTTCAACGAAGATCACGGTATTGCCTGCCTCTTTAAGGGCCTTCGCTGTAGGCAGGGCCATCGCTGTGCCCACACTGCCTGCCAGAATCAGCACCGTCCCGAAGTTCTGGATCTCCGACGGCTTGCCAAGCGGCCCCACGATATCCAGCACTGAATCACCCGCCTCGAGGCAATTCAGCAGGCTAGTCGTCTTTCCCACGCCCTGCACCACGATGGTCACAGTGCCCGCAGGCGGATCAGCCGCCTTGATCGTAAGCGGGATTCGCTCACCCCTCTCATGAAGACGCAGAATCACGAATTGCCCCGGCTGCTGCTTGCGGGCGATGCGTGGAGCTTCAATCACGAACTGCTTGATGTTCAGCCCCACCTGCCGCGCTTCGATGATCCTGTACATGGCTCACGCACTCCAATTCGTGGCGTTCCGGTCCGCCCTGGGGAGAGCCCCAGAACACGCGAAGACGTCGCACATAGAAATGATTCAGCAATCGAAGCCGCCCAGCATGTGACATGGGTCACCGGGTGGAAGGGCGTGCGTCCGGCCCATCGAACCGTCGCCGAAACAAAAACGCGAGCAGATCCAGGATCTGCTCGCGCTCTTGTTGCGTGTACGGGACTATTTTGGAAGAGCCTTCGTGCCGTCCACAGTGAATCCGGCCTCAGATTTTGCCTGTGTCTCCTCCGGTTGGGCGCCGCCAAGGGTCACCGTGTATTTGCCTGCCAGGATCGAGCGATTGCCCTGATCATCGACGCTCGAAAGAGAGCGAGGATCGATCTTGATCGTCACTTCCTTGCTTCCGCCTGCTGGAATGTTTACTCGCTCGAATCCAACCAGCGCATGGATAGGTCCGTCCTGCTGCGGTGTCTTCACGTATGCTTCAACTACTTCGTCTCCTGCCATGCTTCCACCATTGCTGACGGTAACCGTAGCGGTGATCGGATCGCCAGCTTTCAGTGTGGATGCCGAAAGCTTCACTGGCCCGTACTTAAAGGACGAGTAGCTTAGCCCGTACCCAAAACCCCAAAGCGGTTTACCGCTGAAGTAACGGTAGGTCCGGTCCTTGAACGAGTAGTTCGTGAACTCCGGCAGCCCTTCAAGCGATGAGTAGAAGGTCACAGGCAACCGTCCCGCAGGATTATTCAGTCCCGCCAGCGTCCGCGCGATTGCCGTTCCACCATCGACGCCCGGATACCATGCCTCCAGCACCGCCCCCGCATGCTCATTTGCCCAGTTCAATGCCACCGCACTACCGCTCTGCAGCACGACAATAATCGGTTTTCCCGTCGCCGCTACCGCTTCGAGCAGCTTCTGCTGTGGCGCTGGAAGATCCAGACTCGTCCGGTCGCCTCCGCTGAATCCTGGAATCTTGATCGGCATCTCCTCGCCCTCAAGCTGAGGCGAGAGTCCGACGAATGCGACTACGACGGATGCATCCTTCGCCTTCGCGACAGCCTCATCAAGCTGCGCCTGCGCCGGCGCCTCCCATTTCAGCGTCACGCCTCCTCCCGCTTGATCCGCCGAATGCGAGTACTCGAATTGAATTTCATGCGGTTTCGTGTCGCTAAAGTCCACCTCGATCTTTGGACTTTTCGCAAACGTCTCCACTGGTGGCGCTGTGGGCGATGCTCCCGGTGCAGGCTTGAAGCTGCCCATCACGGACATGTCATGTCCAGTTCGGATATTTCCTTCGCCCAGAGCCTTCCCATCCAACATGAATCGGAAGCTCTCTGACGGCGAGTATGGAAAGCTGTCAGCCACCTCTACCGTGAACACGTAATGTCCCGGAGCAGGCACCTCGATCGTGCCGCTCCAGCGCACGGAGTAGTTCTTCGTGTCCACTTCCGGCCGCGGCATCGCATTCTCCCAGTCCGCCTGGATCAGAGGCTCAGTCTCAGAGGCGACCGGTCGTCCCGTCCAATCCGACGTGGCGAAGAACTCCGTTTTCAGGCCTTTGCCAAAGGCGGAACGCGGCACCGGCACTCCCACGCCCTCAGCCAGCGTCGAACCCTGCGCATAAAGAATCGCAGAACCCTTGAATTGGTTCCTCATGCCGTCGAGCGGGGTGACAGGGTGCAGCGGCGTTCCCACATAGTTGCCAAGAATAGATGGAAGCGAGTCCGCAGTCGGCCCCACCACCGCGATCTTCCCTGGAGCCTTCAGTGGGAGAACGCCCTTGTTCTTCAGCAGCACAATGCTCTCCTCAGCGGCCTTGCGCGCAATCTGGCGGTGAGTGTCCGACGCGACTTCGGAGGATGCAATTCGATCCAGCGAGCTTCCCTGAGGATCAAAGAGCCCAAGCTGGAACCGTGCCGTGTACAGGCGCTCAGCAGCCTTTGTCACCAGGTCCTCAGACACCAACCCGTCCTTGACAGCCTTTGCCAGAGAGTTGAATCCCGGCGTCCAGATGCTGCACGAAAGATCTGTACCTGCCTCCAGCGACATCGCCGAAGCATGCTCAATATCCGCCGCTTTCTTGTGCCCTTGGAAAACGTCCACGATCGCCCCGCAGTCAGAGACGACGAAGCCCTTGAAGGACCATGCATTGCGCAAATGTTCCTGCAGAAGCATCTTGTTCGTGCATGCCGGGAACTCGTTGATCGAGTTGTAAGCGCACATCACCGACTGCACATGTCCTTCCGTGACCGTCGCCCGAAACGCCGGCAAATATGTCTCCTCGAGATCGCGCGGGCTTGGATCCACATTGAATCCGTGCCTCAATGACTCAGGCCCGCTGTGCACTGCGTAGTGCTTGCTCGTCGCCACCGCGCGCAGATGCTCCAGGTCGCTGCCTTGCACACCGCCGATGAATGCAATCCCCATGCGCCCCGTTAGGAACGGGTCTTCACCATAGGTCTCCTGCCCGCGTCCCCAGCGCGGATCGCGGAAGATATTGATGTTTGGCGACCAGAACGTCAGTCCATAGAAGATGCGGTGGTTGCCTTCGCGCTGCGCCTGGTTGTACTTGGCACGAGCTTCGGTCGACACCACATCGCCCATGCTATGAACAATCTTCGTGTCCCACGTGGCAGCCATGCCGATCGCCTGCGGGAACACCGTGGCGTAACCCGCGCGCGCCACGCCATGCAGGGCCTCGTTCCATGTCTGGTAATCAGGAACCCCAAGCCGCGGAATCGCTGTTGCCCAGTCTTCTAGCTGTGCAGCTTTTTCGTCGAGCGTCATTCGCCCAACCAGGTCATGCGCTCGTTCCTGAGCAGAGAGCTTGGTGTCAAGGTAAGCAGGTTGCTGCTGCGCCGGAGCAATCGGTGCGAGGCTGGCAGACACAAAAAGAGCAATCACGATAAAACGGCGAAGCGGCATAGTCGTTCCTCCCCAAAGGCAGCATTTGGTCTATGGCCTGAGTCAACCAGCGTACCTGTCCCGGACAGAGCCGCGATGTTCGTTCCGTTGCCACTTGACAAAATGCAGCCTGAAGAAATGTACTAGCTCGGGCTGCGCATTGACCAGCTATATCGCTTTACTATTGATAGAAACTCAAACGGCAAAGCTTAAGCCTCATGTCCGGCCTTCCGCTCTGCCGCAGCTTCCATGCGTTCGAGCACCTTTTCCATTCTCACGACCTCTGGACGATCGCGAATGGGCTCGATTCTGGGATCCGCCAGCATCTGGAAAAGCCATGGACACCGCGCATCCGCTGCAGCCTGCAGCTCTGCTACGGCACAGTCAAGTTCTCCGAGTGCAAGACACACCGCCGCCGTAAAGGACGTCAGAACAAAACGCTCGCGGCTCAGCCACTGCAGGCGCTCCAGCATAGATCGAGCTTCCTGCTCGCGCCCCGCCTGAGCCACTGCGTACGCATAAAGCGCCGATCCTATGTCGAGATAGGGCGATTTTCGCACCAGATACTCCGCGACGGCGACCGCCCGCTCCGCCTTGCCATTGAAGGCGAGAATCATCGACCCGTAGGCGCTGGTGCCCTCGTGCTCTGGGAACAATTCGAGCGCGTGCTCTGCCTGCACTAAGCTCTTCTCCCGTTCCCCGGACAAGTGGTAGGCCCATGCGAGCCGCGCATTCAGCCATGGAGAATAGGGATCTGTCCGCAGCGCCTCCGTAATCAATTCGATGGCTTCGAGGAAGCGATGACGGCTGAGCGCAAACATCGAACGCACACGCGTCACCGAAGTTTCGTGCCGAAGGTGAGCGCTAGTCGCAAACGCTCGCAGCGCTCCCGGCATGTCATGATCCACGTGAAACCGGATCCAGCCGAGTGCCGGAAGGAGTGCCTCAGCGCCTTCGAATGTCGTCGGAACTGCATCGGCCGCCGCTCGCACCTGTTGTGCCGCCTGTTGCGGCGATATGTATCCAGCGAACTCTTGCGTTACCGAGGCATTTGCGAGATCAGCATGTGCGGCGTACAGCGAAGGATCTAATTCGATTGCACGAGTGAGGTGCTGCACTCCGTCCTGCATCCGATGCCGCTGTATCGTCTGCCACTCGTGATGACCTCGCAGAAACAATTCCCAGGCCTCCCGCCGTCCCGGAGAATCCTTTGATGCGACGCCTGGTCCCCTCTCCCGTGAAACTATCCAGTCGGCCGCACTGAGCCGGATGAAAAGCCGGTGCGCCAATTCGGATTCAAGGTTCGCGGACCTCTCCTGCGCTACCAGCATGTCCTCTACCCAGATTTGGGTCCCATCCGACACTCGAATCATCTCTGCACGCAGCCTGAAATGGGCCGGCAACATGCGTAGCGTACCCGTGAGTACGAGGTCGGCCTGAAGCGCCTCCCCTACCTGGTGCGCAGTCATCCCTCGTGCTGCCAGTGAAAATGCGGAGTCTCGCGCAAGCACATAAGCTGGCGCAAACCTGTCTGCTGTCAACAGCGAGATCGTCTCTTCCGCGATTGCCGGCCCCAGATACACGGGAACGTTCGTATCGACTGCGAAAGGCATGATCGCCAGCCTGGGCGGAATTTCGGGTGCTTCCTCTTGCGCTCTCTGTACGGGAACAGAAATTCGATAGCCGCGCTTATATACCGTCTGTATGCAGTCGCTGGGAGACAGAAGTTCGCGCAAAGAGGACACGCACTTCGGCACGCTGTCATCCGTAACGTGTACTTCGCCCCAAAGTGCTTCCTTCAGCTGTTGCAGCGTTACGATCTGCCCGGCATGCGCCAGCAATAGCCGAAGAGCTGAGAGTTCCTTGGGAGGAAGGTGAATTGTCTCGTTCCCACGGGTCAGAACTCCCAGGGCATCCAGTCGTAATTCGCCAAACAGAAATTCGCGATCACAAAGCGCCGTAGTATTTTCCGCCGAGAACTGCTCCATCATCTTCCTCGAAGAACCGGACAATTTGCTTCCGGAGCCTCTGGATCTCCCGAAGCAGCAGACCTCCACTCACGCAAGTCTGGCCGTCAAAACCACGGGGAAGAGTCAAACTGAAGTTTCTTCCGCTCACTGCGTCTTCGCGTATTGGCAGTTAACGTTGCGGCCTCATTATGAATCCAGACTGCAACAAAGAAATGTGATCTTGAGTCGGTTTTACATGAAGATTTAGTAATGTTTCCGGTAAGTTACTTTGTGAGTTTCGTTACGGGAAAATCATTCCGTTAGACGTTAAGTTGCATGAACAATGTCCAGCTCTGACCCTATGCGATTCCAGAGCCTCACGACATTCGATCAGTACTTCGATTTGATCGCGTACGTCAGACCCATCGTGAATTGGAAGGAGTTGCGTTTCGTAGGAGGAAGCGAATCTGGCGGATTGTTCAGATAGCTATCCAGCGTGCCCAACGAAAAACTGAAGTTTCGATAAGCCGGAAACGCGAGCGTATTCGTCTCATTCGCCGAATACGCGTGGGGGTTGTTGAACGCGGGAATAAAAGCCAGTCCTTGCGTATACGTTACCAACTTTTGATGCAGCACATAGGCCAGCGAGATCGTCGAGCCGATCAGATTCTGGTTACCCGAGGATCCAGAAATGAACTGCTGCTTCTCGTATTGAATCGTCGCCTTCAGATCAGCCTCCTGCCGCGGGGACTTTAGGAACGTCCAGCCGACGCCGCCTCCGTAGATCTGTTGCAGATCGAGGTCCTGACCAAAGTTGTGATCGAAGGCCGTCTGCGCGAGTGCGAAAAACCTCGGCGAAAAATACTCATCACGCTCGGCGCCTGCATGGTAAATAGCGGACTTCGTCACCACCGCAGGTACCACGATTCCCGTTATGGGATCGGTGTACGCCGGTTGTGTAATCTTTCCGAACGAGCCCAGAAAATCGATCGAGGTGCGATCTCTTGTCGAGAGCCAGCTCACAGTTGGCACCACCCGGACCAAGCCAACACCTCCCGAAAATGTGTATTGGTTTTCCGTCGCCGTAACAATTGCCGCTCCGGCCGTCGCCGCTCCGTTCCATCCCGTGAGAAATCCCGGCTGATGGTAGAGCTGCTTATCCAGCGTTCCAGCATCCATGATGTACTGCGCATTCGCAACTGGAATCGGAGCCGAAGCCCCTTTCTCTGAGTGAATGGCAACAGAGTTATTCGTTACTTCCAATTGCCCCTCAGGAATGGCCGCCGCATTTCTCTTGTTACGGGTCTTCACCCCCTTTTCGAGAATGGCGTAGTTGCCGCTCGTGCGAAGCTCCTTGACCTTGTCCCAGCTCACAGCAACATCGCCCAGCGCCTCCGAGTGAAACGTGATCTTGCCATCTGAAGAATTCACCAGCCTGCCATGCAGCATGTCCCCGTTGCTCAGAACTAGAACGTCGGAGCTTGCTGGTCCCTGGCCTGTGGCCTGCCTGGGCGCTGCGATCAGCATCATGAGAGCAGAAATCAATATCAAAGGAGTGAAACCAGATTGACGGACTGAAGATGAAACAATTCGACGGATCGAATCGGAGAAGTTAAAGGTCATAGGGGGGTCCTTTCCAGCAGATTCTCGAATGGTCTGGATTTGGCCTTGCACAGATTCTCACGACTGTGCTCATGCTAAAGGGCCCGACCGGATAATGCAGCGAGTTTCAGAAATCCTTCCAAATCCTGAAGAGGAAATTGCGTAAGACTGCGTCCCGAGGTGATTCCGATGGCGAATGGACCGTCTTATGCACGCTGGTCGCTCGAGCCGTACAGCATCGGCATGAAGCTTCGCACGCTGCGAACGCAAAAGCATCTTACCCTTTCCCGGTTGGCTGTCGAGACCGGCCTTTCTACCGCACTCCTCTCCAAACTCGAAACCGATCGCATGATCCCTACTCTTCCTACACTGTCGAATATTTGCCGCGTCTACGGTGTCGGCTTAAGCTACTTCTTCAACGAGGCAACGAAACACACTCTCGCAATTACACGGAAAGCACACCTGGCGGGCAATGGCCGCGGCCAGGAAGCGATGAAGTTCGTTTCGCTTCACGCTGTCACTGCGAGCGACAGACTTATCGCCCGAATGGTGGAACTGCCCGCAAGCGTCTCGGGAATGATGAGTGAGGCCGGCCGGCCGGTCTGCGCTGTCGTTTACGTACTCGAAGGGAAGCTGCAACTCGACGCGGGCGGAATGCATGAGACCCTGGACGCGGGCGACTGCGTCTACCTCGACTCCGAGATGGCGATTGCCTGGAGCGCCTCGGGAGGGGAACGCTGCCGCGTGCTGATGGTCAATCCCGGAACCCCCCCTCAATAGCGCACCGGAGTTGCAGGCGTCGCTAGAGGAAAACAAGCTTGGCTTCTCAAGTCTGCTCTCCTTCCTGGTTTACCCAGACACGTTTGTCTCTGTAGGATGTTCTGGTTACCGAAGGACAGCGAGAACATGCGACCCAACCTGAACCTGATGAAGGCGACCCTCACCGGCGCCCTCGGAGGCCTCCTTTTTGGCTTCGATACCGTAGTGATCGCCGGTGCTATCGGCGCGCTCGTCAAGCTCTACGCTCTTGACCCGCATAAAGAAGGCCTTACCGTTGCCATCGGACTTGTCGGTACGGTCATCGGAGCCTTGGGGGCCGGCCAAATCGGCCAACGCCTCGGCAGCCGCGAGACCCTGCGCCTAACCGCTATCCTTTATGTTGTCTCTGCTGCGGGTTGTGCATTTGCATGGAACTGGGACTCTTTCCTGGTCTTCCGCTTCATCGGCGGACTCGGAATTGGCGCCTCCTCCGTCCTTGGCCCCGTCTATATTGCAGAACTCTCGCCAGCCAAGTGGCGCGGACGTTTCGTCGCGCTGTTTCAGTTCAATGTCGTCTTTGGCATCATGCTCGCCTATCTCTCCAACTACGTCATCCGCACAATGCACCTCGGCGCGACGGAGTGGCGCTGGCAGGTTGGGATTGCGGGCATTCCTGCGGTCGCGTTCCTGATCATGCTGTTCGGCATTCCGCGAAGCCCGCGCTGGTCTGCTTCCCGTGATCGCATTGATGAGGCACTCGAAGTTCTGAAGCTGATGGGCGATCCCGATCCCGAAGCCGAGCTTGCCGACATTCGAGAAGCCCTCAAGCAGGAACACGCCTCTGCGCACGAGCGAGTCTTCAAGTGGAAATACCGGTATCCGCTTTTCCTCGCAATCTCCATCGGCGCTTTCAATCAGCTCGCCGGAATCAATGCGATTCTCTACTACATTAACGACATCTTCGCCTCGGCCGGATACAGCCAGCTCTCGGGCGATCAGAAAGCCATTGCAATCGGCGCGACCAATCTCATTTTCACGATGGTTGGCATGAGCGTCATCGACAAGCTCGGGCGTAAAACGCTCCTGCTCATCGGCGCCGCAGGAACCGCCGCATGCCTTGCCGGAGTAGCATGGATCTTCTCGTCGAACACGCATCAATCGATGCTGGTCTGGATCCTCGTCACCTACATCGGATTCTTCGCCCTCTCTCAGGGAGCAGTGATCTGGGTTTACATCGGCGAGGTCTTCCCGACTTCGGTCCGATCCAAGGGCCAGGGTGTTGGTTCCGCCAGTCACTGGTTCATGAACGCAGCCATCGCCGAAACCTTCCCGGTCGTCGTTCACTCGATGAGCACGGCAACCCCGTTCATCTTCTTTTCGATCATGACGGCAATCCAGTTCTTCACCGTGTTCTTCACCTATCCGGAGACGAAGGGGCAGACACTCGAGGCCTTGCAGCGCAAACTCGTTGCCGCAGACTGACATCCATAGCAAAACCAAGGTTCCGCTGAGAAACCTGCTTGGTGACCTGTATCACCTCGGGCTGCGGCGATTCGGCCTATATCTAGGGAGAGGGCAGCAGGAAGCTCTCTCTGGTCTCCCATGTCGCAGGTCATTCATCCCATCACGGACGAAGGCAAGGAAGCCTTCGAAGCAATTGTCGATCCGCTCTGTCTCTGCGAAACGGAAGAGGAAACTCCATCCTCGGTCTTCCTTTCTTCCGAGGCTGATGCCCTCCGAAGTGAAATCATTGACACAGGCCGCAAGCTCTGGGAGCGCCAGTATGTCGACGGCAACGGCGGCAATATCAGCTGCCGCATCGGTGCTGGATACATCCTGTGCACGCCCACGATGATCAGCAAGCGGGACCTGACGCCGTCCGATGTTTGTCTCTCCGATATGAAAGGCAACATCGTCGCTGGAGATCGTCTGCGTACAAGCGAGATTCTGCTGCATCTCGAGATCTACAGAGCAAATCCGCGCGCCCGAGCCATCGTGCATTGCCATCCGCCGTATGCAACGGCCTACTCCCTCACGGGAAGCGTACCCCCGGTCGGCTATATCTCCGAGTACGAAATCCTCATCGGACCCGCGGCACTTGCTCCGTATGAAACACCCGGCACAAGCGCCTTTGCCGCGACAGTTCTCCCGTTCGTGCAGGACCATAACACGATCCTGCTGGCAAATCACGGAGTCGTCTGCTGGTCTGATACGATCACGCACGCTGAATGGCTGGTAGAAGTCTTGGAGTCCTGCTGCAAGACTTGCTTGATCGCAAAGCAGATCGGAAAACCGCTGATTCCCATTCCGGATCAGAAGATCGAGGAGATCCTGACGCTCAAGCGGCGACTCGGTTTCCCCGATGCTCGCATCGCAGCCGCACCGCCGGCGGGAGAGAACGATCGATCGCACAGCGACGCCTTGGACCACCTCTTTCGGACGACTGCAGAGCGTTGCCGCGCGTGAGCTTACAAGCAAGAGGACTGACTCGAGAAACAGGGAAATGAGAGGGCTACGCCACGCGCTCTGCGGCGACCCGGTCGTTCGCCGAGGGGGTGGAGGCTGCCATAACGTACACGTACCAGGCGAGCCAGGCAGGCGTAGTCCACAGGTAGAACACATCTGCCAGATCGACTCTCCACATCACCTCCAGCAGTGCCGGCAACGCGATAATCCCGAATGGAATCAGAGAGCCGCCGGTTTCTTCCCTTCGTTTCAGTGTGGCGAAGATGGCGGGCAGAACGATGACTTCGTCGTAGAACCACGCATAGACTGCGCAAACGACGGACACGAGAAGAACAGCGGCTCCGTGCTCTGCCCAACTCCAGCGGTTGCGCCGCGTCCAGAAATACCAAAGAGCCCAGATACAGCATCCTGCCTCGGGAATGAATTGGAGCCACGCCGCGGTGGGATCAATGAACGCCCGAAGCTGGACGCTCCAGGTTGGAATAAAGAGATGCATCGGCTGAACGGTTCGCAGGGTGTGGAAATATTGGGACCAGGCGCGCGGGTCGATCGCGAAAATGACCATTAAAGACGCCGCTAACCCGCACATGCCGCCGATCAGCACCCGGAATTCACGGCGATAGATCGAGCATGCCAGCAGAACCAGGGTAAAAGGCAGGAACAGATGAGGCTTTGTGGCAAGCGGGAACAGAACCAAGCCCGCAAGGAAAGGCCGTTCCGCATGAAATTTCAGAAAGAGCGCAAGCACCAGCAGGAAGAAAAGATCCAGTTGTCCGACCATCAGGCAGGCAAAAACGGGTGCGAACAGGTATCCAAGCTGATGGATCCGATCGTCCTTTGATAGATAGAGGCTTTTGAGTATCTGGATGGAAGCGACGAGTGACAGGACGATCGCCAGCATCCAGAAGACAGCTCCCCAGCGGGCGTTCATGTATCCAAGCGGCAGGGCGAACAGCAATGCGACTGGTGGGCTGAATGACACCTGCGCTTCGGCTCTCGTGGATCCGGCTTGCCGCTCGAGCTGCAGGATGGAGGCTGGGTCATAAGGATTCTGTCCGTCGACGAGAAGCTTTCCGGCTGCCCAGTACTCAACGAAATCGCGCTTCCCTGTGTCCTGACTGTTCATGCCAAAAACGAGGAAACCGACAGCAACGGCAAGTAAAGCAGCAAGCGCGAGTGCCCGAATGATGCGACGGGTGAGGGACACATTGTTGCTTTCAGTAGCGGTCATAACAGTGGCAGGTTGCAATTTTTTCGGTTTCACAACTGTACATGGGCCTTGGTTCGGACTCAACGGAGAAGCAAGCGGCGCGCATTACTTTCACGCGAAATCTCGAGCCATGTTATACTTAGCTTGCGCTCAGTGATTTTGGTCGTGAGCGGCGATTGGCGCCATGAAGTGGCGACCCGCCCTTTACAGATTTCCCCCAAAGCCCCCTTAGCGTAACCACCTCGATCGCAGCCTGAGTTTTCATCAGGGTTGGAGCGTGGAGCCTGCAGGCGCTGAAGTCCGCAGGCGTACCTATGGCGTGTGGCAAATCCGGGTCTCGATTGCGAGTGCCTGGTTTCGAACGAACCCTTGGGTTCACCCTTACGCATAACAGAATGAGGCACATCTTTGTGCCCTGCCGATAGGGTTCCGAGTGCAAGCCGCAGGGAAGACAGGCTCCGGAACTAGGAAAAGATAGATTCTTTGAAGACACAATTCTCGCAGTTCCATCTCTCATCCGCCCTGATGGCGCGGATCAACTCCAACAACTTTGTAACCCCGACCCCGGTTCAGGCGCAGGCTATTCCGCCGGCTCTAGAAGGCCGTGATGTCCTCGCGACGGCCCAAACCGGCACCGGCAAAACTCTAAGCTTCTTGATTCCCATCGTAGAGATGCTTCAGAAGGCGCAGGACCGGAACGCTGCTCAGGCACTCATTCTTCTGCCAACCCGAGAGCTGGCGATGCAGGTCGAAACTGCTTTCAGGACCATTCGAACTAGCTCAGAGCAGACCGTCGCGCTCGTGGTCGGCGGAATGCAGGAACGTCCGCAACTCGATGCAATCCGCCGCGGCGCGCGCCTGATAGTCGCCACTCCGGGACGCCTGGAAGACTTTCTCAAACGCAAACTGGTGCGGATGGACCAGATCAGGATCCTAGTCCTGGATGAAGTAGACCGCATGCTCGACATGGGTTTTCAGCCCGCCATCGCGCGTATCGCAGCGATGATCCCGGAGCAGCGGCAGACCCTGTGCTACTCCGCCACTCTCGAAGGTGCGGTAAAGGACATCGCTGGAAAGTACCTCAAGAGCCCTGCGCGTATTGAAATCGGGTCGGTCCTCAAGCCCGCCGAGAACGTCGAACTGCGCACCTTCGAAGTCGACCAGAGCAATAAGCTTGAACTCCTTGAGCATCTCCTTACGGCCGAAAAAGGCAGTTTTCTGGTCTTTGTTCGCACAAAGCACGGTGCCGATCGCATTGCCCGCCGCCTCGTCCGGTCCGGCTGGTCGGCTACCCAGATCCACGGTGATCGCTCTCAGTCGCAGCGAAATTCCGCTCTTCGCAGTTTCTCAGAGGGACGTCACCGGGTACTCGTTGCCACCGACGTCGCGGCCAGGGGTATCGATGTGGCGCACGTCGCACACGTAGTGAATTTTGACCTTCCCAAGGTTGCTGAGGACTTCGTGCACCGTGTTGGCCGGACCGGACGTGCCTCGGCAAAGGGTGTGGCATCGACGTTCGCCGGTCCGACGGAACGCGGAGAACTCAAAAAGATCGAGCGGACGCTGTCAATCCAGATGAAGCGCTTCCGCGTGCGTTCCCTTGAGGGGAATGCTGCCTGATCGGTGCATCGGCGCCCGGATCGATAGCTCCGGGCGCTCCTTCAACCCACATTTCGTTGACTCTACAGGGTGGTTCGGGTATCCTAAAGACCTTGTGCGGAGTTACGCCTGGGGTCTGTCGACGGGCTCTCAAAGTCTGAATCAAACCTTTGAGAAGAAGTAGGTTAGCCCGGACCCACCGGTCAAATCGTGACGTTCTCATTTGATCGGACAGGTGCCTTCTGCGGAACTGCAAGTTCGTTCCACAGAGCCAGGAGCCCTCGGAGGGCAAACCCCGCAGTCCTCACCCGAACAGGATTGTTTGGAAGTGGGTGAAATTTATTCCCATGCGCGGATGCCATGGGCCAAGGCGCTTTGCGCCGCAGTTTTTGCGTTTCTAGAGGCAGGAGAGAGATGAGCACCTTTGTTCCGAGCGGCAAGGACATTGACCGCAAATGGTATGTGGTTGACGCCAGCGGCCAGACCCTCGGCCGGCTGGCAACCAAGGCTGCCGACATTCTGAGCGGCAAGCTGAATCCCAAGTACGTGCCCTACATCGACATGGGCGATCACGTTATCGTTATCAACGCCGAAAAGGTTCGCCTCACCGGCCTGAAGAGTCAGAGCAAGGTTTACCGCCGCTACACCGGCTTCCCCGGTGGTCTGCGCGAAGAGGAGTTCAGCCGTCTCCTTGCCCGCCGCCCCGAGAAGATTCTGGAAGAGGCAATCAAAGGCATGCTGCCGAAAACCAAAATCGGCCGCGCCATGGGTTCGAAGCTGAAGGTTTATCGCGGCGACAAACATCCGCACCTGGCCCAGCAGCCAGTGGCGTTGAACGTCGCCTAAAAGCAGCCGCTAGCCGCTAGCTTCTAGCTGCTAGCTCTGAGATTTCCAGTTTGACGCTTTGGTTTCTAGCTAGGAGCTAGAGGCTAGAAGCTAGGAGCTAAAAAGAGAATGGCAGATTTGGTTCAGTATTACGGGACGGGACGCCGCAAGTCGGCGATCGCCCGCGTTTTCCTGCGTCCGGGCACCGGCGAGTGGAAAGTCAACGGCAAGGCATTCAACGAGTACTTCGTCACCGAGCAGCAGCGCGTTGCCGCCAAGAAGACTCTTCAGGTCGTTGAGCTCGCATCGAGCTTCGACGTGGTCACCACTGTTAGCAGCGGTGGAGTCGCTTCGCAGGCGGATGCGGTCAAGATGGGCGTTGCCCGTGCACTGATCCAGTTCAATCCGGAGTTGAGAAAGGCGCTCAAGGCCGAAGGCCTGCTGACCCGCGACGCTCGCGTCAAGGAGCGCAAGAAGTACGGTCAGAAGGGCGCACGTAAGAGATTCCAGTTCAGCAAGCGCTAGTCGCTTGCGAGGCTACGAGCCTGTAGCTCGTAGCCCGTAGCTTGACTGTTCAAGCTACGGGCTACAGGATACCGGCTCCTGGCTAAGTTGTTAAATCCCCCGCACCAGCGGGTTCAATCCGGGCCAGACGAAGGTTAGCCCGGATGCAATCCACGAAGGAGGCCAATGGCCACGATTACTATGAAGGAGCTGCTCGAAGCAGGTGTTCACTTCGGGCATCAGACGAAGCGCTGGAACCCCAAGATGAAGGAATACATCTTCGGCGAGCGCAACGGGATTTACATCATCGATCTGCAGAAGACGCTCAAGCTTTTCAAAGACGCGTCGAAGTTCGTCACAGATCTGTGCGCCAGCGGCAAGACGATTCTCTTCGTCGGCACCAAGCGCCAGGCCCAGGATGCGATTGCCGAAGAGGCTGGTCGCGCAAGCATGCCATACATCAACCAGCGCTGGCTGGGAGGCCTGCTCACCAATTGGGTGACGGTGCAGAAATCGGTGAAGCGCCTTCAGGAATTGGACGACATGGCCACCGATGGCCGTTACGAGTTGCTGACTAAGAAGGAAGTAATCCGCCTCGAGCGTGAGCGCAAGCATCTCCAGGCAAACCTGGCCGGCATCAAGAACATGAAGCGGCTGCCTGACGCGCTCTTCATCGTCGACTCGAACAACGAGGCGATCGCAGTGAAGGAAGCGCGCAAGCTGGGCATCCCGGTTGTCGCCGTGGTCGACACGAACTGCGATCCGACCGTTGTTGACTACGTGATTCCGGGTAACGACGACGCGCTCCGCGCTATTCGCCTGTTCACATCAAAGATTGCCGACTCGGCGGCCGAAGGCGTAAACCTCGTTGGCGACAAGGCCTTCGCAGCAGCGGAAGAAGTTCCTGCGACCGAGGGAGAAGGCGAAGCGACTGCAGAGGCTGCATCCACCGAAGACATCGATTTCGAGGCGCAGGTCAGCGGCGTACGCAAAGCTCCGGCAGCCGAAGCGGCGCTGGACGAAGAGGAAGTGGCCGAACGCGCCCTTTAAGTTCTTAGCTGAATTTGGAGAAGCGTGGCCGCACAGAACGTAGCCACGCTTTTTTTCCGTGAATACCAATTAGCTTAATGCGCCGGGAGGCGCGCTTAGCCGCACCGCAGGTGCTGAAAAGAAGGAAGCGAGATGACTGTGGCAGAAAAGATAGATGCAAAGTTGGTGAAGGACCTCCGCGAGAAATCTGGCGCGCCCATGGGCGACTGCCTCAAGGCTCTGCAGGAGACCAAGGGCAACATCGAAGATGCGTTCGTTGTGCTCCGCAAGCGCGGCATGGCTTCCGCTCAGAAGAAGGCGGCCCGCACCACGAACGAGGGCGCCGTGGGAACCTACATCCACGCCGGCGGCAAGATTGGCGTCATGGTTGAGGTGAACTGCGAAAGCGATTTCGTAGCCCGCACCGAAGATTTCCAGGAGCTTCTGAAGGACATCGCGATGCACATCGCCGCGAGTGATCCGCGCTATGTGAAGCCTGAGGACGTCAGCACCGAAGATATGGAGCGCGAGAAGGAGATCTATCGTGCTCAGGCTGCTGCGACCGGCAAGCCCGCGAACATCATCGAGAAGATGCTCGAAGGCAAGATGGCAAAGTTCTACGAAGAGGTCTGCCTTCTCGAGCAGCCCTTTATCAAGGACCAGGCCATCAGCATCAAGGAACTGATTGCTCAGAAGGTCGGCAAACTCGGCGAGAACATTACAGTCCGTCGCTTCGCCCGCTTCAAGGTCGGAGCCCCTGAGTGGACAGTGGCCACTACCAAGGCCACCGAAGCTGCAGCCGAATAACACGCCACCATGGTGTGATGTATATCTCGAAAGCCCGGAGCCAGTGCTCCGGGCTTTCCGTTTAAGCCTCAACCATTGCTGGCCGGCAGCGACTGCGACCGAGCCGTACGCAAGGCAATCAAGCCCAGCAGCACTATCACCATAGCGAGAGTGATCCACAACAGAGCCGGATGCCTCTCTGAAAATGGCCGTTCATCCGGCCTCTCTTGAAATTGCGGATTCGGCTGCTCCGTACCCGCACTCACGCGAGCCGCGTCTGCCGGATGAATTATCGTGAATTGCCCGAGGTCGTAGCGAGGAGCGCTGAGTGCTGGGTCGCCGTAGTAGAGCGCGTACTCTCCCGGCGAAGACTGGAAGCATATGTCCCGCTCAAACATCTCCAGCCGCACCCAGCGCGGCACAAGCGGAGCATCGTCTCCGTTATCGATCGTGACGGTCCACTGCGAGGGGCCGTCGAAGATCGCACGACCTGTCTCCACATCCAGGCTTTCAAGATCGATCCTGTGGTCAGCCTCGGTGGTATGGACGCGCAGCAAATTGCCGCTCGATGTGTAGCTCGGCAGCGGCAATGCCGTTTCACCGCGAAGCCTTGTCGAAATCTCTTCCGCACTGATTCTCACGTCGCGGCTGAAATTCACCGGTTGCACAGGCGCCGAAAAAACCACTCGATCTACGGGAACATGTGCCGGAACCGAAAACTCAATCACCGTCGAGTGATCCTTGCGAGTGCTTTGACTGCTCTCCGCCACTGCTACGAAGGCCGGCTTCGATATCGGCGCCTGCCACATGGAGATCCCGTCGACATCTTCTGCATGCAACGGACCACTCACTGAGAAATGCAGATATCGGAAATCTGAGGTCGGAAGATGCAGAACAGTGCTGCGTCCCAGCCGCTGATGCGACAAATCAAAAATCGTGTACTCCCCGATCTTTGTCGCCAGCCCGCCTTGTTGCTGGCTGCCCGATACAGTGACCTTCGCGATAAAGTCGCGCGCAGAAACATTCAAATGCAGATCAGAGTAAGCACCCGCAGGCATCGCCGAATCGAAAACAACTCTGTCGCCGCGCACCCCAAGATTCAGTGCCGCGATGTTTTGCTCCATGGCCTGGGTTGCCGGACCGGATTTTTGAATTAGATACGGAGTCTCTGAGTGCTCACGATAGAGACGTACATCGGCCAGCCCCAAAGACGAATGCTCAAACAGGCTCGGATCGGCAATCACGCACGCCGCTTCCGGCTGTGCGGGAATATTCTGGAGCGGCCGTTCGTAGCGAAAATATCGGATGTCGGCGCTCGGCGACGCAACCACCAAGAGAATTACCGCAGTCAGCCACCTCACGAGTTCTCGCTCCCATGCGATCGCAGATTCAGCCAGTCTCGTTGATACACAAATGAAACTGCCAGCAGCAGCGCGCCCAATCCTAAGAAGCTGAGAATGCGAAACCCTTGGCTCAGCTCACTCATGTCCACGATGAACACTTTTCCAATCGCGAACGCGAGCAGCACCAGGCCTTGCCAGCGCAGGAAACCGCTCCGCCGCCAGAACCCGATGCCCAGCAGAATGGCCCCGAATGTCATGAAGAAGGCGGAATATGTGAACTGCGCCGCCATCGTGTGCGAACGGTAATCGATGACACGCCCTCGCCACTGTTCCGACCAGAAAGCGTGAATTTCCAGGCTCACGGCAATCAGGATCAGCAAGTTAACGATCAGCACTGCGGTTCCTGATACCACAGTCCACCCCGGCACCGGTTGTGGTTCTTCCGCCCGGGATGGGTACGACAGCCATGCCACAAATCCGAACACCGTAATCGCCACACAATATGTCCCAAAGCGCTCGTTGAAAATCGGCACCAGCGAGGCAGGCATATCGTTCGCTATTAGCATTAGGAATCCAAGAACAAGACAGATGAACGAGAGCACCCTCAGCAAACGAGAATGGATCCGCCGGGCCGTCCACAACAGCGCAGCGCCTTCCACGAGCCACCCAATCGTCAGCCATCGCCCTTGTGTCTTCAGCGGAATCGCAAGCGTAAGAAATACAACTGCGGTGGAGAGATGCAGCGAACTTTGAGCCATCGAGCTCTCATGCAGACGACCTGCCGCGTGCAAACGGAGAAGCAATAGATAAAAAGCCGCAAATGCCACCGCCAGCCATGGTGCGGTCCAACTCTCGGTCTTGGGCTCCAGGAGGCCGTAGAATCCTACGAATCCGAGCGCAGCGTTGCACACCGGTAGCACGATGGTAGCGAAGGCGTCCCATCCCGTCTGCTTTCCCGACTCGAGCACATTGGTGCGAACAAGCCTCGGAGCAAACGCGAAGATCAGGAAGAAACACAGCAGGAAGAAGGCCGTCCGAATGGCCAGCGCCTGCGAGTAGAACTCAATCCACCATCCGACCAAGTAAATCGTCGTGCCCAGGAACGACCCAAACAGCAGTCTTGACCAGGGCTTCAGCATCGCCAGCATTAGAACCGTCACATCGAGAATCAGCAGGTAAGAAAAAAGGGTGACTTCATGGTTTTGGCCCGTCGAGACCAGCAGGGGAGTCCCCAGCGCTCCCACTATCGCGTAAAGCGCCAGCAGTTCCGCATCCTGTGCCCACGCGAGATAGCCATTGAAGGCCGTTACCGCAATCATCCCGATGAACGCCACCGGGGCCGGGAAGAGGTGATAGAGCGAAAACGAAGCCCAAAGCGAAAGATAAAGAACGCCCGTTCCCACAGCCTTCAGGGAGTATGAGAAAGCTGTATAGTTCTTCGCCCGGAATCGCTCCGACCACACAATGAGTCCCACGCCTGCCATCAGCCCGATCACGACTCGTCCAAGCGGCCCGATCCATTCGTTATCGATAGCGAATTTCAAAAACCATGCCATCCCGATCAGAATCGCAAGAATGCCAATGCGATTGAACCATTGCGAACCGACGCGGCTCTCCAGCGAACGAGTGTCGCGCTTCTCGGCCGATTTAGCTGAAAAGGCAGGCGGCGGGATTGGAGCATACGCAGCCGCCGGAACCGCTACCGGCTCAGCCGCATGCTGAGCCGCAATCGTGGCATCCGGCGATTCTGTTGTATGCACTGTCGGTGGAGGCGCAATCTTTTGCGAAACCGGGAACGCGACCCCACGAGCCCTCAATGTATCTTCAATAATCTGTACACGAGAGCGCAGCTCCCTAAGCTGTTCTTCCACACTTCCAGGGCTGTCCGGATCCATTGCCATACAACTCTATCGCAGCCGCAGAAGCTTTTCTACGATAGAGCACTCAATGCAATCACGATTTTGCGATTTCGGACACCACCAACGGGTTCGACGCAGCAGGGGATGTCGTTTTGATCCCGCCACCCGTCACCCGCGACAACACCGCTTCGAGCAATGGCGTAATCTGCGCAAGCCTTCGCGCGCGGATCAGCATGTCCCACAGCGGCTCGAACTTCTTCCATCCTGATGCGTAGAAGAAATGCTTCAGTCGGTGCTTGACGTTGCCATGATGCAGCGAGGCCTTCGCGATCGCTGACCATCGATAGAACTCGCGATATGCCCAATCGTAACCCGCTTTTAACGCTTCGGGCTTGAGGCGCGTGGGCTTGTAGACCACATGCCGCGTGTCGTAGACTTTCCAGTCGCGCGTTACGATTCGGCCTTCTCGCACCATCCGTGCATAAAGCTGCGTTCCCGGATATGGCGTCATGATGTGAAAAGTCGCCGTCGTAATCCCGTGTTCCACCGCCCAGTCCACCGTCCTCCGAAATACGTCATCGCCGTCGTCATCCATACCAAACACGAAACTGCCATTGATCATGATTCCCAGCGAGTGCAGCCTATCGCAAACTGCCCTATAATCGCGTCCCAGGTTCTGCCTCTTGTTGCTCCGGCGCAGATTCTCCGGCGTCAAAGTCTCGAATCCGACAAAGATGCTGCGAAGCCCCGCTTCCGCGGCCCGCTCGATCAGGTCGCCGCGCAAAATCGAATCCACTGTGGCGGCTCCCTGAAATAGCCGCCGCATTCCCCTCATCCCGCTGAACAGCGATTCCGCAAAACGCCGATCTCCAAGCAGATGATCGTCGAGGAAGTAAAGGTGCCGGCCCGGCAGTCGATCGATCTCTGCGAGTGCATCCTCAACGAGCTGCGTATAGAAGCTTCGTCCTCCCTGAAAGAAAGCATCCTTGTAGCAGAAATCGCAGTGCTGCGGGCATCCTCGTGTCACTACAATGGAATTCGGAACCAGGTACAGATTCCGGCGAATCAGATCGCGCCGGATCGGGGGGATGCGTTCCAGCGTTCGTCCCGCTGCAGACGAATAGACCGGCTCTGGCGCTCCCGCGCGCAGATCCTTCAGGAACTGCGGAAACGTCTGATCGCCCGGTCCTAGAAAAATGGTGTGTGCGTGCGGCGCCGCCTCGTCGGGAAGGGAAGTGACGTGAAGTCCTCCCAAACACACGTAAGTGCCGATACCCCGGTAGTGGTCCGCAATCTTATACGCCCGATAAGCATTTGTAATGTACACCTGAATCACCACCAGATCCGGCGCATCATCAATTTTGAGCGGTTCCACATGCTCATCCACAATTACCGCATGATCATCCGGCCCCAGATATGCTGCAAGGGTCGCCAGCCCGAGCGGCGGAAACAGCGAATACTTGATCGGCCTCCAGTAGGGGTCCGTCGCTTCCGTCAGTGCCGGCAGGATGAACTTGACCCGTATCGGTCGCGAGGCACGGATATTCGCCGCGGCCGGAATCATCAGGCAGTCTCCGCGATCAAAGGTGAGCTCGTTTGCGCCGCCGGCACCGCACCAAACCTGCGCTCACGACGGCGGAACTCGTTCACCACAGCAGCAAGATCCGAACCATCGAACTCTGGCCACATACAATCCATGAAGAACAGCTCGGCGTAGGCCGATTCCCAAAGCAGATAGTCAGACAGCCTCTTCTCGCCGCCGGTACGAATCAGCAGGTCCACCTCCCCGCACTCTGCCGTCAGTCGCTGCGTGATGATCGACCGCAGCCGCTCCGCTGTGAGCTCCCCTGCGTAGCCCTGACCCACGACCGCCGCGATGGCAATCGATGTCCGCGCCGAGTAGTCGATGGCTATCCGCAAATGCAGCGTGCGCTCCGCTGCAGTCGCCATCTCCGCATGCTCGATCTCGCGCAGCAGTGCCCGAGGAATCCGGTCTCGTCTCCCAATCACCTCCAGCCGTACGCCGTTCTTCCGCAGCCTTTGGCACTCAAGTCGAAGGAATGCGCGAATGATCCAGAAGATGCTTTGCACCTCTTGCGCAGGCCGTGCCCAGTTGTCTGACGAAAAGGCATAAATCGTCAGCACCCGGACACCGAGCTCCGGCGCACTCTCAACGGTTCGCCGCACCGCGGCCACGCCTGCTCGGTGGCCGGCAACACGCGACAATCCCTGCCGCGTTGCCCAGCGGCCATTACCGTCCATGATGATGCCAACGTGGATTCCGGATTCTTCCCTAGTCTTCATAGTCAGTACCTCCGGGAAAGGGTCTCTTTCCATAGGGAGCATTCGGCTACTTGCCTTGCGTCGCCGGATCGGGCAAAGAGCCATACCAGTCAATCGAGCGCGTCAAGTACATCGCCACCGCAACGGCAAGGAAGCTTGCAACCGCACCCACCAGCAGCGCGTTGTCCTCGAGTCGAAGCAGTAGATAGATCAGCGAATAAAGCAAAGCGAAAACTGCCAGCGCGCGAACTGCCTGCACTCGACTGGCAAATATCCAGCCCGCGTTCGTCGACAACAGAGTCACCGTCGCCGCGCCCGCCATCAGAAAACCAAAATCAAAACCGATCCGTTCCGCCAAGGACAGCAGCAGAAGATAGAAGATAATCTGCGCAACTCCGACCAGAGCGTATTGCGCTGGGTGCACACGCTTGCTCGTGGTCACCTCAAACACGAAATACGATAAGAAAATCAGCCCGTTGAACAGCAAGATGAACTTGAGCGATCGCGTAACGGATTGATAAGGATCGGCAACCTCAATAAACGAAACCCCGAGTGCCGTCGCATCCAGGCCGGAGATACTCTCGCTCGTTCCCTCAGATCGCACTCCTCGAGCAATAAAAGGAACGCTCCAGTCAGCACTGAATCCTGATGGCGCAACGCTCCGGTTCAAGGGAAGAAATCCGCCATCGAAGCTGGGATTCCTCCAGTCTCCCTGGACCGACACTCGCGTGCTCTTGCCATACGCCAGGACCGCGATGCGCTGCGCTCCTGAAAACCTCAGCGTAGTGGCTGCGTTGAATTGCGTGTTGGGCTGAACTCCGACGGCCTTCGCACCGAACAGCGCCAGATTTGTCTTCTGCGATTGTTCCGAACCCAACGAGAGACCCTGCAAAAGACCGGCCGGAACGAGCGTCATCGCTTTTCCGCCGATAGTCAGGGTCCCGTCCGTCAGGGCACCGCGTGCATCACTCACGCCGACAATGAACTCTGCGCGATTCCAATCAAATTCCACGTTCGGTCCCGCTGCGGCAGGAACTCCGGTCAAATCAAACGACGCATTGAAACTCAGATCAGCCTGAAACACCGGTACCTTGAATAGTGATCGGCGTCTCTCTTCCGTTTGAGTCTTAACCGTGGCTGATCCCTGCGTGGGGAATACCAGGTAAACTCCATGTCTTCGTGAGCCGTCGGGTGAAGACGAAGAAAAGCCGTATGGAATCGCCAGTGTCGGCCCTAAAAAGGTCTGCTGCCCGCCCACATGATTACTGATCTCCCTTACAACATCGTTCGCTCGATGCGTCCGTTCATCGACCAGATCGTCAACAAAGAAACCAGGAATCGTCATCACCAGTGCAAGCCCGCACACGATGAACAGCTTCAATCCCATCGACCGCGATTTGATTCTGGCCTGCAAGTGCGGTTGAAACGTCGGAACGTCGTTCAATCAAGCCTCCAAAGAACTTTGCAATGCAAAGTAATTGCACAAAAAATTTAGGCGCCCGAAGGCTCCAGCCCCTTGAGAAGATCCGAAGCGGAGCCGTCTGATTTCTCCACGCCCGCCGCATCCCGTACCACTTGCTCCAGCGTCTCCAGATAGTCCAGATAGCGTTTGCGGCCCGATGCCGTGATACGGCAAGTGGTCTGCGGTCGATTGCGATCGTATCCGCGAGTGATTTCCACGATCTTCGCCTCTTCAAGCACGCTCAGGTGTCGGCTCAGATTTCCGTCTGTTAATGCGCAGAGCTGCTTCAGATCGTTGAAGCTTAGCCCCTTCGGATTGGTAATCAGCGAAGTCAGCACGCTCAGCCGCGCGCGCTCGTGGATCACCCTGTCCAGGCCCTCGTACGCGAATCGTCCCTCAGAATTCACCTGTCTAGATTTCATCGCGATCTTCCTTCGATCCCCACAGCAGCACCGCCGCCACGATCAATTGCCCTATCCCATACGCCAGCCCCATTGTCCACGGAGACAGAGCCCGCGTGTCTCCAAGCCCGATGCACACCAGCCCCGTAACCAGGTACCACGCTCCAGCCGCTGCCATCGGTCGGGGAAGAAAACGGCACGACGCAAAGACGCCCAGGCTGTAAGTTATCTGCCAGAGTCCCGGCAGCATCCAGATGTTCCCAGGCACCAGTCGCATCAGCACAATCGAGATCAGTGCACCTGCACCAACAGACGGCAAAAACTGCTCCACTGCCATCAGGATCATCTCGTCGGCCATACCCGAGTGGATGCGCCGTGTCCGCGTCATCGTCTGCACCCCGATAAGCACAGCTGACACAATGGCCGTCGTCACCCAGATGCGCAGATAATTCCCGATGTGGCTCGCCGGATGAGGCAACACCCAGTACTGTGCGACCGCTGCCAGCCCTGCGAACACGCCGGTCGCCGCAAGAGTCGCAGCCCCGTACCCGCGAAACTCAGTACTGCGCGCGACCTGCCGACGAATACTGCTGATATCCCCGAGGGCCTTATCGAGAGGGTGAACAGGGAAACTCATCGAACCTCACTTTATGATGCAAAGTAACGCAGCTCCGCAATCCTTGTCAAGTCGCAACCCGGATTCCGGAGTCGCCAAGGTAAACTTTTGGCCCGATCCCTCGCTCAGCAAATTTTCCTTAGCCGTCCCACAGGACCCTGTCTCAGGATCGGAATCTGCTATCTCAGCCGTATGCGATACTCGAAAAAGAATGTACAAGCGGATTGTTCTCAAGCTTTCAGGAGAAGCGCTGGCAGGGCAGAATAAGTTCGGTCTCGATGCCGCAAAAGTCGCTGCCATCACCGACGAGATCGCGGACGTTCACTCTTTGGGCGTGGAAATCGGGATTGTCGTCGGTGGCGGGAACTTCTTCCGCGGGGTGGCCGAACAGGCCAGGGAAATGGACCGCGTAGCCGCCGACAACATGGGAATGCTCTCCACGGTCATCAACGCCATCGCTCTTCAGGATTCTCTTGAGCAGCGCGGCGTTCAATGCCGCGTCATGAGCGCCGTTTTCATGAATCAGGTGGCCGAGCCCTATATTCGGCGTCGCGCAGTCCGGCATCTCGAGAAGGGCCGCGTTGTCATTTTCGCCGCGGGTATAGGGAACCCGTTCTTTTCCACTGATACCGCGGCGAGCCTCCGCGCTATGGAGATTAAGGCCGATGTTCTCCTCAAGGGAACGAAGGTCGAAGGTGTCTACAGCGCTGATCCCGTCCTCGTAAAAGACGCTGTCAAATATGATGAGATCACCTATATGGAGATCTTGCGGCAGGGTCTCAAAGTGATGGATTTGACTGCCGTAAGTTTGTGCAAAGACAATAACCTCCCGATGATCATCTTCAACATGAACCAGCCCGGCAATATTCGCCGCGTAGTTCAGGGCGAGAAGGTCGGTTCGCTGGTGACCGCCTAGAACTCTTCACAAGACGAGATCATGGTTTTTTGGCCCTGGGGCGGATTGGTTTATGAAGCTTTCAATTCGACCGGCCGCTACCTCGCGTGAGGGCCGAACATCGTCTAACCAGCCAGTGGAGATCGAGAAACCAGCGCGGCTTGATGCCCTGACCGGACTTCGCAGCTTCGCAGCCGTCAATATCGTTCTCTTCCACTTTTCCAATCCCGACTGGTTTGGTCCGCTCGCGCCGGTGGTGAATGCAGGCTACGCCTCCGTCAGCTTCTTCATCCTGCTCTCTGGCTTCGTCCTCGGATACAACTACAATGCTCGCGCCCGTGCCGGCAAACTCGAGACCATGCGCTTCTACGAAGCACGTTTCACGCGCCTGTATCCTGTTTACCTTCTCAGCCTGATTCTCGCTTTCAAATTGCTTCCCATCGAGTGGGGATCGCACACGCATGGAATGTTCTGGGCAGGCATCGTGCTTTCACCACTGCTCCTCCAGGGCTGGATACCCGAAATCGCAACCTTTCTCAATACACCCGCGTGGACCATGTCCGCGGAGTCGTTCTACTACGTTCTTTTTCCGTGGATGGCAAGATGGAAAAAGCCGGATCGTATTGGTCGCCACGTCGCAAAAATGGGTGTGGTTTGGATGCTCGGCCTCATACCGGGAACCCTCTACCTCATCTTCAACCCCGATGGACTCGCCCATCTCGACCGGTTCAGCTATGGCAAATGGCTGCAGGCCCTGAAATACACGCCCATCCCTCACCTTGCCAGCTTCGTGTTTGGCGTTCTGCTCGCCGAACTGGATGAGGTCATCCCCCGCTTGGGCAAGCGGCGTCTCATCATGGGCATCTTCGGCTTTGCCGCGACTTTTTTCATCCTGACGCAGGCGCATCGCCTACCGTATCCGCTGCTCCACGACGGATTCTTCATGCCACTATTTGGTTGCATTGTTCTTGGACTTGCGGGGATTAACCCACTATCGAAGCTCTTCGGGATAGCGCCGCTCGTCTTCATTGGTGAAGCAAGTTACTGCCTCTACCTCTTGCACTTCAATCTGTGGAACATGATTCACGATTCGCACGTGCTCGACCATCTCGGACTGGCGCGGTTCGATCCCTGGATCAGCTATCTTCTCCTGATCGGCCTGGCGCTCCTCGCTCTCCATTTCGTCGAGAAGCCCGCTCAACGCATCCTCCGCAACTGGATGCACGTCTGGCGATAAGCGAGTCCATAAACACGAAAGCCCAGCCGTCGGCCGGGCCTCGCTCACGTTACCTGCAACGCACTAAGGCGTTACCACGTGCGTGGAGTGATTGCCATGGGGAACAAGCGCAACCGCTGACGGGTGAACACCCGTCGGATACGGCGTAGCTTGCGTCTGCTTCAGAGTGCCGGCCGTAGGATCAAGCCTGAATCCTGAAACTGAGTTGCCAAGATAGTTTGCCGTGTACACAAACCGTCCCAGCGCGGGATCAATCGCTACCGCCACCGGCTGCGTGTCTGTGCTATTGGTTTGCGACCCTGTCGTGTTCACCGCAGCCGATGGCGTACCCGTCTGGATGTCGATCACGTATGCGCTCACCGTCGAGTCCAACGAGTTCGAAACGTACATGAACCGCCCACGAGGATCAACCGCTAGCGCAGTTGGCTGGCCTCCGCTCTTGTATGGGCCGTTCAGCAGAAAGTTCACCGCGAATCCGCTGTAAACTCCGTAGCCGATCAATTGGTTCGAAGCAAAATCCGTCACGTACAAATAGCTGTTCAGGGGATCGGCCACGATTCCGCTAGGCTTCACGCCCGCGTTGTATGGGCTCCCGGGAGTGGGTGTCACCGCACCGCTCGAACCCACCACAAATCCGTACAACCACCCAGGGCTTGCAGAACTCGTTACGCTTCCACCGGGGTTATAAGATGACTTGTCATATGCCGTCACATACACGGCCTTGCCGCTCGGCAGAACCGTGATTGCCGTTGGTACCACGAGATCTGTCGCATTCCCTGGAATCGTAAGGCTGGTCTGAGACTCCGGCGCGCTTCCGATTGCTCCAGAAGACAAACCAAAGACTGAAAGAGTTGCGGTGGTTGTTCCCGACAGTACGTACAGGCTATTTCCATCCGGGCTGACCGTCATGGCCGTGACCGGATCCACAAGCGTGACCGTATCCTTATTTGTCAGAACGCCGTTGTCAGCCAGTGAAAAATGAACGATATTCTTGTCGACTTGATTGGCTACGTAGAGGTTCTGATATCCCGGAGACACAGCAAGGACGGTCGGCGTGGTTCCACCCGAGCAGACGCCTGGAGCGCCATTGCGAATTGCGCCTGATTGTGAGTCGACCGCATATGTTTCAATCTCGCCGCCCGGGCATGTCGTACTGCTTCCCGTGACCGTGCTCGCTGACGTTGCCACAAAAAGATAATCGATCGTCACGAGCTGACAACCGGAGAAGAGCGTGGCCACGCCGAGGCCGATTGCAGAGACAACTGCGAGCTGTCTCAATTTCCTGAACTTCATGCGCTTCCTTCGTCACGGGCCGTCAACAATCAGCCCACAAAATGCTGTTTGATGTACCTTCCAGTCATTCTAAAAGCCCCGAAAGGATGCTGCTGTCCGATCTTCGATCCGCTCACAAAGCGGATACCTACTTCTTATTCCCGTTATGCGTGATTGCCGCGACCGCCGTCGGATTGGGATTCGATGCCGATGGAGAAAACTGCGAATTCAGCAGTGAGCCGTCGCTCGGGTTCAACTGAAATCCCGAGACGTTGTTGCCCAGAAAATTTGCCGTAAAGACGTACTGATTGAGTGACGGGTCGATGCCGATCGCTACGGGTTGTGTTCCGGTCGTGTATGTACCCAGCTTGCTCAGACTACCCGCGTTCAGTGAGTACACCGTCACGTTCGAGTCCTGCGTATTAGCGACAATCGCGTACTTCGCAGTCGCATCGAGAACCATTGCAGAAGGCTGCGACCCGGTCGCATATGGGCTTCCGCTGAGAGGTATTAGTGCGCCACCCGCGATCTGGAATCCATAAGCTACGTCCTGCACCGAATCGGTGACGTAAAGGTACGCGCCCGAGCTGTCGCTGGCAATCGCCGACGGATGCGCTCCGACCTGAACCGGAAATCCGGGAAGTGCCGAGAGCGTTCCGTCTGATCCTGGCGCAAATCCGAAGACATATCCCAGGCTGGTGTTCGCATCGTATCCCGACACGTAAACATATGAACCCGAACTCGCCACATTGATCGCGGTAGGAACAATAACGTCCGCGGCAGCCCCGCCAGTCAGTGTTAACGGCCAGTAGTTCGCGCTGATAGCGGTGTTCCCGACAGCCGGGCCCAGCGTATTTGCAATCTGCGCCGGCTTCAGTGCGCCCGCTTGCTGCGCCGTCAGAATCGGAAAAACTGCTACTGACCCCGAGCACGGCGAGGCGGGTGAGCAAGTCGGCAGTGGCATGTAAGTGTCCGCCACGAACAGGAAACCCTTGGAAGCTCCCACAGCAATCGGGAAGATTCCCGGCGTGTTCACCGTGTTTTGCGGATAGAGCTTTCCGTCGGTACCGATAGTGAACTGAACGATTGTGTTGTCGTCCCGGTTCACGACATAGAGAGTTCCCTGATCGGCTGAAACCACATCGGCTACGGGATTACGTCCTCCCGAGAAGAAAGGGGATGTAGGTATCTGGCGCATGCGGCCCGACTGCGAGTTGATTTCGAATACGTTCACCTCGCCGTAGTTGTTGGGGCCGGCGGCCTTCGCGCAGGTCACGTATACAAAATCCACGGTGAGCGTGGCGCAGGCAGACAGGAACGCAGCTGCCAATAAGCTCGCCGCGGAGATGGCCAGCAACTGAATCGGTTTGTTCAACTTCATGCGCATCTTTCGTATTGAGCCGACATCCACACCTTCAGAACCGGCCTGCTCGATTCTGCCGGCATTGGACAACGCCGGCAGATCGGATCTATTTATGCCCTCGAAGCTCACCGGGCTCGCGACCAGCAACCACTAGCTCACGCGTCCGGTGGCGACGCACCATGCTGCCGGTCCTGGCAGTGGATAGCTGCCCTTTGCATGAGTTGCCGTGCTGAGCGCTCTCAGATTGCCTTGGTTCTCATCGATCGAAAGCCCAGTCACCGTCGAATCATTGAAGTTCGCCGTGTAGATGAACTGGTTCGACGGATCCTCAAGGATGCACTGAGGTCCGGCGCCCGTACCGGCGGTCTGCCCTCCGTTTGCAATCGGACTCAACTGAAATGGCTGGTTGATCGTGAAGCCCGCAATCCCGCTCTGCGTATTTGTGGTGTTGGTGTTGTCGCCCTGGTTTAGAACGT
This sequence comes from Occallatibacter sp., assembly GCA_035496515.1. GTDB lineage: Bacteria > Acidobacteriota > Terriglobia > Terriglobales > Acidobacteriaceae > Telmatobacter. Next base: position 56,736 of record DATJEO010000111.1, read on the forward strand.
AAAGCCATTTGCCGTTATTGGCCGCAAGCACGTAGTTAGGATTGCTCAGCGTCGGGTCATCTGCGTAGTAGCCGTTCGCCTGTGCCTGAAGCGCGCCATTCGATCCCGATGAATAGGCGAAAATCTGGCCGTGGGTTCCGTTCGTGTTCACGCCATTATCCAGCACGTACACCACGCTGCTGGCTACCACAATCGCAGTTGCATTATGCATACCGAGTGGCTGCGAACTGTTCTGGTTTACGCTGAGTTGCCCGTTCGCCGCGTTATAGGCATATGGAAACACCGAGTCACCGGCAGCCGTGGATCCGCTCAACGTCAGAACTGTGCTGGCGGAAATCGTGAAGTCGATCGGATCAGCCGGCACCGGGAAGTATGTCAGCGGCGAGCCGCTGGCCGCGGTTACCTGCGAATTCAGGACATAGCTGAGACGCCCGGTAGATGAATCGACCTGGAATACCGTGATGTCGCCGCACCGCGTCGTTCCAGTCCCGAAGACCAGCGCGCATCCCGTGCTGTCCGGGGCGTCGTGGTCCAGCACAAAAAGATGGGTTCCCGACGCATCCGCAAGAAGTCGGAACGGGTTGTGCCCCTGTGTGTAGAAAGTCTGTTGCGGCGTGAGCACTCCCTTGCCGCCAATCGCGAACTGGACGATATTCGCGTTCGAGCAGACGTCCGTTGGACTGCACGGACCTCCGTCGCTCGTCGTGCCCTGGTTCAGGACATACAGGAATCGCCCTCCGGACAGCAGCACGAAGCGCCCCGGGTTGGCTCCTCCGGAGCTGACAGGCAATCCGGGAATGGCCACCAGATTACCCGTGTTGTGATCGATCTTGTACCCGCTGATAACCCCGGCCCCGCCGGTAGAGGCCGTCTGGGTTCCGGTCACATAGATATAGCCGACCGAATAGCTTTGCACGCAAGACGTGACTCCGAAGACCGCGGCAGCCGAGATGGCAGTCATCAGAAGTGCCTTGCCGAATTTCCTGAACTTCATGCGATTCCTTCATCCTGGTCCGGCGTGTGCCGCCAAGTGTGCTGTTTCCGCAGCAGAGCTGGGTTTGGGATGGGTCCCTGATGCATTGTAAAAGGCGAGGGCTTGTTGTGCATAGTTTCGGGGTAACCTTCTCCGAAACAAGATCTTTTGGATCAAAAAACACCCTGAAATGAAGCGCCCGGAAACGGGTTGATTCACTCTGATTTCACTTCCGCTGCCGATGGCAATTGGACGGGGAATTTACCTGAATGTCACCCCAACCGGCGGCTCCCCGCGCAACTGTTAACAGATTTCCCAGCCCGGGTCAGCCTCTGTGGAGGCGCAACATCCGGGCCGGGGTGCCTACCACACCCGGCAGGAATTCTCCGGATACATCGGCTGTCCTTTATGGCACCCGAAAGCCTTTCCGAACTCTTCGAAGTTCTGAACGCTTCCATTGGTCCGCCACTTGCCCGGTGAGTGCGGATCGATCAGTGCAAGCTGCCGCGCAGACTGCTCCGTCTGATTCGAGCACCACACCTGGGCGAATCCAATGAAGAACCGCTGCGCTTCGGTATACCCGCCGATCTTCTCGGACTTGTTCTCTTTGGCAAGCGTATCCAGCAGCGCCATGTAAGCGATACGCAACCCGCCATTATCCGCGGTGTTCTCTCCCAGCGTAAGCTTCCCGTTCAGATTTTGCGCCGGAATCCCGTCATGTGCGGGTGCCGTTTCAAACCCGCCGTACTCCTTCACTTCGCAGTCGGTACGCTCGTTGAACTTCTGCCGATCCTCCGCCGTCTGCCACTCCCGCAAGTTGCCCTTGCCGTCGTACTTCGATCCCTGGTCGTCGAAGCCGTGCGTCATCTCGTGCCCAATCACCACTCCAATCCCGCCAAAATTCACAGCTGGATCGATATCAGGATCGAAAAACGGCGGCTGCAGAATACCCGCCGGGAAGTTGATGTCGTTATTAGACGAACTGTAGTAGGCATTCACCGTGGGCGGTGTCATACTCCACTCCTTCTCATCCACCGGCTTGCCCAGCTTGTTCAAGTTGTAATTGCGCTGGAAGACTGCGCTTCTATGGCCATTTCCCAGAGCATCGTCCGGTTTCACTTCTAAGGAGGAGTAGTCGCGCCACTTCTCCGGATAGCCGATCTTGTTCCGGTACATCGACAGCTTCTGCTCTGCTGCCTTCTTCGTCTCATCGCTCATCCAGGGCAGCGTCTTGATGTCATCGCCAAGAGCCTTGTCCAGCGCCGCTACTAATTGATCCATGCTCGCCTTCGACTTCGGCGGGAAGTGCGCCTTCACCCAGTCCTGCCCAACCGCCTCTCCCAGTGCCCGATCAGTCGCGGCTGTGCACTCCTTCCAGCGAGGAGTCGGCTCCGCCTGTCCGCTCAGCGTCTTATCGAAGAATGCAAAGTCCTCATCCCGGAACGCCTTGGGCAGATCGCCCGCAGAACCATGGATCACGTGCCAACGCAGGTATGACTTCCAGGCATCCACTGGCTGCGAGCTGATCAACTCGTTTAGCCCCTTGAAGAACTCCGGCGTTCCAACGTTCAACGTTTCGAACGGCTTCACGTTGACATCCTTAAAGAACGTCGAGTAATCGAAATCCGGCGTCAGCTTCTGGAAATCGGCCACCGTGTAGATGTGGTACCGCTTGGCTGGATCGCGCAGTTCAACGCGGGGTGTCGACACTTTCGCCAACGCCGTTTCAATCGTCATGACAGCTTCCGCTTCTTTGGCCGCCTGCTCCGGCGTGTCTCCGGCAAGCGTGAACATCTTGGTCAGGTGTTCGTGATACTGCTGCCTTATGGTCAGGTAGCGCTTGTTATCCACCAGGTAGAAGTCGCGATCGGGAAGCGAGAGCCCGGCCTGAAACATGCTCGCAATCTGCCGCGTCGAGTCCTTCTCATCCTGTTGCACTCCGAAACGAAACAACGGCGCCGGATCTCCGTGCTGCGTAAGCTCGCCCACCAGCGCTGCCAGGCGCTTCGTATCCTGCAATCCGAAGATGCGATCGAGCGCCGGCTTAATCGGCTCGGTGCCCTTCCTATCGATAAATGCCGTATTCATGCACGCGGCATAGTAGTCGCCGTATTTTTTCTGCAACGGAGTCTTTGGATCCTTCGCCGCGGCATCGAGTTCCTCCCACAACAAATATCGATTGCGCTCGGCCAGAATCGAGAATGTGCCCCACCGCACCTGATCATTCGGTATCGGATTATTTCTGACCCAGTTCCCGCACGCGTATTGGTAGAAGTCTGTGCAGGGGTCGGCCGTCTTGTCGATTGCTGATTCGTCAAAGCTCTTCGGCGCGACAGGCGGCGTCGGCTTTGCGTCCGCTTTCGTCTGGCAGTGAGCAGCCACAATCCCTGCTGCGAGCAGCAAAGGAATAACAACTCGCGATGCGTGCATTGTTTTCTCCTCAGAAATGGCGAGTGGATTCGCTACGCTCGGCATCAACGTGCGATCGCCCAAGAGTAAGCAGCCTTGAGGCAGAACTACGCCACCGCAATCCGAATTATATGGCGCGCGAACACTCCCTCGAATTGGCTGGACGCACCAGAGCGGCCCTTTGCTAAACTCCGCTCACAGTCTCAAATGGAGAACGCATCCATGCCCTTGAAGTTGAAGCTAGCTCTTTGTTCCTGCATGACCTTCTTATTAATCGCGTCAACTTCCGCACAAGCACAGCAGGAACCCAAGGCAGGGAAGCGGACCCTCATTCGCGCCGGGCACCTCCTCGACGTAAAAACAGGCAAGCTCTCTGAAGCTCAAACCATCATCGTCATTGGCGATTCCATCCAATCCATCGTTCCCAGCGCCTCCACCAGCCCGCAGTCCGGCGATGAAGTCATCGACCTCGGCAGCATGACCGTCCTTCCCGGCCTCATCGACGTTCACACGCATATCACCATGAATCCCGACTTCGATCCCTTCCGCGAAGTTACCTCGACGAATGCGAAGGAAGCCATCAACGGCGTCGTAAACGCCCGTAAGACCCTGATGGCAGGCTTCACCTCGGTCCGCAACGTCGGAGCCGGCGGTTTCGTCGACATTGACCTGCGCGACGCCATCAACTCCGGCCAAGTGGCCGGCCCTCACATGCTCGTTAGTGGTCCGGCAATGGGCATCACCGGCGGCCATTGTGATGACAACTTATTGCCCTTTCAGTATCACGAGGTCAGCGACGGCGTGGCCGATGGCATCGCCCAGGTTCAGCACAAAGTTCGCGAGAACATCAAGTATGGGGCCGACCTCATCAAGATCTGCGCTACCGGCGGAGTTCTCTCCAAAGGCGATGACCCCCAAGCCTCCCAATACACACTCGAAGAGATGCAGGCCATCGTCGCCGACGCTCATCGCCTGGGTCGCAAAGTCGCTGCGCACGCTCATGGAGCGCAGGGAATCCTATGGGCCAGCGAAGCCGGTGTTGACTCCATCGAACATGGAAGCTACATCGACGCCGCCGCCATCGCCATGATGAAGAAACACGGAACCTACCTCGTTCCCACCGTCTACCTCGAAGACTGGCAGATCGAAAACGGCCACCTTCCTGGCTTCTATCACCAGAAAATGGTCGACGTGAGTTCCGTTGCAAAGCAGAACATTAAGCACGCCATGCAATCCGGTGTGAAGATCGCTCTCGGAACAGACTCCGCCGTCTATCCCCACGGCCTCAATGCCCACGAACTCGACGTCTATGTCAATCAGCTCGGCATGGCGCCGCTCACCGCACTTCAAACCGCTACCATCAATGCCGCCGACCTGCTGGGATTGTCAGCCAAGACAGGAGCGCTCGAGCCGGGAAAGTGGGCCGACATCATAGCTGTCGAGAAAAACCCTCTCGATGATGTGCGCGTCCTGCAGGACGTAAAGTTCGTGATGAAAGCCGGCGTGATCTACAAACAGAACGGCGCCGAGCTTAGATAGCCACCGAATGCAGAAACTACACTGCCCATTCAGCGCTGCTTTCGGCGATGAGCGGGCGTTCCCAAAAACGGAATGGCCAGCCCATCTTTTGAATGAGCTCACATCTCAGACTGATGCGGCGAGAGTCTGTGCCCACGCCATTGCATCCGAATAACACCCGGCAGCGAACTCCTCCGACACACCCAGTTCGCCACAGGAATCCACAACAAGCTTCCACGCCCCCGCTTCCACAGCCGAAACAAGTTTGTAGAGACCGGCCAGCTCGCCGTCATGCTCCAGCAGTAGCCGTCGCATCCGCTCATCCAGCGGGAGCCCCTCAATTACCGCGCTCATCGGAATCTCCAGAATCGAGTCCATCATCGACAAAACGCCAACCAGAAACAGGTCCGCTCCATCGTGCTCGATGCGTGCGCCAAGCAATTCCGCAAATCTAGCCCGCACCAGCGCCGAAAGCAGCAACTCCCCGGGCCGTCCTTTCGACATTTCGAACATCCCCGCCAGCCGGCACCACCTACGCAGTTCGTCATCCCCCATCAAAGTGAACGCCTGCCGCACTGTCCGCACTTCACCCCGTATACCGAACAACGGAGAGTTCAGGAACCGGAGCAGCCGGTAATAAAGCGTAGGATCGCTCTTGATCAGTTCCTCCACGCGATCCCAATCCAATTCCACCTGCATGACCGCCTGCAGTAGCCGAAGATAGATCATCCGGTTGGTCGGTGCCGTTCGCGTGCGCAGCGACTCCGGCTTGCGGAAGAAAAATCCCTGGAAAAGCTGGAACCCGTTCCGCCGCGCTACATCGAAATCTTCCCTGGATTCCACGTTCGTTGCCGCCAGAACTGCATGCTTCCAATAGTCAGGACCCACCAGTTCCGGAATCTCTACCCATGCGCGGTTCTTCATGTCGACTTTCAGATAATCCGACAGGTGCACAATTGCTTGCCGCGGATCGTCTGCCGTGAATCCATCCAGCGCAATCCGGTATCCCGCATTCTTCAACTCGCAGCAGGCCTCAACCACCGCGTCATCCACCTCTACCCCGCGCTCAATTTCCGCCACTACGCGATTCGCCGGCAGAAACGCCAGGCCCTGTCCCAATAAGATCTCTCGGTCGCAGCTGATAAAAGCCAGGCGATGATCGCACAGCACATCGAGCCCAAGCAGCGTCGATATATCAATCGTTCGTCGCGCAGCGCCTTCCTCCGAGTGAACTGAAAAATGGCTCACCACATCCGTGCGAAACAAGAGCTTGTATCCGATTACCGTCTCGTCTGCTGCCAGAATCGGCTGCCTGGTCGCAAATTGCACTTGCCGCGTATCGTCGCTCAGGGAGTTTTCCATCGTTCACGGTCCTATAAGACGTACATCGGCAGGATTGGCGATCTTTTGAGGACAGGAACTTCCTTTACAGCCCGCCGCAACCCCTGCCACACTGAAAGGTGGACACCCAAACCATCGTTATCCTCGATTTCGGCTCGCAGTACACACAGCTCATCGCCCGCCGTATCCGCGAACTGAACGTCTTCTCCGTCGTGCTCCCCTGCACGGCGCCCATCGCCGAAGTCGAAGCTCACAAGCCTCTCGGCATCATCCTCTCCGGCGGCCCCTCCTCCGTCTACGACGCCGACGCTCCCAAGGCCGATCCCGCGCTCCTCCAGCTCAACCTCCCCACGCTCGGTATCTGCTACGGACTGCACTTCATCGTTCACCACCTGGGCGGAAAGGTTCGCACCGCACCCAAGCGCGAATACGGCCACGCTGAAGTCGCTCTTGAAGACACCTCCATCAAGCTCTTCGAAGGCCTCCCTGGTGCCATCCAGGTCTGGATGAGTCACGGCGACGAAGCCCTCGAACTCCCCGCCGGATTCAAGCGCGCCGCCGTCACCTCCAACGCCCTGGCCGCCATCGCTAACGAAGACCGCCGCATCTGGGCCGTTCAGTTCCATCCTGAAGTCCACCACACTCCGCTTGGGCCCCAGCTCATCAAGAACTTCGTCTTTAACATTTGTGGCGCGCGTGGCGACTGGACTCCCGCCCACTTCATCGAATCTACCGTCGCCTCCATCCGCGAAAAAGTCGGCTCTGGTCATGTCATTTGCGCACTCTCCGGTGGCGTCGATTCCTCCGTCGCGGCCGTCCTCGTCCACAAGGCCATCGGCAGCCAACTCACCTGCGTCTTCGTCAACAACGGCGTCCTCCGCAAGAACGAATTCGAGAACGTCCAGAAGAACCTCCGCGACAAACTCGGTCTAAACCTCGTCGCCGTCGACGCAACCGACCGCTTCCTCAAGCAGCTCGCCGGAGTCACCGACCCCGAAACCAAGCGCAAACGCATCGGCGCTGAATTCATCGCCGTCTTCGATGACGAGGCGCACCGGATTGCCATCGAAACCGGAGGCGTCGACTGGCTCGTCCAGGGCACTCTCTACCCTGACGTCATCGAGTCGTCCAGCGTCAAAGGCCCCAGCCAGACCATCAAGAGCCACCACAACGTCGGCGGCCTCCCCGAGACCATGAAGCTCAAGCTCATCGAGCCCCTGCGCGACCTCTTTAAAGATGAAGTCCGCCGCATCGGACGCGACATGGGCATGCCCGAAGACATCCTCGGGCGCCAGCCTTTTCCCGGCCCCGGCCTCGCAGTCCGCATCCTCGGCGAAGTCACTCCCGAGCGCGTCGCCCTCCTTCAGGAAGCTGACGACATCGTAGTCAGTGAGATCAAGACCGCCGGCCTCTACAACCGCATCTGGCAGAGCTTTGCCGTGCTGCTTCCCGTCATGAGCGTCGGCGTCATGGGCGACCAGCGCACCTACGCCTACACCTGCGCCATCCGCGCCGTGCACTCTGAAGACGGCATGACCGCCGACTGGACCTTCCTCCCGCACGAAGTCCTCAAACGTATCTCCAGCCGCATCGTTAACGAAGTTCGCGGCATCAACCGCGTCGTCTACGACATCACCTCGAAGCCGCCAGGCACCATCGAGTGGGAATAGTCAGTTTGAGATAGAAAGAATCTTGGATGCCCCGTCCAAGCTCTGCTTGGGCGGGAGATGAGCATGAGATTCCCAGCACCTGAACGCGCTACCAATTTCGTACCCTCCTTTGCACAGCGCCAATCCTTCCGCTCATCCGCTAAAGTTCTGCTGAGGATCCAATGCCCGACAACCCCTACCGTCCCCAGCACGACATCGTCACCCTGATGAAGCAGTTCGAGCAGGAGGTCAAAGACTCTCCCGAACTCCCCGACCCCGCAACGCGCCTTCTCCGCGCGCGCCTCGTCTTTGAAGAAGCCCTCGAATTCGTCAGAGCCTGCGGCTGTACCGTCAAATCCGGCGCAGACGCTTCCATCATCGATCAGATCGCCGTCGAACTCGATCCGAACGGCACGCCCGATCTCGTCGAATACGTCGACGGCTGCATCGACCAGCTCGTCGTCACCTATGGCGCGCTCAACGCCGCCGGAATCCGGGTCCAGAGCGCATGGGACGAAGTTCAGCGCAGCAACATGAGTAAAGCGTGGCCGCACTGCAGTGCCTGTGATGCAGTCCTCGAACGCGGCTCCGGCGACGATCTCGTTCATCCCGGCGACTCCTACGCTCACGCCGGCTCCTGGCAAACAGTCCTCAAAGTTCACAAGCGCGACGACGGCAAATTCATCAAGGCCCCCACTTACTCGCCCGCCAACTTGAAACGCGTCATCGAAGAACAGATCGAACAAACTCGGGAATCAGCGGTGCTGAGCTGACCGACCGGCGACCGATCGATACATCTCCAACGCCCGCTCCACATAGTGCTCCAGCGTGAACTCCCGTTCGATACGGGCTCGCGCAGCCCTGCCCATTGCTGCGGACGCGTCTGCATTCTCATAGTGCCACAGCATGCTCTCCGCCAGAGCATCCGCATTCCTCGCCGCAACCACGCTGCCTTCAATCCCTGACGTAATGCAATCCTCTGCTCCCGACAAATCTGTCGCCACCACCGGCAACCCGCTCGCCATCGCTTCAAAGATCGCCCGCGCCAATCCTTCATTCACTGATGGAAATACAAGCAGGTGCGATCGCCGATACCACTCCGCAACTGCACCGGCTGGAACGAAACCCGTCAATCGCACATTCGGCAGCGCCCATTGATCCATGAATGACCGCATCTCGTCAGCAACCTCGCCGACCAGCACCAACTCCGCATTGGGCAGGTCGAGCTTCTTCCACGCCTGCAGCAGGTAGGGAAGTCCCTTTGCAATCTCCACGCGTCCTGCAAAGCACACCCGGAAAGGTTCGCGAGGCACCCTCGACTCCGGCGCTCGAAAGAATTCATGATCCACGCCTGCGTGCAGCACTATCGCCTTGTCTCCAAGCCCCGCACCTTCAAAGCTGCGCTTCGCAACTTCAGAAGGAACCACGATACTGTCTGCCTTTTCATACTCCCGCTCCATCCGTTTCACCAGCGCATCCGGAAGCAAGGCCCGGCAATCCGTAGGTCGTACGCCGAACCTTTCGCATTCCTCGAGGACTGTTCGCTGCCAATCCCGAGGATGCATCGTTGCCTGCTCGATTATGATGTGCGCTCCTGATTGCCGCGCCTTCTCGATGCACGCCAGACAATTGCCGGTCCACCCGTGAAAAATCGTGCAGGGCCCAATCCATCCAGCCGCGAGGCGATCCGCATACCCCGTCGAAAAAACAACCGGCAGATTCCACGCGCTCCCACTACCCGGCGTCCTTCGCCATGCCGCCCAGATAACCCTATTGGCCCATCCATGCCGCCGATAGCGTCGCACCAGTTGCAGACTACCCGCTTCGCCCGGATCAAATACCTCCACCCCGCGCGGAAACGCGATCAGGCGCCTCAGCATCCCTTCGCAATGCAAACGCTCCGCTACCCGCATTTGAAACGGCTGCGAGCCAATCGACAGCGTCACTGAGAAGGGAGCGGCCGAATCGCACATCACGCCTGAGCGTTCCCCCGCAGAACCGAGACCTGCTGCGTGAGAGCTTCGATCCGAGCGAGCAATTCCTCATGCCGTTTGTCGGCGATCGACGGATCGCGCGCCTCGATGTAGAACGTCCCGTTTGGCTCCAGTTCGCATCGGTGCACATCGTGAACATGTTCGAAACCCTGGCGGTGCACGACCTCCGCGAGTTCCTCGCGCGTCAGCGCTTCCCGCTCCAGAGCTTTGCGGTCGACCTGGCCATCACGAATCAGAACCGTTGCCTTGCCCTCCAATGCCTGGTTCAGTCGAGGCGACCTGAAGAGAATCCGAACCACCATCCAGTTGATCGTCAGCAAACTGACTGCTCCGATAATCCCGCCCGTCACGGAGTTGTCTTCTCCAATGATCGCGTTCTGCACGGTATTCGACAGCGAGAGCAGCACCACAAGATCAAATGGATTCAATTGCGCCAGTTCTCGCTTCCCGAAGACCCTCAGCAAAAGAACGAGCGCAAGGTACACAACCACCGGCCGCAAAATCTTCTCGACCAGCGGCAAAGGCAGGTGAAACATACTGTCAAGCATCGGAACAAGAATCATGGTGCGAGCATATACTGGCTCCCGTAATCACGAACCTCAATCAAGCGCCGGGCGCACCGAGATTGGAACGAGGTGCCTGCGGTAAAATCCGCTTTAGTTGTGCTGTTCGGGCCAGAACTTGAACGTCCCAAATCTTTCGGAGGATTCTGCCTGAGTGTCAACCGCTGCCCGTCCCGTCTTCGTAGAGATGACTCCATTCCGCATCGAACCTCAGTTCGTCGGTCGTGTCTGGGGCTGGAACGACCTTCGCCCCTGGTACGATCGCGTTGCGGATCATGAGCCGATCGGAGAAGTATGGCTTACCGGCGACGAATGCAAAGTTGCCACCGGACCACACAGCGGAACTTCACTTGGCACCCTCTTCGACGAGCACGCGCACGCACTCCTTGGCTCCGACGCCACCAGCTCCGGCTCTCCGCTTCTTATTAAAGTCATCTTTGCGCGAGAAAAACTCAGTGTCCAGGTTCATCCCGACGACTGTCTCGCGCAGAAGTACGGCCAGCCCCGCGGCAAAACCGAATGCTGGTACGCACTCACCGCCGAGCCCGATGCTAAGGTTGCCATTGGGCTCAAGCCCGGCGTCACCCTTGACACAGTGAAATCCGGAATCGACAACGGCACACTCGAGGAAAGCCTCAATCTGATGCACGTCACTGCGGGCGACCTCATCTTCGTCGATGCCGGGACCGTCCATGCCATCTGGCCCGGCTCCGTCCTGCTAGAGACACAGCAGAACTCCGACATTACATATCGCATGTACGATTACGGTCGCGGCCGGGAGTTGCACGTCGAAAAATCGATTGAGGCAACTCGCCTTGCCACCAGCGCCGGAAAGGTATCTCCAACCGCCCTGCCAGACAGAACAATTCTTGTCGAAAGCAGATACTTCTCCGTCGAAAAAATTCCTGTGGATGTGAGCCGTTCTAGCACGACGCTTCGCCAGCTCGTCGACTCCACTCCGAGCCTCTATTACCTCTTCGCCGCATCAGGAAGCGCTCGCATTACCAGTCCGAGCTTCGCGCCTCTGGATCTTCCCCAACGAGGCATCGTTGCCATTCCCGCATCTTCCCCCGTGTTCGCCATTCAGGACCTGGGCGGTCTCGACCTGATCCGCATCACTGCGCGCACAACCGGAAGATAGCGATGTCGCACGACTGGCGTTCCTTCGTCATCGAATACGTTCGCGTCGAAGCCCGTCCCGCTGATAAGTTCGGTCACCAGCCACGGATCTATGCCCTTGCCACCGAAATCGGCAAAGACATGCACTACGATGATGACGTTTTGTTCGCTGCTGCCTGGATGCATGACCTTGGGGTATTCCTGGGGCACCGGCCTCAAGATCCGGAGCAACTTTCCCGCTGGAATCACGTCCCATACACCATCCAGCGCAGCAGGGAACTGCTCTCTGATTTCGGGTTTCCCTCGGCGAAGCTGGATGCAGTCGCTGAAACGATCATGCATCACCAGCCTCAGGATGAACCGACCACCGTGGAAGCAACCTTGCTGCGCGATGCCGATATCCTTGAGCAACTCGGGGCTATCGCAATTCTCCGCACAGCCGCAAAGGTTGGCCGCGATACCCGCTATCCGACCTTCAGTTCCATTCTCCCAGTCCTGAATCATGCGGTTAACCATCTCGCCAACCAGACCCGCCTAACACAAACGAAGGTAATGGCTCAATCGAGAGTAGAGATGCTACGCTCGTTCTTAGCTGCACTTGAGAACGAGGCACGAGATAAGCTCTACTAGTCCGTTTTGACTTGCACCCCCAGTGCGCCCTTGTACCAATTGCCCCATTCAACTTGATGATCAGAAGAGACCGACTCTATCCCTGCGTTGACGAGCGGTTTCCCTAGGAGGATATGCATCATGCAATGGAAGTCGATTTGTGTGCCGTTATTTTTCTTCATGCTTATCGGGGCAGCTTCGCGTGCAGGCGCTCAGGTCACCTACTCGGCCCGCGAAGGTAAACTGCCTCTCAGCGTTGGTTTTGGCATTGCCGATTTCTCTGATGATTGGGGTACCAGACATCCGCGCCAGGTTGGCCTGACCTTGTGGATCGATTGGCGCCTGCCCCATATGCCCCGCACGCTAAGTGGACTCGGACTCGAGTTCGAGGGCCGCGACGTGAATTACGCAACGCCCGACTATCTCCCCGGTCATCGTATGACAACCGGACTCGCCGGCCCCATGTATCAATGGCGTCGCGAACACAGGATTCGCCCATATGTGAAGTACCTCCTGGGCATCGGCAACATCGACTTTCCCAACGGTACGAACTACCAGCAGGACACCCGCGCTATCTTCGCTCCGGCTGGTGGCGCCGATATCCGCCTTGTCGGACGGCTCTCCGCGCGTGGCGAGTATGAATACCAGATGTGGCATCAGATTTTCGGCCCGCACGACCTCACGCCTCAGGGGTTCACGTTCGGCGTCGTCTACGATCTCGGAAGACTTCAGCAGTAGACATCGAGTGACATTCCTGGAGAAGGGCGCTCCGGCGCCCTTTCTTCTTTGGCCCGGTCAGAGTTATTTTTGGAACAGAATGACCGACACAACCCGGGAAATGCATCAACCCGCTCCGCAGCCTCAGGACGCTCCCCGCCAGCTCAAGTTCCGGAACTCCGTCCCCGACTGGTCTATTCGAGCCGTCACCTTTCTCGTCTTCCTGTATTTCGGAACAGCCAAACTCAAAAGCGAAGCCGGTGCACCCTGGGTGGTGTTCTTCGATCAGCTCGGCTTTGGTCAGTGGCTTCGATACGTCACGGGAGCGCTCGAAACCGCAGGGGCATTCCTGGTTCTCATCTCGGCAACAGTTGAGATCGGTCTGGCAATCCTCATCGCAACCATGCTAGGTGCCGCCATCGTCGCGATGTTCATCCTGCATGACGCCGGCGAGGCTTTCGTCCCATTCGCCCTGTTCTCCGGAATGATTGCGTTCTGGCTTCATCGCCGCCGAGTCTGATCAGGCCCGTTCAGGGCAATTCAATCCCGGACGGATTCCAGAGAGTGTCCGCCTGTGTCGCTCTTCCCGCTTCATGGGGCACGCAATGATGTG
>DATJEO010000112.1:0-71141 GCA_035496515.1 Occallatibacter sp.
ATGGCCGGCAACCTTACGGCGCAGGTGAGAAACATAGCCGAAGTGACAACGGCCGTGGCGCGCGGAGATTTGTCGCGCAAAATCACCGTCGACGTGAAGGGCGAAATTCTCGAGCTTAAGAACACCATCAACACCATGGTGGATCAGCTCAACGCGTTCGCCGGGGAAGTGACGCGCGTGGCCCGCGAAGTGGGAACGGATGGCAAGCTGGGTGGTCAAGCCCAGGTGCCCGGCGTCGCCGGTACGTGGAAGGATCTGACGGACAACGTCAACTTCATGGCATCGAACCTCACCGGGCAGGTGAGAAACATCGCTGAAGTGGCAACGGCGGTGGCCCGTGGCGACTTGTCCCGCAAAATCACCGTTGACGTGAAGGGAGAGATTCTCGAGCTCAAAGACACGCTGAACACGATGGTGGACCAGCTCAACGCATTCGCCGGCGAAGTGACGCGCGTGGCTCGAGAAGTGGGTACCGACGGCAAGCTCGGCGGACAGGCGGTCGTGACTGGTGTGGCCGGCACGTGGAAGGATCTCACGGACTCAGTGAACTCCATGGCCTCAAACCTTACGGGCCAGGTGAGAAACATCGCGGAAGTTTCAACGGCTATTGCGAATGGCGACCTTTCCAAGAAGATTACGGTGAACGTCAGCGGCGAAATTCTGCTGCTGAAGGAAACCATTAACACGATGGTGGACCAGCTGAACAGGTTTGCCGGCGAAGTGACGCGCGTGGCCCGCGAAGTGGGAACGGAAGGACGTCTCGGCGGTCAGGCCAACGTGCCCGGTGTTGCCGGTACGTGGAAGGATCTTACCGACTCGGTGAATTCGATGGCCGGCAACCTTACGGCGCAGGTGAGAAACATCGCCGAGGTGACGACCGCCGTGGCTCGCGGCGACTTGTCGCGCAAGATCACAGTCGACGTTAAGGGCGAAATTCTCGAATTGAGAAACACCATCAACACGATGGTGGACCAGCTCAATGCATTCGCCGGGGAAGTGACGCGCGTGGCCCGCGAAGTGGGAACGGATGGCAAGCTGGGTGGTCAAGCCCAGGTGCCCGGGGTCGCCGGTACGTGGAAGGATCTGACCGACTCGGTCAACTTTATGGCCGGCAACCTTACTGCCCAGGTGAGAAACATTGCCGAGGTGGCGACCGCCATTGCAAACGGCGATTTGAGCCGCAAGATCACGGTGGACGTGCGCGGCGAAATTCTGCAGCTCAAAGAGACGCTGAACACGATGGTCGAACAGCTTCGGTCGTTCGCCGCGGAAGTGACGCGTGTGGCCCGCGAAGTCGGATCGGAAGGGCGTCTCGGTGGACAGGCAAACGTGCCCGGTGTCGCTGGTACGTGGAAGGATTTGACCGACTCTGTTAACTCGATGGCCGGCAACCTTACGGCGCAGGTGAGAAACATAGCCGAAGTGACAACGGCCGTGGCGCGCGGAGATTTGTCGCGCAAAATCACCGTCGACGTGAAGGGCGAAATCTTAGAGCTGAAGGACACCATCAACACGATGGTGGACCAGCTCAACGCGTTTGCTGCGGAAGTGACGCGCGTGGCCCGCGAAGTCGGCACTGACGGCAAGCTTGGCGGTCAGGCTATGGTGCCAGGCGTGGCAGGTACGTGGAAGGATCTTACCGACAACGTGAACGTCATGGCTGCGAACCTCACGGAACAGGTACGCGGCATTGTGAAGGTCGTGACCGCCGTTGCAAATGGCGCGCTGAACCAGAAGCTCACGGTGAATGCTAAGGGCGAGGTCGCCGCACTCGCCGAGACCATCAACAACATGACAGACACTCTCGCCACCTTCGCAGACCAGGTGACGACTGTCGCTCGCGAAGTCGGCGTGGAAGGGCGTCTTGGCGGGCAGGCCAACGTGCCGGGCGCCGCCGGTACGTGGAAAGATCTCACCGGTAACGTCAACCTGCTGGCAGACAACCTGACTAACCAGGTGCGCGCTATCGCAGAAGTGGCAACGGCCGTGACCAAGGGCGACTTGACCCGGTCGATCCAAGTGGAAGCACGCGGCGAAGTGGCTGAGCTGAAGGACAACATCAATACGATGATTGACAACCTTCGCCTCACGACGGACCGCAACACCGAACAGGATTGGCTGAAGACCAACCTCGCCCGATTCACCGGCATGTTACAAGGCCAGCGAGATTTGGCCACGGTAGGCCGCATGCTGCTCTCAGAACTAGCTCCGCTTATCAACGCGCAGCAAGGCGTGATCTACCAGATGGGCCAGGAGGAGAATGATCTGGTTCTGCTGTCGACATTCGCAGACACTCCTGAAGGCTATGTCAAGGAAGTTCGAATCGGTGAAGGACTCGTCGGCCAGTGTGCCTCTGAGAAGCGCCGCATGCTGATCACGGAGCTTCCTAAAAAGACGGCTCCGATCCGCTCAGGACTTTTCAAAGCGGTTCCGAAGAACGTTATCGTGTTGCCTGTGCTCTTCGAAGATCGTGTAAAGGCAGTCATCGAGCTTGCCAGCTTAAGCTCATTCACCGCCTCGCACCTGTCCTTCCTCGAACAGCTCACCTCATCGATCGGCATTGTGCTCAACTCAATTGAAGCCACCATGCAGACGGAGGCACTGCTCAAGCAGTCGCAACAGTTGGCGGCCGAACTGCAGACCCAGCAGAAGGAACTCCAGCAGACGAACGAGCAGCTGGCGCAAAAGGCGCAACAGCTGGCCGAACAGAACTACGAAGTGGAACGCAAGAACCAGGAGATCGAGCAGGCTCGCCGCGCACTCGAAGAGAAAGCCCGCGAACTCGCTCTCACTTCGAAGTACAAGTCAGAGTTCCTTGCCAACATGTCACACGAGTTGCGTACGCCGCTCAATTCAATCCTGGTACTTGGCCAACAGCTCGCGGAGAATCCGGATGGGAGCCTTTCGCCCAAGCAGGTTGAATTTGCGCGTACGATTCACGGCGCAGGCACCGACCTGCTGAACCTGATCAGCGACATTCTCGATCTCTCGAAGATTGAATCCGGGACGGTGTCGGTTGAGGCCGAAGAGGTCTTCTTCGGTGCTCTGCTAGACACTGTTGCGCGTCCGTTCCGCCATGAGGCGGAAAACCGCAGAGTGACGTTCGACGTCGCAAACGATCCGAAATTGGGACGCAGCCTTGTTACCGACTCGAAGCGTTTGCAGCAGGTTCTTAAGAATCTCCTTTCGAACGCCTTCAAGTTCACGGAGCAAGGTACGGTCAAACTTACTGTATCGGCGGCCACTAGTGGATGGACCAACGATCATCCGATTCTCAGCGGCGCTGGTTCGGTGATTGCATTCGAGGTGTCGGATACGGGCATTGGTATTCCGCCAGAGAAACAGCGCATTATCTTCGAGGCCTTCCAGCAGGCAGATGCTGGAACAAGCCGCAAGTATGGTGGAACCGGCCTCGGCCTGGCTATCAGCCGCGAACTCGCCAATCTGCTCGGCGGCGAGATCCAGTTGAAGAGCCAGCCCGGCAAAGGCAGCACATTTACCCTCTATCTGCCGCAAACCTACGTTGGTCCAGCGGTACCGACTGTGGTCAAGCACGAGAAGGATGGTGCCAACAACGTCCCGATGTTCCTCTCGAATGTTGCGGCGGCGGAACAAGAATCGCGCATCGAAGACGATCGCAACTCGCTTGAAGAAGGCGAGGCTGTCTTGCTGATCGTCGAGGATGACCCGCACTATGCGCGGGTGCTTTGCGATCTCTCACGCGACAAGGGTTTCAAGGTGCTCGTCGCCATGACCGGCAATGAGGCTCTGGCCCTTGCTCGCGAGTACCATCCAACCGCGATCTCGCTCGATGTGATGCTGCCCGACATGCTGGGATGGACAGTATTGAACCATCTCAAGCAGGACCCGAAAACTCGGCACATCCCGGTGCAGATGCTCACGCTTGACGAAGACCGCCACCATGGTCTCTCGCGCGGCGCCTTTGCATTTGTCACCAAGCCAACATCGACCGACGAGTTGAACTCTGCTCTGTCGCGGATTCGCGAATATGCTCAGCCGCGGCGCAAGAAACTGCTGCTAGTTGAAGACAATCCCGCCGAACAGTTGTCGACTCGAGAGTTGCTCTGGCACGAGGACATAGACATTGATGTTGTTGATTCGGGGGCTTCCGCTCTTGAAGCACTTCATAAGGGCTCGTACGACTGCATCGTTCTCGATCTTCGTCTGCCAGACATGACGGGGTTTGAAGTGCTCGAAAAACTGGGCACTGATCCAAAGTTGAAGGATCTTCCGGTGGTCGTCTTCACCGGCCGCGAACTCTCGGCGGAAGAAGACGCGCAGCTGCACACGCTGGCTCGCAGCGTTGTCGTCAAGGATGTAGAATCACCGGAGCGTCTGCTCGACGAGACTGCTTTGTTCCTTCATCGCGTAGTTTCTGAACTGCCGAACGCGAAGCAGCAGATGATCGACCGGCTTCATCAATCGGATGAAGCACTGGCAGGGCGAAAAGTACTTGTTGTAGACGATGACGTCCGCAACATTTTCGCATTGAGCAGCGTTCTCGAACGTCGCGGGATGACAGTACTTTCAGCCGGAACCGGCAGAGAAGCGATCGAAACGATCGAGAACACACCAGATCTGGCCATCGTGCTGATGGACATCATGATGCCGGAAATGGACGGCTACGAAACCATGCAGGTTATCCGCCAAAATCCGTCTCTTCGCCGCCTGCCCATCATCGCTCTTACAGCCAAGGCGATGAAGGGTGATCGCGAGAGATGCCTTGAAGCGGGCGCCTCGGAATATCTCGCAAAACCAGTGAACACCGAACAGTTGCTTTCCGCCCTTCGTATGTGGCTGCACCGCTAAAGCCCCCTCGCAGAGGCGTGGAGAGGAATGAATGAACGCAGATTCTAAAGTCAACATCCTGATGGTGGACGACCAGCCGGCAAAACTGCTGAGCTATGAGGTCATCCTCTCTGAACTGGGAGAGAACCTGATTAAGGCCACCTCTGCAAGCGAGGCCTTGAGCCTGCTGTTGAAGAACGATATCGCTGTGGTGTTGATGGACGTGAGCATGCCCGATCTCGATGGGTTTGAACTCGCTGACGTGATTCGCCAGCACCCCAGGTTCCAGAAGACCGCGATTATCTTCATCTCGGGCGTTCATCTAACCGATACCGACAAGATCCAGGGTTACCGCAGCGGCGCTGTCGACTATATCTCGGTGCCGGTTGTTCCTGAAGTTCTTCGCGCAAAGATTAGTGTGTTCGTCGATCTCCATCGCAAAACGCGCATGCTGGAGTTGCTGAACAACGAGCTGGAACAGCGCGTTGCAGACCGTACCGAAGAACTGCGCCAGAGAGAGGAGCAATTCCGATCGAGGGCACAATTGCTGGAACTCGCGACAGAAGCTATCGTCATGCGCGACATGAATGGCAGCCTTCTCTACTGGAACTCCGGAGCAGAAGGACTGTACGGCTGGAAGCGTGAGGAAGTAATCGGACAGGACCTTCACACTGTTCTCAAGACAGTTTTCCCTGTTTCGCGTGACTCGGTAGAGAACACTCTGCTTGAACGCAAGGTCTGGCAGGGAAATCTCGTGCAGACCAGAAAGGACGGCTCCGAGGTCATCGTTGCCTGCAGAAAGACCATGAACCACGAAGGCGACGCGGTTCTCGAAGTTAATCGAGACATCACCGCCCAGATGCAGGCCGAGGAGGCGCTGCGCGAGACCGAGAAGCTGGCAGCGATGGGGCGTGTCGCCGGCATCATCGCACACGAAATCAACAATCCTCTGGCCGCGATTACGAATATCTTCTTCCTTCTTCGCAATCATCCATCGCTCGATGAGGAAGCGCGCCATTGCGCAACACTGGCTGAGCAGGAATTGCAGCGGGTCTCTCACATTACGCGGCAGACGCTGAGCTTTTATCGGGAATCGAAGACGCCAATTGCGGTTACGTTGACTGAGTTGTTGGATGATGTGCTTGGGCTTCAGGAACGGCAGGTCCTGAATAGCCACATCAAGCTGCGCAAGCGGTATTTCGCGCCGGGGATGGTGCACGGCTTCCCAGTGGAGTTGCGACAGGTATTCCTGAACTTGATCAGCAATGCGATCCAGGCCATGCCCGATGGCGGCAAACTTCGAATCACGGTTCGCGATACATACGACTGGACCGTACGTCGGCGTGGAATCGCTGTTGCGATCGTCGATACTGGAGTGGGCATCAAGCCCCAGGATTCCAGAAAGCTCTTCGAGCCTTTCTTCAGCACCAAGTCGATTAAGGGCACCGGACTCGGACTCTGGATTAGCAAGGGAATCATTCAGAAGTACGAGGGACGCATCTCATTCCGCAGTGTTCGTAACGGGAGTGGATGCACCACCTGCTTCCGCGTGTTTTTGCCCACCAGCGGCAGCTTCAACCTGGTTGGCACATCGGCCGGAGAAGTGTCGTCCACTCCCGTGGACATCAGCTCGAATGGCCACGGCGCGGCGATGATGCACGCCTGATAGATCCTTCGGGTCATCGTGTTTCAGGCCGGCGCTCTACTTACGCGATTCAGAGCTGTTCGTGCGTCATTCAGAGGAATGCGGCATCCTGACCTCGTATACTTTGCAACAACAGATATGTCCGTTGCTGAGTTCCCTTCCCGAATCGAAGTAATCGACTCCCACACCGCGGGCGAGCCAACGCGATGCGTGCTGACCGGGGGACCGGATCTCGGTCGGGGGCCGATGACGGAGCGCCTCGAGCGATTTCGGCGACATCACGACGCCTATCGCCGCGCCGTGCTGTGCGAGCCGCGTGGATCAGACGTGCTTGTGGGAGCGCTCCTCCTGAAGCCCTTTGATTCCGCATGCGCAGCAGGAGTCATTTTCTTCAACAACGCAGGGTACCTAGGGATGTGCGGCCACGGGATGATCGGCGTTGGCGTGACACTGTCGCACTTGAACCGAATAGAACCAGGCGACCACCTGATTGAAACGCCGGTTGGAATCGTGAAGATTACGCTCCATTCCGATGAGCGGGTGACGATCCGAAACGTGCCCGCTTACCGGTTCCGGTCCGGAGTTACCGTCGATGTTCCCGGCTACGGCGCTGTGACTGGCGATGTGGCCTGGGGCGGCAACTGGTTCTTCCTTGTGCGGCAGCATTCGTATGAAGTGGCCCGCAAGCTCAACGTCCGCGACGTAGAGCAACTCACCGCGTTCACATGGGGAATCCGCCAAGCGCTCAACAGAGCCGGGATCACTGGCGAGAACGGGGCTGAGATCGACCACATCGAGCTATTTACAGAACCGGACGATGCAGCGAATGACAGCCGCAACTTCGTGCTGTGTCCCGGCAAGGCTTACGATCGATCTCCGTGTGGTACGGGAACGAGTGCGAAGATGGCGTGCCTCGCCGCTGACGGCACGCTGAAACCGGGGGAGCAGTGGCGGCAGGAGGGAATTCTCGGCACGTTCTTTGAAGGCAGCTTTGAGTTCGAAACTGAACAAATCTCCAGCACCGCGGATCCTGCTGCGGTAGGACAGCACATACGGCCGACGATCACCGGTTCCGCCTACGTCACTGCCGAAGCCACGCTACTTTTTGATTCAGCCGATCCATTCCGGCTTGGAGTTCCGGAATGACCTCTCCTGGCCCTCGCGACTACGACGCAATTGTTGCAGGGGGCGGCATTGTAGGAACAGCGTGTGCGCTCGCCTTCGCCAAGGCGGGTCTTCATGTCGCGCTGGTTGAACGAGACGTTCCAGGAGGCGGTGCCACGGCCGCGGGAATGGGCCACATCGTGGTGATGGATGACTCCGAAGCGCAGTTTGCCTTAACGCGGAGGTCACAGCAGTTATGGCGCGACTTGGCTAAGGCACTGCCACAAGGGGCGGAGTTTGAAACCACGGGCACCATCTGGGTCGCGGCGGATGAGGAAGAGTTGGCCGAGGCTGAACGGAAGCACGCCTATCTAGAGCAGCGTGCGGTTTCGTCTCAAATGCTTTCATCCACCGAACTGGGTGATCTCGAGCCGAATCTCCGGTCAGGACTCGCGGGTGGGTTGCTGGTTTCGGAAGACGCCGTAGTCTATCCACCGGTGGTCGCGCTGTATCTCGCCCGCGAGCTAAAGGCCCTCGGTTCGGATGTGATCGTAGGCCGCAGCATCGTCCGTTTTGCAGACGGAGAAGCGCAACTGGATGATGGCAAGGTTCTTCGCGCGCCGCGTCTCGTTAATGCTCTGGGGGCAGAGGCACCTGCAATTACGCCGGGGATTCCAGTGAAGAAGCGCAAAGGTCATCTGGCAATTACAGATCGATATCACGGCTTTGTTCGTCATCAGCTCGTCGAGCTTGGATACCTGAAGAGCGCTCACTCGATCAGCTCTGATTCAGTGGCATTCAACGTTCAGCCGCGCAAAACCGGACAGATTCTCATCGGGTCATCGCGTCAGTACGGCAAAGAGGATTCTGCTGTGAACCATCCGATCCTGTCCTCAATGCTCCAGCGCGCCCAATTGTACATGCCCGGCATCTCCTCGCTGAATGTAATCCGCATATGGACAGGCTTTCGCGCCGCAACGCCTGACAAGCTGCCCTTAATTGGCCCTGTTGCAGGGGACAGCACGCTCTGGCTCGCGACGGGACACGAGGGACTTGGCATCACGACTGCAATGGCCACGGCAGAGCTGCTCGCCTGTGCATTCGCCGGTATTGAGCCACCGATCTCACCCGAGCCGTACCTTCCAGGCCGCTTCGATACAGCGGATCGCGCAAACACGATTATTCATCAGGAGACCGTATGAACTGGAACGGCGTCATGCCTGCCATGACTACTGCTTTTAATCCGGATTTCAGCATCGATCACAGTTTTGTCGCCCGCCATGCGCAGTGGCTTATCGAGAACGGGTGCAGCGGAATCATCTGCCTCGGCTCGCTCGCCGAAGCCGCCACACTGAACTTTGAAGAGAAGGTTGCAATCCTGCGAACCGTGGTGAAGGCACTTAACGGTTCGGCACCGGTCGTCTCAGCGATCTCCGCGCTCTCGACAGCCGAAGCGGTGGAACTCGCCAAAGCTGCCCATCAGGAAGGCTGCTCCGGTCTGATGATCCTGCCGCAGTATGTTTACGAGGGTGACTGGCGCGAGAACAAGGCCCATATTGCAGCCGTGCTAAATGCGACACCACTGCCGGGAATGCTCTACAACAACCCCGTCGCGTATGGCGTTGACTATCTGCCTGAGCAGATTGCAGAATTCGCGGCCGAGTTCTCTAATTTCGCCGCGGTGAAAGAGTCGTCGACCGATGTCCGCAGAGTTACAGCGATTCGTTCACTGCTTGGCGACAGGCTGGCTATCTTTGTTGGCGTTGACGACGCCATCGTGGAAGGCATCGCGGCTGGAGCCGTAGGATGGGTGGCTGGTCTCGTGAACGCCTTCCCCCGCGAATCGGTTGATCTCTTCAATCGTGCCCAGACCGGCAACACCAAACAAGCATTCGAGCTGTATCGCTGGTTCCTGCCATTGCTGCGGATGGACACCGTGCCAAAATTCATCCAGCTCATCAAGCAAGTTCAGCAGGAAGCCGGCGTCGGCTGCGCGCGAGTACGCCCTCCGCGCCTCGAAGTAGTCGGCAAGGAGCTGGAGGAGACCCGTGCAGCATTTCGAGCCGCACAGGCCAACCGTCCAGCCGTCGCTGCGCCAAGCACTCCGTTCGCTCGCTAGGGAGCGGGTTTGAGTGCGTCCGCTTCCCTCGTGCGGTGTTCCGGCATCACAGCGATCGAGGACAGGCTCGCAGGTAAAACCGGGGGCCTCACGCTGCCGTACTTCCAACCGAAGAGGAATTCTGTTGCAGGCCCGCAGATTCGTCCCTGGCAAGCACCCATGCCACAACGCGTGTGCAGCTTCGCCTCGCGCCACGAGGCGCACGTTTGCAAGGTGGAGGAGGCAACATCTTCGCACCGGCAGATGATCGTCTCGGGCCTGCACAGGGCGCCGAGTTCCTTACGCAGGGCGAAGGCTTCATCGAGCCGCAGCGCAAAGGTTCGCAGCTTCCTCAACCGTGGCGATAACGCACGTGCCTTGTCTTCGCGCCCTGCAGCAAACCATCCGGCAATCTCGCCTTCAATCAACGCCTTGTCGAGACCTCCGATCCCGGTGAGTTCTCCAACGCACGCAATCCCACTTACCGAACTCCGCTGGAAGTCATCCACCGTCACATACCCGTTTGAGACGACGCATCCGACCAGCAACGGCAGCTCGAGGTTTGGAACGAGGTGGAAGCCGCAAGCAAGCCAATCGCATTCGTGGGTCCATTCCTTGCGTCCATCTGTGACTGTGACTCGCTCTAATCGAGTTGAGCCTTCGGCGGATTTGACCCAAGAGCCAGTTCCATACCGTATGCCCCGCAGCTTCTTCGCGTAACCAAATCCTTCGGCGATTTTTCCCGGATGATTTCTCAGCGTGAATCCCAATCGGGTGAGCTTCTTAAGAGACGCCTGCTCGTAGATCGCAACAATCTTCGCACCCGCATCTCTCAACCCCGCAGCAATGGCGAGCAGAAGCGGCCCCGTACCCGCGACCAGCACTCGCTTTCCGCGCACGTCGAGTCCGGATTTGACCAGAGCCTGGAGCCCACCCGCACCCGTTATGCCAGGCAAGGTCCAACCGGGAAACGGCAGAAATCGCTCACGAGCTCCGGTGGCCAGTATGAGCTTGCCGTAGCTCAGGTCGCGTACTTCGCCATCGCGCTCTATGCGAAGCGTGTTCGGCGCAGGCTGATCGATCACCTGCGATCCGGTCCAGATCTCGCAGTTCGTTCGCAGCAGCCGTTCGGCCCGCGCACTAAACTCACGGCCGTGCGGATTCGTTGTTGACGTATTTGGATGCAGGCCGCGCCAGATCTGGCCGCCCGGACTGCGGTTGTCATCGAGGAGGCAGACACGCAGGCCCACCTCGGAAGCAATCGCCGCAGCTGCCATGCCGCCGGGCCCGGCGCCCACCACTGCAAGATCGAACGGTTCCTTCATTCCGTCACGACATCCATTCCGGATGCGCACATCAGCTGACAGGTTCGCTGATGCTTCCGTCCATTCACAGTCGCGCGGCACTCCATGCAAATGCCCATTCCGCAGAGCGGCCCCCTCGGCTCACCGCTGACCGAAGTTCGACAAGGCTCACCGGACATCATCATCGCGGCGGCAACGCTCATTTCCGAAGTAACGCGTACTTGCGTTCCATTCACCGTGATGAAGAAGGTATCTTTCAGAATGCTCACCCTTAGTTTGCCGCGTTTGGAGACGGCCCCCACGCGCCAGCCCATTTCGACGGGTTCGGACCCATCACAAAATGCAACACGCCTCCGGCCTGGATCTGTTCCCACGTAACAACTGGGATGTTTAGATCCTTCCCGTTCAAAGTCGCTGATTGAATATAGACGTTCTTCGCAGCGTTCTTCTCTGCTTCGACACGGAATGTCTTTCCGTTGGCAAGCGTGAGCGAAATCTGCGGAAACATGGGGCTGCCAATCATGTAGTCTCCGCTGGCAGGGTTCACGGGATAAAAGCCGAGTGCCGTGAACAGAAGCCAAGCCGACATCTGGCCGCAATCGTCATCGCCGTCCAAGCCCCCCGGGGTTGCTTCGTACTCCTTTGCCGCAATCTCGCGCACCTTCGCCTGGGTTTTCCAGGGCTGGCCGCCGAAGTCATAGAGGTAGCCATAGTGATGGCTCGGCTCGTTGCTGTGTACGTTGTGGCCGCCACTGAAGTGCTGGTCGAGTTTCTTGCTGTAGTTTTCTGCACCGCCCATTAACTCGAGCAATCCTGCCTGATCGTGCAGAGGAGACCACGTATAGACCCACGCGTCGCCTTCCGTCCAGCCGGAAACGGATCGGTTCTGGTTGTCATCTTTCCCGCCGCCAATTGGAGCCCACTTCCCATCTGAGGTCTTGCCATTCATCAGGCCGAGCGCGGGATTGTAGAGATTGCGATCATTCAACGAACGCCTGAGGAAAAGATGATAATCGTCTGATCTGCCGAGCGCTTTCGCGATCTGAGCAACGCACCAGTCGTCGTAACTGTCTTCCAATGTCCGCGAAGCAGCTTCATCGGTTTTGTCGGTCGGAATGTAGCCAAGCTGCCTGTAGAAGGTCAGTCCCGCTCGCGCTTCGTACGGGGTGTGCTCTTCTCTGTCGAGCCAACGACTCGTCGTATCTCCATCCGGCGGCGTCATGGCATCTTTGTAGACTGCCTGCCACGCGAGGTCGCGATCGAAGCCGTGGAAGCCTTTGCGAACCGCTTCGGCCACCAGCGAATCAGCGTGCGTCGCGATCATGATGTTGGTATAGCTCGGATTAGGCCACTTCGGCATCCAGCCGCCTTCTTTGAAGTTCTGAAGGAGCGCGGTGATCATGCCATCTACACGCTCCGGGGCGAGCAGCGTGAGCATGCTGTTTTCAGCGCGAAACGTGTCCCAGATCGAGTAGGCTGTGTAGCTCTCGCCCTCATGAATTCTGTCATCGAATGCGCTGTAATAGTGGCCGTATTCAGAAAACACCCGCGGGTACAGCAGCGCGTGATAAATGGCCGTGTAGATCAACGACTTGTCCTTGTCCGCTGCTTCGGCGAGTTGAATGCGCGACAGCTTCTCATTCCATTGCGCGCGAAGCTTCCCCTGGGCGGCATCGAAATCCCAGTCGCCGACTTCCCGTTTCAGATTCTCGCGTGCCTGATCGATGCTGATGAACGACGTTCCGACACGCAACAGCACGGCCTGGCCCGGCTTGAATTCCGCATAGGCGCCACGACTCGAGGCCACTTTTGGGTTGTCCATGCCGTAGGTCTTGAGGCTCGACGGCATCTGTTGGAACTGCACGACGAAGTAACCTTTGAAGTTGGGCAGCGCCAACGGACCGAGATGCGCGTCCATGCGATGCGGGTTGTAACCAGTAATCTCGCGTGCTTGAGGATCGACGGATGCGAAGCCTGCGGTCCCGGGCCGCGATGCCTCGATGATGACTCGCGCGACTGCGTTCTTCGGAAACGTAAATCGAAAAAAACCGCAGCGCTCGGTCGCGGTCATCTCCGCTTGAATTTTTCCATTCGTGCCAGCATTCAGTGAAACGCTGTAATAGTCAGGACGCGCGGTTTCAGACTCGTGGCTATAGCCGAGTTTGCGCGACTCCGGCGTTGTGCGCAGTTGGCCGATCTGCGGGATGATTGTCACATAGCCGTAATCCCCCATCCAGATTGCGGGCTGATGCGTGCCGATGAAGCCAGAGATAGTCGGGTCATCGTAGTTGTACGAGACCACACTGATCTTGTTCTGTCGGGTCTGCGGAGTCCAGTTGGTCATGCCAAATGGAGACGTGACAAAGGGCATCGTTCCGCCATACCCAATGGCACTTTTCTGCGTGCCTATCAGGGGATTGACGTAAGAGACAGCGTCCTTCTCTGCCGCGGTCGCCGAGAGCGAGCCGAAAATGAAGACAACAAGAGCAGCGAACCTCTTCATATCGGGCAATTGTAATTGCCGCGATCCGTGCACTCCGAGCGTTAGTACCTGAGCCCTAATCGCATCGGAAATTCCTCTTCGCCCTCTTCCACTTCAGCCTGCTGGCTGTTGATGCGCACCGCTTCGCGATGGCGATAAACGAACCAGAGGTGCACGACCAGCACCGTGAGCGCAGCCGCCGCGAAGTGCGCCCAGCTGTTCTCTACCCAGAAGCCTGCGACCAAAGCTCCTATCGTGACGAAGGGAAAAAACGTGAAGAACTTCAGCAGGGTGAATGAAAGGTTTGGCTTTTCGCCAGCGGCCTCTCCAGTAAATGGAACGATCAGAACCTGCGCAAAAACAGCGTCGGTCAGGATCACACAAAGGCCCGCGCCCACCAGCAGTTGCGCCGCAGTGGCGTGCAGGGTCAGCAACTCTGGCGGGGAGACAACTCTGAGCCCAGCAATGGCAAGTGCCGTTACTGACACTGCAAATGCGAGTACCCAGAGCTTTACTGCACTTAATCCTTGAATCGCCGCGACGAAGTGAGCCGGCCTTCCGTGCGTGAAGCGGAACACCCATCCGCCTCTCTGATTCCCTGACGAGACGAAGGCCGAGCGTAAGCCAACAGTCACCCAGAACGCCACAATTCCGACTCCGGCGCGGATTCCGTCGGCCGACGCCCCAGCCCGCAATTGTCCATGCTCCACGTTCAAGCGGAGAACGGTTGCAATCATCACGGACAGACCGACTCCGCCGTAAAGCACAAGGTAAATGCGGTAACGCGGCAGGCGCAGCAGAGTCTGATTTATGAAATGAAATACGGCTCGCCCGATCGGTTGTCGAACCAGAAGGGTGTGAGCAGCCGCATTCGCAGGCCGAAGGGCATTGTTCCGATTGCGCCGCGTCACTGCCCCTTCAACAAGGTGCTTCACTCGTCGCAAGTAGGCAATCGGATAGATGCAAATGGCGGTCGCCAGCACAATCGCCATAGCCATCCAGCCGATGGTTTGCAGGGTTCGGAACTGGTGGATCGAGGATGGGCCGCCGAGCACGTTCTGATAGATGCCGAGGAACCAATACGGCGGAAAGAACAATGCGGCGCGATTTCCAGATTGCAACAGCGATGGCGTCACGCCTGAGAGCACCGGAAAAAGCAGCAGAAGCATCACAAGGCCGGTGACAGCTGCCCCTTGCAACAGAAGCGAGACTTTTCGAAACAGCCGTTCGCCCAGCAGAGCCAACAGCACACTCTGGGCGGCCACAATTGAGAATGCTGCGAACAATCCGCTTGTCGCTACAGCAGCCACATGCCCGGTCTCCAGACGCATCAGGCTGGGCGGATCCGTTGACATCGGCAGGATGATCGGGGCAAGGAAATTGGCGTCGAAGAGGAAGCCGACGATCAGCAGGCAGATTGCGGCTACGCGCCCCATGAACACGCGTCCTTGCCGGATCGGCAGGGTCCCCATGACCTGGATATCCAGAAGATCGGGAAAGAACAAGTCCCACTCGAAGACCGTGATCAGGCCCATGACGACGAACGAATAGATCACGAAAAAGAAATGATGATTCAGTTGCACCCAGTATGGCGGCGGTCCTGGAACCGTGTTCGGATGTGGAGGGTAAACGATGACCGGGTGATATATAGGCCAGAGGTATACCGCGACCATGAGTCCTGGCAGCCCTGCCGCAAAGGCGAGTTGAACAAGCCTTGTTTTTCCATCCCCATCCGGAGAAGCAGTTTCATGATTGAAGAACCGTTCGAGGAAGTGCCTCACCAGCAGTTCGAACTGACTGCGTTGCGGCTCGCGCACCGGTCCCATTGCGGCCTGCACGTTAAGGGACAGCACAGCCGGAGGGGCATCGACAATCAACCTCTGGAATCCGTCATCCATTGGCGATCTGCATGACCTCCACGATTCTCTCTGCTACAACACGCGTATCCTGCTGTTCAACGAGCTGAGCAAAGACGCTCTCCAGGCTGGGCAGACCTTTCAGCGCTTTCAGTTCCTGTGGCGCAGCATCTGCCAGCACTCGGCCCTTGCCAATCACGATTACTCGACTGCACACCTGCTCCACAGTCTCCATTACATGCGAGATGTACAGCACCGCCTTGCCCTGGACTGCAAGCATCTCCAACAGGTCCTTGAAGAGCCGTGAAGAAACCACATCGAGGCCAGAGAGCGGTTCGTCAAAGATCAGCAACCTGGGATCGTGCAGGAGGGCCGAAGCAATCAACACGCGCTGTCGCATTCCCTTCGAGTATGACGAGATCGGCGAGTACTGCCACGACTGCAGATTCAGAAGCGCCAGCAGCTCAGTCGCCTTTCGTTCGATCAGCGCCTCCTTCATTCCGCGCAGCCGCCCAATGAGCTGCAGATACTCGAGCCCGGACAGATATGTGTACAAATGAGCTTCCTCCGGCACATATCCGAGCACAGCACGGTAGCGCTCCATGTCATCGCGAATGTTTCGGCCCTCGAAGAGCACCTTGCCGTCGTCGGGACGCAGCATACCTGTGATCATCCTTACGGTGGTGGACTTCCCTGCTCCATTGGGGCCCAGGAAGCCTACGATTTCCCCGCCGGCTACCTTGAAGCTGACGTCAATTACCGCGGGAATCGTCCGAAAGCTGCGATAAAGGTGCTGAACCTCGAGCACGCTGACCCCCTATGTAGCATTCAGCATAATACGAAATTTCCTATTGTCAAGTAGATTGCTACATAGCTACAATGCCGTCCATGGCCGCCGAGGCGAAACTCTCCCATACCGCCGCCATGATCCTGCAGGCAATCTCTGCGGGCTACGTCTACGGTTTCAGCATCATGGAGGTCACCGGGCTTCCCAGTGGCACGGTCTACCCCGCCATGCGCCGCCTCGAGCGCGACGATCTGATCCGCTCCCAGTGGGAACGTCAGTCCATTGCCGATGCGGAGCAGCGCCCCCCTCGCAAGTACTACAAGCTCACAACTGCCGGACGATCCACGCTCGACGCTTCCCGCAAGCGCTATCCGCTGCTCGAGCGGCTCATGCCGACTGAGGAGGCTCGCTCCCTATGAAATCTCCTTCCGATGTCGCCTTCTCTGCGATTCAGCGGACCGCGCTTCATACCGCTTCCCTGCTCGTGCCCGCCGCCGAACGCGAGGACTGGAGTAGCGAGTGGTTATCCGAACTCTGGCATGTGCGCAGCTCCTACCTGCGGATCGACGAAACGATTTCGATCCAGTCCCAGGGCGAAATCACATGGTTTTGCCTCGGGTCTTTCTCTGATGCGCTGTGTGTTCGCGAACTGTCGGTCAAATCCGGTCATCGCAGTCCTCATATGCACGGATCGGCGGCGCAATCACTCCTCTGGCTGTCTGCAATTCTCCTACTTTGCTTTCTCATTACCAGCCTTCTCCCCGGACTGCGCGCGGAGAGAGAGGCTGCTCAGTTCCTGATCAATCCCAATGCTCTTCTCATCTCTGAAGCCGCCGGCCATAGTTCCAAGCCATCCATACCCGCTGGACTTTACCTGAATTGGAAATACACTCGTCAACGCTACTTTCAGGATCTGGCCTTCTATCACGTCACCCGTGAAACCGCGCAATCAGGCTCCGCTCGGGTTTCGTGGAAAGTCGCGCGCTCGTCCACAAATCTCTTTAGCCTCTTGGGCGTGCCGCTGAAATATGCATTTGACGACAACTCCGGCCTGCCGTCCGTCATACTCAGCCACGAGGTGTGGATGCGTTCGTTTGCCGGAAACCCGAATGTGACGGGAAAGGTGCTGCGCATCGCCCATGGAAACGCGCGGATCGCGGGCGTTGCACCCGCCGCTGCCTGGCGGCTTCCTGGCGCACCAGACATCTGGCTTCTCCAGGCGGACACACAGATCGCCACGGACCTTCCGTTTAGAACTCCCGGCTACCTGATTGCTCAGCTCTCGCCGCGCGGGCAGGACGCCATGCTTCGGGACGACAATGGTATCTCCGCCCGCAATCTGGAAGACCTCCTAATCGACCTTTCCGCAACGCCAATCAATGCGCCTGTCGAGGGCCCATGGAACCTGTATGGGTTCGCGCTCTTCCTGGCTCTTGTGGCTCTTCCGGCGGTTTCGTCCGTCTCTCTCGGAGAGACACATCTGACGCCGCATCGTGCCTCGTCCAGAGAGAGCATCCGCCGCTTCTTCTTTCTTGGTTGCAAGTTTGTTCTCATTGCCGGCATTGGCCTCTTTGCGTCATGCGACATCGCCTATTGCTACACGTCAAGCTTCTCGCCGGCGGCCGAGTGTCTCCAACTCATCTCCTGTTTTGCGATCTGCCTTATCGGTTTCCGCTGGGCTCTCGCCGACCAGCGCCACCGGTGCCCGGTCTGCCTGAGGCGCGTGACCAATCCTGCAAGCGTCGGGCTCGCCTCCCGCACCTTCCTTGGCTGGAACGGAACGGAAATGATCTGCATGGGCGGACACACGCTGTTGCACGTGCCCTCGCTCCCAACCAGTTGGTTCAGCGACCAGCGCTGGCTCTACCTCGACAGCTCGTGGCAATTTCTTTTCGCCGACTCCAGCGTTGGCTGAATTCGCCCTAACGCAAATGCTTGCAAGTTCATAACAACCCGGGTTAATCTGTCCGCGAAATCCCCACTACAACGTCTTGCCGTGCGATGGCAATCCGTTGTATGTCTGCAGTGGTTTATCCTCAGCACTCTGAAACAACACCACGCGGGGTGAAAGATGGCCCAGGTCCCGGTTTCAGCCGCAGCTCTTCTCGCTATCGCTGCGAAGCAGTCTTTCATGTGCGACAAAGCGCGCCGCAAATTTCGGTTGCTAATGCTACTGGCGCTCTCAGTTTTCGGGCTGATGTGCCCTGCGGCAGTCTGCCAGGCCCCGCAAGGTGCCGATGGCTATACCGCTGCGTTACCCTCGGTCGAAAAGGTCAAGGCGCAACTTAAGGGCGACAATCCCACCGACACGGCAGCTCGCCAGGTCGCCGTTTTCACCTATCTGCAGACCTACATCACGCGCATCGTCTACGCCCGCCATTACGGCGGTCCTTTCACTGCCAGCGAGCAAAAGCTCATGGCGGATTATGCGAAAGCCGCGTACGATCTCTCGCAGGATTTCACTAAAACGCACAATCCGGCCGACGTAAAGACTTTCCAGCAGTTGGAAGGCAAATACGAGATTATGAACGCGCTGAGCTGGATCAAGCAGCTCGAGGGCCAGCAGGCGGCGGACACATATCGGGGGACGGAACGCTCAATGGCGCAAACCTATCAGCAGCACGAAGAGCGCCTGCAGCAGCAAATGAAAGAGGATCAGGGTGGCGGCGGCAATTCGATTGCGGGCGATGCTGTGCTGGACCCGATGGGTATCTTCGCCAAGGCTGAGGCAAACCGGATTAACGATCCGGAACTCCGCCGCTGCCTCGAACTGGGCAGCAGCCTGGAAGCTTGCGAAGGTGTCGGCGCCATGCAGGGAATGGCGGGCATCCTGGTGCCGTGGGCAGAAAAGCCGGACCAGAACGCGCCTCCACCGACCGCCGGCATCGTGTTCGTCGGCTCATACCAGGGCCGTCCAGGGTCTGCCAGCATCGTCTTCGGAAACGACCTTGGGGGAACTCCGGTTGCCATCGTCAAAGACTGTGGAACGCTCGTTTCCACCGTATTCGATGGACACGAATACACGCTTAGAAAATCTGGCGCAGCTATACAGCTCGTGCTTGCAAATGAACCCCAGCCAATTGTGATCAATCTGCAACCGGACGGCTCAGTTTCCGGCCCAGGATCGACGCTCGTCAAAGGACGAATTATTACGGGTTACAGCACGACAACAAAAACGGTGATGGTAGATGGAGCGCCAGCGGGCCCGCAGGGCTATGACTGTAACGGTCCGTGCAGCACCAGCAGTTCAGTTCCGAATTATGCACCAAAGGTCGAGCGCTGCACTTTAGGTACTATGGCTTTCACACGTCCAGAGCCAGTGAAAACGCCCAAGACGGGAATCGGCTTTCTTGACGCCATCACCGATGGCGCGCCCGCGATCACAGGCTTTCGCATGGCAGGCCGATATGAAAGTAGTTCAGGTCTGAAGGTTGAGTTTGGGAACGGCGGAGTGGTCCTCGATTGCGGCAAAGCTCACGCGGAATCGCCGTACGTCGTGGACAATACGCCGAGCGGCTTCGTTGTCCGCGTCCAGAACGGCGGCGGAGCATTCCTGCTCGGCGTAGCGCCTGACAACTCGCTCCGCGGTTCAGGATCTACCAGCGTGAATGGAAAACTCGTGACTGCCATTCGTGGTCAAAACGTGAGCTTCACGCCTCACTCCGAGAGCTGTAGCGTTGGGACCTTCAATCCCACAAGCAAGCGAAATACCATGCGCGCATCCGCTGGTTTCGCACCTGAGATGCCGGCGTCCTATTCGACTGCGCCGTCCGGTGCCTCATCACCGGTCACAGCCTCAGCGACTCCTGTATCTACGAATGTTCCGGCAAACGCAGGCAGTCAGCGGGCTGCCTTTCGAGTACTGCTGGGCACTAATTTCACGGGAAGCAATCCTCTTGCAGGTCAAACCGTATTTGTCATGCGCAAACCCATCGGCAGGATCCTTCGCGAATCCGGGGTTGATCTTCCCGCCAATGCAACTGCAGGTCAGGCTATGAAGGCTCTCCAGATGCTGTGTCACTCTCCGCAGGGCTGCTCGTCCGCTATCAAGGGGATGAGCAGTTCCTATGTAACCACGACCAAGCTGGATGGGACCGGTAAAGCCACTCTCTCGGCAAATAGCGATACCGGGGCGTACTACTTCTTCGCAATCATCCCGAATGCTGGAGGTTCGCTTGTATGGGACGTTCCGGCTAACCTCGTCCCGGGCGACAATGCGGTTACCTTAAGTCGAGGGAACGCTGAAGCGGTCCAGTGAAGTGAGTGCGGGATGCTGAGAGATTCAGTGGCGACAGCCAATTTTATCGCTTACTTTTCTCGATGAGGCGAGTTGTCGAGAAGCCTTGCACGATGGGGACTATCCTCACCTGGCCACCCCACGATTCCACTTCCTTCGCCCCCACAATCGATTCGGGGTTGTAGTCGCCGCCTTTCACGATCACGTCGGGCCGCACCGCAAGAATCAGCCGGAGCGGAGTCGGATCATCGAAGACTGTAACCGCGTCGACGGAGGCAAGCGCAGCCAGTACCCGCGCACGCGCCGATTGATCGACAATGGGCCGCTCAGGGCCCTTCAGGTCTGATACGGACCGATCGCTGTTGATGGCAACGATCAGCTTGTCCCCGAGTTGACGCGCCTGTTCAATCAGGCTGATGTGCCCGATATGCAGGAGGTCAAAACAGCCATTGGTAAACACAACCCGCTCGCCGTGCTGCTTCCACAAGGCGACACGAGCAGCCAGGTCATCGGCAGAGACCACCTTACTGTGCGCCTGCAGAGCAACTTCCGACGTAAGAGCGGCAAGCAGCTCGTGCTTCTCAATTGGAACGGTCCCGACTTTTTCCACCACCACGCCTGCGGCGATGTTTGCAAGGCGAATCCCGATCTCAGGTTCCAGCCCCGAAGCTAGACTCAGTGCGAGAACAGCGACGACCGTATCGCCTGCTCCGGATACATCGAAGACCTGACGTGCCTGCGCTGCAGCCAGAATCCGCTTGCCCGGACGCACCAGAGCAATGCCTTTTTCGCTCATGGTGGCGGTCAGGAAATCGAGTTTGTACCGGGAAACCATCGATTCCGCAGCGTCGAGCAGTGTATCCAGATCGCGCGTTTCTAATGCTGCCGCGCGAGCCAGCTCACCCAGGTTCGGGCAAATGGTGGTTGCTCCGGCATACCGCGAAAAATCGGTGCCTTTGGGATCAACCAGGACGGGAATACCTGATTCTTGCGCTGCACCAATGATGTTTTGGCAGACCTCCGGAGTCAGCGTTCCCTTCGCGTAGTCTGACATGATCACGGCGTGACAGGATGTCAGATGCTTCAGCACCGTCTCGGTGAGGCGCTGTCGATCCTCATCTGAACGGGGAGCAAGACGCTCGCGGTCGAGCCGCATCATTTGCTGCTTACCACCGATGATGCGCAATTTGGTGATGGTTGGGAAACCGTCAGATTGAACAAAGCAAGGAGTAATGCCGCTGGCTGAGACTCCTTCGAGCAGAAGTTTCTCGTCTTCGTCTGCTCCTGTGTAGCCAATTACAATCGCCTGAGCGCCGAGCCTTGCAAGGTTCATGGCAACGTTTGCCGCGCCTCCAGGCTGATGACTCTGATGATTCAAGTGGACAACTGGAACAGGTGCCTCGGGAGATATCCGGCTGACTTCTCCCCAGACGTACTTGTCGAGCATCAAATCGCCGACAACGAGCAGGCGTCTCGAACTCCAGCCGTGTTCGATATCCTGGATTACCTCATCCAACCGCTCAAGCACTTGTCTTCAACCCTTTGCTTCCCGATTCCAATTGAGGTCGATCCAGTCGCAGAGCATGTGCCCCGCAAGGATATGTGTCTCCTGGACCCGGGCGGTCTCAGAAGCGTCAATTGCCAGAGAGTGATCAGCCAGGGGCCCCATCTTGCCTCCACCGGTACCTGTGAATGCGACAGTGGCGACTCCCATTTCGCGGGCCTTCGCAAGCGCCGCCACCACGTTGGGGCTATTGCCCGATGTGGAGATACCAACCAGCATATCGCCGGGACGCGCGAGCGCCTCGACCTGGCGCGAGAACACTGCTTCATATCCGTAGTCGTTGGCCACCGCGGTGAGAATGGAGGTGTCAGTGGTGAGCGCAATCGAAGGCAGGCCGGTTCGCTCACGTCGGAACCTTCCCACGAACTCGGCAGCAAGGTGCTGCGAGTCAGCCGCACTTCCTCCATTGCCGCAAAACAGGATCTTGCCACCAGTTTGCAGCGTTGTATGCATCGCCTCGGCAATAGCAGAAAGCACCTGAATCTTGTCCAGAAGCTGACGCACAGTATCGATGTGCGTCGCAATCGTGCTCCGGAAAACTTCTTCGCTTTCTGGGTTCATTCCGTGGTTGATTCTGCAATATGAGGGGTTTGGAGTTGGCCGAGCTGACTCCGATTGCACTGCTATCATAGCAAACGTGCTATCCCAATCTCGCGTCGCCGGCATTCAACTCAAGACGATCTTTCTCGATCGAGACGGCGTAATCAACAAGAAGATGCCCGAAGGAAACTATGTGCGGGCAATCGAAGACTTTCAGCTTCTTCCGGGCGTTGCCGAGGCAATCGCAGCATTGAACCGGGCAGGAATGCGAGTCATCGTCGTTTCGAACCAACGCGGGATCGCCCGTGGGCTCTACACGGCACAGGCGGTCGACGCGATACACCGGCACCTTCAATCTGAGCTGGGCGGGACTGGAGCCCGAATCGATGGCTTCTTCTACTGTCCCCATGATAAGAAATCGTGCGATTGTCGTAAGCCGCTGCCGGGACTCTACGAACAAGCAAAGAAGCAATACCCGGAGATTACTCCCGAAACTAGCGCAATGCTGGGCGACTCGCTCTCTGACATCGAATTCGGCAGGGCCATCGGCATGATAACGGTATGGATTGCGGGCCCGAAGGACAGCCGTAAGCCCGGATGGGAAAGTGCTGCAAACCTGGCCGATATGCGCTGCGACTCTCTGCTGCAAGCTGT
The DNA here is from genome assembly GCA_035496515.1 of Occallatibacter sp. GTDB lineage: Bacteria > Acidobacteriota > Terriglobia > Terriglobales > Acidobacteriaceae > Telmatobacter. The sequence continues at coordinate 23,081 of DATJEO010000112.1, forward strand.
CGAGGAGCTACTGCAGCTGCCACGGTCTGCGAGTTCAATTCCAGCCCAATAGTACATGGCTTAACGAATCACTTCTCGCGGGCGGCCTTCAGCGCTTCGTTCGCGGCGATTCGCAGGTAGCGTCTGCGTTGTTCGCCCGTCAGAGCCTCTGGATTAAACAGGGAGTTCAGCGCCAGGCCATCGATAATCGCTCCTACTTCCATGCTCAACTGGCGGCGCTTGTCGATCACCGCGCCAACGAGCTCCGGGAACAGCGTGCTGATCTTTGTCATGGAACAGCGCAACGACATCTCCGAGTAGAGCTTCGTAAGGCGCTTTTGCTTGTGAGCGTGACGAATTACGTACATTTTGAACTCGAGGTTTAGAAGGACCCGCTGTTTGTCGCGGAGAAGCTCTTCCAGATGACCTGCCAAAACGTCGATTCTGGCATCGAGATCGGCAGCTGCGGTCAGCTCTTCGATGACTCTCTCTTGATCCCGCGCAATATCCTCTTCAAAGATCGCGAAAAAGACGTCTTCTTTATCGCTGAAATTGTCGTAAAAGGCGCCTCGAGTCTTCCCTGCCCTGGCCGCGATGTCCTCGATTCGAGCCGACTCGAACCCATCTCGCGTAAAGATTTCCCGGGCAGCTTTCATGAGCTGCCGCCGCGTAACCACTGCGCGCTCTTGCTTATGCGATGGCGCCTTCAATGTAAAAGATTCCTTCCGCGCGAGATTTAATGAATCGGCGATGAATCGTCGCGCGTCTGTTGAGAAATATACAGGTCTGTATCTTTTCTGTACAGATTTGCTGATCATGACGCGGAGGTCAACTGATGCAGCGCGCCGTTCCCCACCCGCAGTATTTTTTTCGTCTTTGGTTCTCAATCGCAGCTTCTAGCGCACTGATTCTCGCAGCGCCATTCGTCACAGGTTGCGCGACTACCCATGCAAGCACTGGGGATGCCAAATCCATGGCAATGCCTGTTTCCGTCGTAAAGGTCCGTCAGGCCGACGTGCCTCTGACCGGCGAGTGGGTTGGCACACTTGATGGTTATGTAAATGCGCAGATCCAACCTCAGGTGAGCGGATACCTGGTCCGGCAGAATTACCGTGAAGGAACCGCGGTTGGTAAGAATGAAGTTCTCTTCCAGATCGATCCTCGGCCGTTTCAGGCTGCGGTCGACCAAGCGGAGGCTGAGGTCGGGCGGGCGAAGGGTCAACTTGCTCAGTCTGAAGCGCAGCAGGGTCTTACGCAAATCAACCTGAAGCGCGATACCCCGCTTGCCCAGGCTCGCGCTATCGCCCAAAGCCAGCTCGACAACGACAAGCAGCAGGCAGCGCAAGCCGATGCCGCTGTCGCTGCAGCAAAAGCCGCGGTGGGTTCGGCCGAAGCGGCTCTTACTACCGCAAAGTTGAATCTGGGATTCACGCAGGTCCGCTCGCTGATCGGCGGCGTGGCGGGCCAGGCGACGACGCAAGTGGGGAATCTGGTGAGCCCGCAGTCGGTCCTGACTTCGGTTTCGCAACTCGACCCTATCAAGGTGTACTTCTCGATCAGTGATGCCGAGTATCTGGCGCTCACCTCGCGTGCGCGCCAAGCCGGCGGCGACCTGCTCAGCAGCAAGTCCGATCTGCCTTTAACGCTGACCCTTGCGGACGGAACGCCGTATCCACATAAGGGCCGCATTGCTTTCGTCGATAGGCAGATGAACCAGCAGACCGGCGCCATCCGCATTGCCGCGTCCTTTCCTAATCCAGGGAATCTGTTGCGTCCCGGCCAATTCGGCCGCGTTGCAGCAGCAACCGAGATCCGACACAGCGCACTTCTAGTACCCCAGGCTGCCGTGCAGGAATTGCAAGGTCTCGAGCAGATCTACGTTGCCAGTCCGGACAATCACGTACATGTAGTCAACGTGAAGCTTGGCCCGCAATCGGGCGGCGATTGGATCATCGAGAGCGGTCTTAAGCCCGGCGATCGAGTGATTACTGATAACGTGCAGAAGCTCAGAGACGGCGCTCCTATCAGCCCACACGAGGTTTCGGCAGAAGCTGCCGTCCTGACCTCCAATCCGACAGGCGGGAGGTAACCCGTGTCGAAGTTCTTCATTCGTCGCCCGATTGTGGCGATCGTCATCGCGATTCTCACGGTCATTATCGGTGTAGTTGCGATGCTGACCTTGCCCACATCCCAGTATCCCGACATCGTTCCGCCCGAGATCATGGTACAGGCGACCTACCCAGGCGCCGATGCACGGACGTTAACGCAGGCAGTTGCTACTCCGATTGAGCAGCAGATGAACGGCGTAGACAACATGCTCTACATGTACTCGGTGAACGCCAACAACGGCCAGGCGACGGTTTACGTTGACTTCGATGTCAAGACCAACCCTGATACCGACCAGGTGCTTTCACAGCTTCGCGTGTCGCAGGCGCAGGCGCAGCTGCCTGCTCAGGTGAATACGGCAGGCGTGACGGTGCAGAAATCGCTCACGTCACCGCTGATGTTGATCGGACTCTCATCGCCCGACAACAAGTACAGCGTCGACTTCCTGACCAACTACGCGATCATCAATCTGCAGGACGAGCTGACGCGCGTCCCCGGTGTCGCCCGAATCCAGGTCTTTGGCGGCCAATATGCGCTGCGTGTCTGGGTGAAACCAGATCAGCTCGCCAAGCTCGGCGTTACCGCCACCGACGTCATCAATGCTCTTCAGGTTCAGAACAATGTGAATCCTGCGGGCCAGATCGGCGGCGAGCCTGTTCCGAATGGACAGCAGTTCACCTTCACTGTGCGCACCCAGGGACGTCTCGTCACGCCCGAAGAGTTCGGCAACATAGTCATCCGCGCGAACCCCGACGGCTCCATCCTCCACCTGCGCGACGTAGCGCGAGTTGAGCTTGGTACACAGACCTACAACCTGACCGCGCGCTATAACAATGCACCGGCCGGCATCATGGCCGTTTACCAGCTACCCGGCTCGAATGCAGTCAAGACGGCAGCTGCTGTCACCAAGCGCCTGCAGGAGCTGTCGACGACGTTTCCGGCGGGAATGCGGTACGACATTCCGCTGGACACAACGAAGGCCGTCACGGCCGGCATTCACGAGATCGTCGTTACGCTGCTCATCGCACTGGCGCTGGTCATTCTGGTGGTTTACATCTTCCTGCAGGGCTGGCGCGCAACGCTGATCCCGCTGATGGCCGTACCGGTTTCGTTGATCGGTACCTTCACGATTTTTCCGCTTCTCGGATTCTCCATAAACACTCTTTCCCTCTTTGGACTCGTTCTGGCGATCGGTCTTGTGGTCGACGACGCAATCATTGTGGTTGAAGCAGTTGAACACCACATCGATGAGGGCATGACTCCGCGCGACGCCGCATTCAAGGCGATGGAAGAAGTCGGCGGCCCGGTCGTTGCGATCGCACTCATCCTTGCCGCGGTATTCATACCGACAGCCGCAATCCCGGGCATTACCGGGCGCCTGTACCAGCAATTTGCCATCACCATCGCCATTTCCGTGTTGATTTCGGCATTCAATGCGCTCACGCTGAGCCCAGCATTGGCGGCGGTTCTACTGAAGCCAAAAGATGGTACGCGCCGCGCCGGTCCGCTACGCCGATTCTTCAACTGGTTCAACCGCCTCTTCGGCCGCACGACTGACAAGTATGTGTCCACATCGGGAGTTCTGATCCACAAGTCAGGCTTGACGATGCTGGCGCTCCTTGGCATCGCAGTACTCGCAGTGTTTGTTGGTGGACGCCTGCCAACTGGGTTCCTTCCCCAGGAAGACCAGGGGTACCTGTTCGTTGCCATGCAGCTGCCGGATGCCTCATCGCTGCAAAGAACTGACTCTGCAGTGCAGAGAGTAACGAAGGCTTTGCTTGAAACGCCGGGAATCAAGGGCGTCGTCGGCGTGGATGGCTTCAGCCTCCTAACGCAGACCCAAAGCACCAACTCAGCGTTCTTCTTTGTTTCGCTGAAACCATGGGAGGTGCGCAAAAGCCGTGCCGAACAGATCGAAGCGATTCAATCGAGCGTACAGCAAAAGCTCGCCGGGGTAAGCGAGGGACTCGCCTTCTCGTTCCCACCTCCACAAATTCCGGGTATCGGAACATCCGGCGGCGTCACGATGATTCTTCAGGATCGCTCCGGTAATGATGACCCGACGTTTCTCACCAAGAACGTATTCGCATTCCTCGGCGCAGTATCAAAGCGTCCGGAGATTGCGGCAGCCGTGCCGTCTTATCTTCCAGCAGTTCCGCAACTCTATGCCGATGTCGATCGCGACAAAGCCTCGCAGCAGCAAGTAGAGCTGAGCTCGATCTACACCACGCTGCAAACATTCATGGGCGGGTACCTCGTGAACTACTTCAACCGTTTCGGCCGGCAATGGCAGACGTTTGTCGAAGCGGAAGGAGATTCGCGTACGAACATCCAGAACATCAATCAGTTCTACGTTCGAAGCGCAAACGGCAGCCAGGTTCCTCTTGGATCGCTCGTGCACGTCAAGCAGATTACCGGCCCTGAATTCGTTCTGCGCTTCAACGAGTACAACGCAGCACAGATCAACATCTCCGGTGCCCCGGGCTACAGTTCCGGCCAGGTGCGCGCGGCGCTCGAAGATGCATTTCATCAAAGCATGCCCGCTGGAATGGGCTTCTCCTACCAGGGCATGAGCTATCAGGAGCAGCGCGCAGCCGAGGGCGTTCCCGCGTGGATGGTGTTCAGTCTCTCGCTCCTTTTCGTCTTCCTCATCCTCGCGGCGCTCTATGAAAGCTGGACTCTGCCGTTCAGCGTGTTGCTCAGTACACCGGTTGCAATTCTTGGCGCTTACCTTGCGCTTACGATGCGCTCGCTTGAGAACGACATCTTCGCCACGGTCGGACTGATTATGCTGATTGGGCTGTCGGCGAAGAACGCAATCCTAATCGTCGAGTTCGCGGTAGTGAATTACCGCAAGGGACAGAGCATCGCAGAATCCGCGCTGCACGCCGCCCGGCTTCGCTTCCGGCCGATCGTGATGACGGCATTCGCCTTCATCTTCGGCTGCTTACCGCTTTGGACAGCATCAGGTTCCGGAGCCGTCTCCCGCCGCATTCTTGGAACAGTCGTGATCGGCGGCATGGCTTTAGCCACATTGATCGGAATCCTCATGGTTCCGGTGACGTTCTCGGTAGTCGAGTACCTTTCGCGCCGACTGCGGCGTGGCGGCGCTGACACCACCATGGACTCAACCCATCCGCCCGAGACACCGGGTAATCGCGCTCCGGCGCTAGCCCGCGAAGCGCAGGAGGGACAGGCATGACACGCACATTGAACATCCAAAAGAGTCTCGCATTGTCTTTCGGCCTTATTATCCTCGTGGCAGGCTGCAAGGTCGGACCAAATTACGTGCGCCCGCAGGTCACCGCACCTCCTGCCTACCGCGGCGCCGACAACGCATCCGTGTCGAGCGCTGATCCGGCATCTCTTGGTGACCAGGACTTCGCAAAGGTATTTCACGAGCCCGAGTTGCAGCAGCTAATCCGGACGGCTCTGGAGAACAATTACGATGTCCGGATCGCCGCGAAGCGTGTTCTGGAACAGCAGGCGCAACTTCGCATCACTCGTTCTCACCTCTTCCCCACTGCTAACGTGGGAGGCACTGGAATCGGCGCAGATCTGCCTAGTTCGCTTGGCGGCGGCCTTCCGAGCGGTTCAATTGTTTCGGGAAGCTTCAACCTGTCGGCTGCCTGGAACCCGGACTTCTGGGGCCTGTATCGCCGGCAATCGGAAGCAGCACGGGCGCAACTGCTTGCTGAGACCTGGGCGCAGCGCGCGGTCCGCATGACGCTTGTGCAGCAGGTCGCAACCGCTTACTTCCAGCTCCGCGCGCTCGATGTACAACTCGAGATTGCAAAGGAAACGCTGAAGATACGCCAGGAATCCGTCCAGCTTACGAAGACTCTTGAGAGTGGCGGCTCTGTCCCACTCTCGGACCTGCGCGAAGCTGAAGAGCTGCAATACACCGCGTCGGCGCAGATTCCGCAGATCGAAGAGCAGATCCAGCAGCAGGAAAACGGACTCAGGCTCCTCCTTGGACAGGATCCCGGCCCCCTGCCGCACACCGATCCAAGCGCGCTGAATCCGCCGCCGCAGGATTTGCCTGTCGGGCTTCCTTCCCGCTTGCTCGAGCGTCGTCCCGACATTCTTCAGGCTGAACAGCAACTCATTGCCGCCAATGCGCAGATTGGGGTCGCTCGCGCCCAGTTCTTTCCGCAGCTTTCCATCAGCGGTTCCGGCGGCGTGGGTGGCGACAGCCTGTCTTCGATCTTCGATCCGGATAGCAAGCTGATCTACGGGATAGGCTCCTTGACGCAGCCAATTTTCCAGGGTGGAAAACTCCGTGGCCAGCTCCAGCTTTCTCATCGCGAGAAAGAAGAGATGGTGCTGAATTATCAGAAGACCATCGCCGGAGCCTTCCGCGACGTTTCCAACGCGCTCATCGCCGTGAACAAGCAGCACGCGGCTCGTGAGCAGCAGGAGAAGCTCGTGGCGGCCGCGCGCGATGCAACACAACTGGCACGCGTCCGCTACCAGGGGGGCGCAACCAGCTACCTTGAGGTGCTTACCACTGATTCAAATCTGTTTTCGGCGCAGCTGAATCTGGTGAATACGCAACAAGGAGAAGCGTTATCTCTTGTTCAGCTCTATAGCGCTCTTGGCGGCGGATGGCAGTGATGCCATTCCGTCGCCGGTAGAGCATTATGACTCGAAGTGCTAGTACATGAATTTCAGTGCAAACTGAACCTGGCGCGGCGCCTGCGCGGCAAGAATATGGTTGAATGTTGGCGAACTGATATCGCTGTCAGGGAGCCGGAAATTCGCACGGTTCAGGACATTGAAGAACTCAGTGCGGAACTGGAACTGCTTCGATTCGGTCACCTTGAAGTTCTTTAAGGCGGCTAGGTCCCAATCAGCATAAGCCGGGCCTATATTCACGTTTCTGCCTTCCGTGCCGAATTGTCCCGCGTTGGCCGTGGGATCAAGCCGCTGGAAAGCGCCGGCGTTAACCCACGCACTCGCCTTGCGCGGTCCGTTATTCGGATTGCCGACGAGATTGGGCCGCTGCGCTGAGAATCCGGTGATCTCCGGAGCGCTGCCTTGTGCCGAAACGTCATTCGAGTCAAAGACGGTGAATGGCGTGCCGCTCATCAGCGTTGCGATGCCACCCAGTTGCCATCCGCCGAACGCTGTCTGGTACCAATTGCCAGGGTGGTTCCAGAACGGAAGCGCCCATTCATAACTCGCGACGAAGCGGTTGCGCGCATCGAAGAGGGAGAGTCCGCGCTCAGCAGCAAGGTCAAACGGATTCTGGGCGAGATCGTTCTCGCCGGCAACCGGCTTTGCCGCCGATCCGGTGATATTGAACGAAGACACATCGTCGATCGTTTTCGACCACGTGTAAGACAGAAGGAACGACAGTCCATGGCTGAACCGCTTGCGCATTGAAGCTTCCATGGCGTTGTACGCCGAGTTCGCGATGCCGGCGATCTCGCCGGTAGACGAAAACTGGCAGGTACTCGGTGAATCGGCAAGAGTGCAGCCGGAATAGAGCCGCCGTTGATCGGCGTTGCTCGAATTTGATAGCGGCTGGCCGTTCGCAGTTCCCGGCACGAAGACAGCAGGGTTCGCTTCAATGAAGCGCGGGAGGTGAGTACCCTTGGTGCCGACGTATCCGACCTCGACTATCCAATTGGAACCGAACGAGCGCTGCAGGTTCATGTCCCAATCCTGCGCGTAGGGCAAGGTCAAAGTCGGGGACAGAGTCAGGTTGGTAAGTGGCGTGGAGAATGTGCCAGCGGCTGGAGGATTGCCGTTGAATGGGTCAGCGAAATTCGGCAGGCTTACCTGTGGTGTGCCGAGATACGGGGGCGCACTGATCGGCGATTGTAATGGCCCACCTTGGCCGGTGTAATACGGCTCGTAGAAAAGCCCGTATGCCGAAGTCAGCAGCCAGTTGCTGCCGCTGCCCGGCTGCCAGGCAATTCCAATCCGAGGCGCAAATGCCTTCTTGTCCGTGGCAATCAGTCCCGCTGGTACGCCTTTGTCACCTGGATACAGCAGCCCGACCGGTGCGTTCGCGAGTATCTGGGATTTCTTTCCGGGCTCAAACAACGTCTGGCGGTTGTGAATTTCAGTGTAGGGCTCGGGCAGCTCATAACGCAGCCCAGCATTGATCGTGAAGCGCGAGGTCACCTTGTAAGTATCCTGCACGTTCAAGTTTGCGCTCTTGCCGCGAATACCGCGCGAGAAGTCGCCGATGCCCTGCAGAAAGACGACAGGCTGTCCAGTGAGGAAGCTGGCGAAGGCGTCCGTTACCGGGAACGGTACGAATACAAAGAAGCCATTGGTCGCGATCCCTTGCTGCACGTTGATCCGTTGATGCTGGTAGCCTCCGCCGAATTTAAGCTCATGCTTGCCTCGCACCCAGGTCAGCGATGCAGAGTAGTCGAAGACGTCTTCGTAGGTGTTGCGCGGTCCGGTAATCGGGTCACCAACCGTGGCATAGCCGTTCACCTGGATGAACGGCGGTCCAGCGGCGATATCGAGACTTGGCTTGTACTGAAATCCGAGAGTCGAGGGCGCCTGATGGTCCTCGCGCTCGCCGAAGAGGAACTTGTTGCGTAAATACGAGAGCCGCGCGATGCCGATCAGCGCCGGCGAAAACGTGTGTGTTTCCTGGGCCACGAAGTTCTGCGCTCGCTGATCCTCGCCTACAGGGAAGCCCGGTACGCTGGCCCCTCCAGGTGACAGCGGATCAAGCTGGGAGAGCTGGTTGAACATGTAGCGGAAGTTCAGCGTATCGCGAGAGGTAAGGTAATGGTCGACCTTGATGCCGAACTGATCGGAGTCGTTTCGCAACGTTTGAGTTGTGGAGAGCAGATTCGTGCCGGCGTTCGGAAGGGGAAAGAAGCTCAGCAGGTTCTGCGAAACGGAGTTGATCTGGTTTTGCGGTACCTGGTTGTTCGGGTAGGGTGCATTGGCGAAGACATTGAAAAGCTGGTGCTGCGGATTGTTGCAGAAGCCAGCCGTAAAGCCTTCCGTGCAAAGTTCAGAAAAGTCGCCGTTGCGCTGCATCAGCGACGGCACAGTGGTGAGCGCCGACTCGCCCTGGCGATTACGGAAACCTTCATAGAAGCCGAAGACGAAAGCCTTGTCCTTTTTGATCGGCGCACCGATGGCGGCGCCAAACTGGTTCTGCTTCAAAGGCTCCTGCGTCTGCGCGAAGTAGTTGTTGGCATCCACCGCGTCGTTGCGCAGAAACTCCCACAGAGTGCCATGAACCTGGTTCGTTCCCGACCGCGTAATTAAGTTCGTCGTCGATCCGAGCGCGTTTCCAAATTCCGCATTCGCGTTATGCGTTATGATCCGGAATTCGCTGATGGCGTCAACCGGAGGCCGGAGAACGAATCCGCCGTCGACTCCGTTGAAGTTGTTTGCACCGTCGATAAGGAAGTTGTTCGATTCAGGCCGCTGCCCATTCACCGCATAGCCCTGTCCGTTGCGCAATGATCCGCCCGCCTCGGCGATCCCCGGCGTCAGCGGAACGACTCCCGGCTGCAACAGACCGAGCTGCGAGAAGTTGCGCCCGTTCAGCGGCAGGTCTTCCAGCTCGCGCTGCTGCACCACCTTGCCCATACTGGTGACGGTCGGCTCAATCAGCTCGGCATCGGCGCTCACCAGCACCTGTTCCTTTTCTGAACCTACCGCGAGCCGTGGGGAGACCGATGCTGTCTCGTTCACATTGAGCGTGATGCCATCCTGCACATATTCCTGGAACCCCTTGGCCGCGACGTGGAGGCTGTAGTGTCCGACGGGAAGTTCCAACAGCACATAGTTGCCACTGCGGTCGGTGGTCGTATTACGCACAAGACCAGTTTCAAATTGACGTGCGGTAACGGCGCCGTCCCGAATGAGGGCTCCGCTGGGATCCGTAACTGTTCCGCGGATGCTTCCTGTGGTCTGCTGTGCAGACAAACCAACGCACGCAAGCGCAACAAACGCCAGCACGCTATGAACGAATTTCATTTGTTTTCGAGCCTCCAGAAGCCTTGCATTTCATCAATGGGGTGGTGTTTCGGTTGACACCGGTGGGAGTTGAAGCACGCGTCAGTCATAGAGCACAGCCAGACAGTGTGCGAATGAGAGTTGCGGCGAGATCACCGCGACCATTGGTCTATCCGCCCTTGCGGGAAAGGAGATCGTTTGGACGGCTGCACGGTTGAACAGTACTAGTTAGCTCGATGCAATGTCCTGCACCGGTTGATTGGCAACTTGCTCAATCGTTTGGTGGAGTCGGCCCTCGCGACAAGGCGTGAATGAGTGACGCTCAGTTTCCGTTTCTTGCGGAATGGTGATCTTACATGGTCTGGATACGAGGACGCGTATCTCATCTCGTTCAAAACTCTCTTTGGATCGCCCGTTGACATGATCGCGTCCCCGGTGCAAATATCGGAGTTCGATAGTAGTTGCTCTCTTCCCCGGTCGAGGATTCAATCTGTGCAAACAGCTGTGCCCGCGAGACAGATCGCGCTAGCGCTTTGTATTGTGCTCTGGTCCCCGCTCGCGAAGGCCCAGAATAGCGGGCCGAATCAGCGGCTGGAGGAGGGCCCTTTCACCCTCGAGAAGGCGGTCGAGCGGGCGTCAACCGCGTATCCAGCGATATCCGCCGCCAAGGCACAGGAAGAAGCGGCCAATAGCGCGATCGACATTGCAAGAGCAGCATATCTTCCACGTGCCGACGTGCTCTGGCAGCTCAATCGCGCCACGACCAATAAGACGAACTTGACGCCCCTTAGCCAGAGTGTCGTTCCCATACCCACCGAGCCCGCACGAGAAACCACGGGCCACAGCGACTGGAATACTCTCACGGGAATTCTCTTCGCATGGCAACCATTCGATTTTGGAGCCAGGCATGCGCAAGTATCCGTGGCTCGATCCGCATTTGAATCAGCCAGACATGGGGTGGAATTCACCAGGTTGGACGTTGAATCCGCAGCGGCTGGTGCTTTCTTTGACCTGGTTACGACACGACTGATGGAGCGCGTGCAGCAAGCAAATGTTCAGCGCATGGAAGCCTTTTCCAGATCGATTCATGTGCTCGTCGACAATACGCTTCGACCCGGGGCAGATGCGTCTCAAGCGGATGCACAGCTAGCGCAGGCTCGGACGCAACTGATTCAGGCAGAAACCCAGGAGAAGATGAAGCTTGAGGCTCTTGCGAATCTTCTGCAGCTTGCCTCAGATCAAATGCAAATCGACGACTCAGCCCTGCTCAAAGATGCACCCGACCAAGCGGATCAGGATAACGTCGTCGAATCGCACCCGCTGGTGCAGCAGCAGACCGCCCTTCGCGATGAGGCAAAGGAACAGCTTCACCTTCTAAATCGTTCCTGGGTTCCGTCATTTTCTCTCTATGGATCGGTTTCGGGCCTCGGCGCTGGCTTGACGAGTACGCCTGTTCCGACCTTCCAGGGCGGAACCGCGGGGCTCGCACCGCAGACCTACAACTGGCTAGCGGCGGTCCAGGTCACCTTCCCGGCTTTTCAGATCTTTACCCTGCATCCCCAGCAAAAAGCTCAGCAAGCCCAATTGTCTGCGGCAGAGGCCAATCGCAAGCGCGTGCTCAGTGATCTATCAGCGCAGGCCAAGCAGGCGCGCGCACTGCTCGAAGGGGCAAAAGCAATCGCACGCAACACACCCGTAGAACTTGATGCTGCCCGCAAAAGTGAACAGCAACAGCACGCCCGATATGAGGCAGGTCTTGCGACGGTCATCGAGGTCTCGGCTGCGGAGTCCGCACTCGCCCAGGCAGAGGGAGATGATGCGGTTGCAAAACTCAACATTTGGCGGGGAATGGCCGGGGTAGCGGAAGCAGACGGCAACCTTGAACCTTTTCTGCAAGTGCTGCGGAAAGCGCCGTGAACAGAATGTCAAGGAGCCAAACCACATGGGTTTGATTCGCGCAGCACTGCGCAGGCCGGTCACGGTCCTTGTTCTCCTCGTTGCGCTCGCGCTCGCTTCTGTAATTGCCTTGATGCGGACGCGTATCGATATTCTGCCGTCGCTCGACCTGTCCACGATCTACGTGGCGCAACCTTACGGAGGAATGAGCCCGCAACAGATGGAAGGGTTCATCTCGTATTACTACGAGTATCACTTCCTCTATATCAATGGGATCGAAAGCGTCGAAGCCAAATCCATCCAGGGTACGGCGCTGCTGCGACTCAACTTCCATCCCGGCACTGACATGAGCGAGGCAATGGCGCAAACCATCTCGTATGTGAATCGCGCGCACGCCTTCATGCCGCCCGGAACTGTTTCGCCTTTCGTGATTCGCTACGACGCCGGCACCCTACCTGTTGGATACCTGGTCTTCTCCAGCCCGTCGCGCACACTCTCAGAGATTCAGGATCTCGCGCTGAACCGCGTGCGACCCGTCTTCGCGACGTTGCCCGGCGTATCGTCGCCCCCGCCCTTCGGCGCCAATCAGCGCACTATCATCCTGAACGTGAAGCCTGAGAAGATCCATGCGTACGGGCTCTCTCCGGAGTCGCTCGTGAAGGCGCTCACGGCAGGTAACAGTATTCAACCCGCGGGCAACGCAGATATCGGGACGACGAACACGCTGGTGTCGACTGATTCAACGGTGGTCGATTATCAGGATCTCCTCAACATACCTCTCAAGGCAGGTGCGGGTGCAGCAGTATATATGCGCGACGTTGCAACCGTCAGCGATACGTCGGATATCCTCGCCGGCTATGCGCTCCTCAACGGAAGACGGACAATCTATATTCCCGTAACGAAGCGGCCAGACGCCTCTACCATCACGGTTGTCAATGAGGTCCGCCAGAGTCTAGGCCGATTCCAGGCCCTGCTACCCGGCGACATCAAGGTCGCTTACGAGTTTGATCAGTCTCAATATGTGCTCTCTGCTCTGGGGGCCGTTATCCGGGAAGCGCTGATTGGCGCCGGTCTCACAGGGTTGATGGTCTTCCTGTTTCTGCGCGACTGGCGATCGTCGCTTATTGTGATCGTTACAATTCCCTTCGCACTGCTCGGTGCTGTGGTGGCACTCAGGCTTGTGGGGCAAACAATCAATATCATGACGCTCGGAGGGTTGGCGCTTGCTGTTGGGGTTCTGGTGGATGAAGCGACGGTTCTTCTCGAGAACATTCACGTCCACCTTGAGGACGGACAGTCCACTCCTCGTGCAGTTTTCCTGGCCAGCCGCGAAGTGGCCAGACCGCGTCTCCTGGCAATGCTCTGCGTCTTCGCTGTTTTCCTTCCTTCATTCTTCATGACGGGACCCGCTCATTCCCTTTTTTTGCCTCTGTCGTTGGCTGTGGGGTTCGCAATGGGTGCGTCGTACCTGCTCTCCAGCACGCTGGTGCCTGTTCTCTCGGACTGGATCATCTCGAGCGCCAAGGCAAAGGAACATCGATCGGACCAAGAGGGCGGGTTCGATCGATTCCGCCGACGCTATCACGCAGCTCTGGAGCGCGCCATGCGGATGCCGGTATTGCTCCTCGGCGCCTATGCACTGCTCGCCGTTATCGTGCTTGCCTTCGCCGCTCCTCATATACCGCGGGAGATCTTTCCATCATCTGCGTCCACCCAGTTCAGGTTGCGCATCGACGCACCCGACGGTACGCGCGTTGCTGTGACGGAAGATCTCGTCCGCCGCGTGCTGGCCAGTATCAACGACGAAGCCGGAGAGAACAATCTCTATCTCAGTCTCGGATACGTTGGAACGCAAGGATCGTCCTATCCCATCAATGCTGTCTTTTTGTGGACCTCGGGGCCGCAACAGGCAATCATCAACGTCGGTATGAAGTCCAACACCCGGGTCACTCTGCGAGATCTCGAAGAGCGCCTTAGAACCCGCTTCGGGCGAGAATTTCCAATGGTGCACTTCTCGTTCGATCCGGGAGACCTGGTGAGCCAGATCCTCAATTTCGGGTCCCCTTCGATCGCTGAAGTTGCAATTACTGGTCCTCAGTACGGCGATGTGCAGGCTTATGGCGAGAAGGTACGGCAGCAGCTCCTGAAGGTCCCGTCATTGCGCGACGTGGAGTTTGAAGAGCCGCTCCACTATCCCACGATCGACGTGCACATCGATCGCGTTGTTGCAGGCCAGCTAGGCGCAACTGCAACGGATGTCGGGTCCGCGGTGGTTTCTGCCACGGCGTCCAGCAGATTCGTGGCACCCAACTATTGGCGCGACCCCAAGTCGGGCGTCAGCTATCAGGTCGAGGTCACGGTTCCCCAGGCACAAATGACATCCCTCGCCGACCTGGCGAACATTCCGGTGTCGAGCACCACAGGCGCTCAGCCCCTTCTCAGTCAGGTCGCGTCTCTTCGTAACACCAACGTTCCGGGCGAGCTTGATCGGCGAAACGGACAGTGGATGCTTGTCGTCAGCGCAAATCCTGCCGCCAACAATCTTGGTACGGTTGCAACTGACGTAGACCGGGCAATCCATGATGCAGGGGATGCGCCTCGCGGTGTCACCACCTCGGTTCGCGGCCAGATCAGCGCCCTTCGGCAGATCTTCGGTGAACTTCTGATCGGGCTCGGAGCGGCTGTGCTTGTCATCCTTTTGCTGCTAGCCGCAAACTTCCAGTCCGTTCGGCTCGCTCTGGTCGTCGTGTCTACGGCTCCCGCAGTACTCATCGGTGTTGTTGTCATGCTGCTGCTCACAGGAACCTCTCTCAACCTGGAGAGCTTCATGGGCACGATTATGGCAATCGGCGTCGCTGTGGCAAACGCCATCTTACTGATTACCTTCGCCGAGCAGAATCGACGCGACGGAACCGAATCGCACGAGGCGGCGCGGGATGCTGCATCCGAGAGACTTCGCCCTGTCCTGATGACAAGCGCATCGATGATCGCGGGCATGATCCCGATGGCGCTTGCAATCGGCACTGGAGCGGAAGAGACAGCGCCGCTCGCTCGCGCGGTGATAGGTGGGCTCGCGGCGGCAACGCTGGCCACACTTTTCCTCTTGCCCACAATCTTCGGAATTGTCCAGCGGAACGCCTCAATCGAGTCCGGTTCGCTCGATCCTGAAGATCCTGAAAGCCGCTACTACACTGCAACGCCGGAGCCTTCGCGATGAGAACAACCTTTGTTGCTTTATCGATTCTGGTCGGTGCTTTGTTCGGTTGCGGAAGCGCGGACGAGGCGAAGAACTCACATCCCGTACAAGCCTCTGCGACTCTAGAGGTCGAGACAGTCCCTGTTTCCTTGAGACAACTCGACGTGAAGGTAAGTTTGCCTGCACAATTACTGCCTTATGAGTCAGTCGACATTTACCCCAAGGTCACTGGCTTTCTCGAGTCAATTCACGTTGACGTTGGCTCTCACGTGCACCAGGGACAGGAATTGGTCCGCTTGTCTGCGCCTGAGCTTCTGGCGCAACGATCCCAGGCTCAAGCCGCATTGCGCGCGGCTGAATCGCAACTTGCGACCTCTCAAGCGAAACTCGCGTCAGATCAAGGAACCTATCAGCATCTGGTCACCGCAGCCAAGACGCCGGGCGTCGTCGCCGAGAACGATCTCATGGTTTCGAATCAGACTGTCGTTGCGGACAAAGGCACCGTATCGGCCACCGAAAGCAATGTAAGTGCTGCCCGCGAGGCCCTGCGCAGTGTCTCGCAGATGGAATCCTACTTGACGATCTCAGCGCCATTCAGTGGCGTCGTGACCGCTCGCAATCTCCACCCCGGAGCGTTGACTGGGCCCGCCTCAGGTCAAGGGGGCTCGCAGCCGATCGTCAGACTTGTAGCCACAGATCGCCTGCGCCTCGTCGTGCCGATCCCCGAGGCTGAAATTGGGGAGATAAAAAAAGGAGAATTGGTCAGCTTCGCCGTTCCCGCATACCCGGGCCAGATTTTTCACGCGCCTATAGCCAGAATCGCGCATGATGTCGACGTAAATACGCGCACGATGCACATTGAAATGGACGTGAAAAACGCCGACGGGAAACTCGCTCCCGGGGGCTTCGTGACCGTGTCATGGCCCGTCCGGCGGCACGCTCCCACAATGTTCGTGCCCTCGACTGCCGTGACTGGAGACCAGCAGCACACGTTTGTCATTCGTGTTCGCGACAACAAGGCAGAATGGGTAAATGTTCAGACCGGGCAGTCAGCAAACGGCGACACGGAGATTTTCGGAGATGTGCATTCTGGTGACCAGGTGGTGCGAACGGCATCGGACTCAATACGAAACGGCCAAAGCGTGAACGCGCGGGTCGCGAAGCAATCCTGAATGGGAGCGTCGATCATGGGGCGAAGCAATGCCAAATACCAGGACCTCTACATCGGATTGGTTCGCATCCACGTGCTTCATCATGCCGCCGAAGAACCCATCTTCGGCCAGGGCATGATGGAAGAGCTTGGCAGACATGGTTATCGGCTCGGACCAGGAACAATCTATCCGCTGCTGCATAGTATGGAGCGGCGCGGCTGGCTGAAGTCTCTGCCGATGATCGTCGCCGGTCGTAGAAGACGCTGCTACATTGCCACTCGAGCAGGCAAGAGTGCGTTATGTGAGGCCACCGGAAGAGTGAAGGAGTTGTTCGATGAAATCGCTGAGGTTATTCCCACCTGACATGACGGCGAGGCTTTCTTGATCTGCCCTAGTTTCTGTTAAACCACCTCCTGTTCGCGAAGGCTTTGAGCGGCGCGCCGACAGTTCGGGCGATTGATCGTGGCGATGCGAGTATGCTGATCTGTTCCGGAAATATGCAGCCCATGAATAGACGAGACTTCCTTAAAGAATCAATGGCGGCAAGTGCCGCCTTTCATTTGAATCGCGTTTCCGCCATCTCTTCTGCTGACGCATTGGAAGGTGGCGACGAGCCGCGAGTCACCGTTCTGCTCGTGGATACTGACAGAGCATCGACCCCAATCGACCAGCGGATCTATGGCCAGTTCCTCGAGCACATCAACCATTCCGTTGTGGACGGCCTCTTTGCCGAACAGATTCGCGGGTCTGGTTTCGAGGGCGAGGACTTCAAAACATATTGGGAGACCTTCGCGGAGCGTGGCCAGGTTGAGATGGCGGATGTCGATGTTCGCAATGGGTCGAAAAGCATTCGCCTGCGAGTCGGGGGCGGGAGTGCGGGGATTCGGCAGGGCCGCCTGTTCCTGGACACGGGTGTAAAGTACGACGGATCGCTCTGGCTGAAACGCGAAACTGGTTCCCCGAAGTTGAAGGTCATGTTCAAGACTGCCAAAGGCGAACCCATCGCATCCCTGCCATTTGCAGTCACCGGCTCGGAGTGGCAGGAGGTTCCATTCGCATTCGTTAGCCCTGTGCGGGACATCCAGGCATCCATCGAAATCGCAGTAACCGGCAAAGGCTCAGTACTTCTGGATTTCGTCTCGATGATGCGCTCTGATTCCCGCCGCGACGGCATGCTCCGGCCTGACCTGCTGCATGCTCTCGGCGATCTCCATCCGTCGTTCATCCGTTGGCCGGGTGGATCATTTGCTTCCACATACAAGTGGGAAGACGGCATCGGTCCGCATGTTGCGCGCCGTTATCATCCCAATCTGATTTGGGGAGGCTACTCAGACTATTACGGCTTCGGAACAGATGAGTTCCTCGGCCTGTGCCGCAAGATCGGCACCGAACCCCTGATCGTGCTGGCTGCGCCCGGCACCCGGCCAGAGCAGGTCGAGTACGCAATGAACTGGGTTCACTATCTCAACGATCCCTTGTCATCGGAGTTGGGTAAGAAGCGTGCGGCGAACGGCCATCCCGAGCCGTATGGGGTCACGCTGTTTCAGATCGACAATGAGCCGATGAACAACGGCTTTACTCCCGAGGCATACGCAGAGATCGTCAATGTCTACGGCAAACGCTTGCGCGAGATTGCGCCCAAAGCGCGGATTGTAGCTTGCGGTCAAAAGCGCTCCAGCGACATGGACTGGAGCGAGAAGGTCATCGACCTCGCTGGAGAAAACTTCGACATACTGGGCTGTCACAATTACGAGTACGAGCCCGTAAACTTCGAGACCGGTTTGAGGCGTATCCGCAACTACCTTGTGAAGTTGCGAGACTACGTCCGCGCCTCCAGGCATCCGCACATTGAGATTGGCGTCCTTGAGTGGAGTCTGCAGCACACCTACGATTGGCGTGCAGGTCTTCACACTGCAGGCAGCCTGATGCTCTATGAAGAACTCAGCCCGGGTCTAACCATGAGTTGCCCTGCTCTGCTAATGCGAAATACAACCGATGATCCGAAATGGACTTCGTTCATTTACCACGATCACGTCTCGTGGTTCCCCGGCGCAGGGTATGTGGTTGAGAAGTTGTTTCACGATCACTACGCAGAGCGGTATCTTGCATCTGCCACCGGTTCCATTCGAGATGTTCCCGATCGAACCCGCTTGTTCGACAAGATTTCGACCTTCATTCCAGAAGAGTGGGTGCCCGGATCGATGGATGCGATCGCCAGCATGAGTGCGGACGGACGCCGAATCGTCATCAAGGCGGTCAACTATTCCGCGCAACCGAACGCCCTGCTCGTCCGGCTGCAAGGTTCCAAGGCTCCGGCCAGGGCGGTATTGACGTTGCAAATTATCAGCGCGCAGCTTACAGAGTCTGCATCTCTCGAGCACCCGGACGCAATCGCGCCAAAGACACGGACAATTGCCTACTCGAAGGATTTTTCTGTCGATCTGGAGCCCTATACGGTTGCGGTCGTAGAGATTCGAGCCGAATAACCAACAGGTGCAGCGGTCAATTATCATAGCTCTGCACTGTGGACCTCACCAGAATGAGCACAACATTTGCATTCGGCAAAAACGGCATCGAGGTTTCGATCCCCGGCGAGTACGATTGCGACGTCATCGAAAGCAGGAGTGTAAAGCCGCTGGCCGATGCGAACAGTGCGCTGCAACAGGCGCTCGATCACCCGCTGGCGTCTGCTCCCATTTGTGATCTGGCAAAAGGCAAGAAAACGGCCGCAATCGTGGTCTGCGACATCACGCGTCCCGCGCCCAATCCGATGACGCTGCCACCTCTGCTTGATCGGCTTCACCGATCGGGAATCAGCCGGGACGGAATCACAATTTTGATCGCAACAGGCCTGCATCGGGCCGCTACGCCTGCCGAAGTTGACCAGATCGTCGGTCCTGAGATTGCGAGATCCTACCGGGTCATCAGCAACGATGCGCGAGCCACAGGGCAGCACCGACATCTCGGAACGTCTAATCGCGGAACGCCCATCCACATCCACAATGAGTTCGTGAATGCGGACCTCCGCATTACACTAGGCTTCATTGAGCCGCACTTGATGGCTGGCTACTCGGGAGGAAGAAAGCTCGTCGTTCCCGGAGTTGCAGCGGAAGCAACCATCAAGACCATTCACTCGCCCCTTTTCATGCGGGAGCCCCTGGCCACCGAAGGATCCCTCGAAGGCAATCCTCTGCACGATGAGTTGCTCGAGATAGCGCGCATTGCCCGTCACGATTTCATCCTCGATGTCACGTTGACCCGCGACCGGCAGATATCCGGAGTATTCGCAGGCAATCCCATCGTGGCCCACGCGGCGGGCGTTCGTTTTGTTCAGGAGTCCTGTCTTGCGTATCTCGACGAACCGTCTGATCTCGTGATCACCAGTTCCGCTGGCTTCCCTCTCGATCTCACCTTTTATCAGAGTGTAAAGGCTGTAACGGCCGCGCAGCACCTGGTCAAGAGAGGCGGAGGGATCCTGGTAGTCGCAGAGTGCGCTGAGGGTGTGGGCTCAGGCGAATTTGCAGCAAGCCTGAGGAAGATCCATTCTTTCGAGGCATACCTCGACGAGATCGCCCGTCCGCCAGTGCAGATCGACCAGTGGCAAGTTGAGAAACTGGCTCTCGCCGCGCTTCGAAGCGAACTCTTCTTCTATACTCCCGGCGTAGGGGCAGAGGATCTGGGCATCCTGAGAAGCCGATATTTTCCAGGCCTCGAGGAGGCAATCGCAGCGGCAACTGCCAACCTCACCCGCAGTGCGAAAGTTCTTCTCGTGCCTGAAGGGCCGTACACCTTTGCCAAGGTGCGCCCGGCTGCCGGCGTGACTCAATGACCGTGCTACACTCACCCTGCATTGCATCCGACTCACATCGTTGAAAGCAAGCGGGCGCCGATGTCCATACCGATCAAGCGCTTCGTAGATCGCGTGCCTGGCGGCATGATGACGTTGCCCCTTGCAGCTGGCGCACTCATCGCGACCGTCGCGCCAAAAGCACCAGGCGTCTTCGGATCCTTCACTGGAGCGCTTTTCACAGGCTCGTTGCCAATACTTGCGGTCTTCTACGTCTGCATCGGCGCCACTGTTTCAGTTCGGTCTCTTCCAGGAGTACTGAAAAAGGGCGGAGTACTTCTCGGGACAAAGGTGTTACTTGGAATCGCCGTAGGAGTCCTCGTTGGCCATTGGATCGGAATCGAGCCGGTCGCAGCAGGATGGTTTTCGGGCTTTTCAACCCTCGCCGTGGTCGCCGCCATCAATGACACGAATGGCGGTTTGTACATGGCCCTGATGAATCAATTTGGTCGCCCGGAGGATGCAGCGGCATATTCGGTCATGTCGCTCGAATCGGGCCCGTTTCTCACGATGGTTACGCTCGGCGTTGCGGGTCTTTCGGCATTTCCCTGGCAGGCGCTTGTAGGGGCAATTCTGCCCCTGGCTATCGGTATGCTGCTCGGAAACCTCGATCCCGAACTTCGCGAGTTCCTCGGCAAGGCCGCGCCGGTGCTCATTCCGTTCTTCGCGTTTGCTCTGGGAGCCACGCTCAACCTCAAACTCGTCTGGAAAGCAGGTGTGTCCGGCCTTGCTCTGGGGATATCGGTGTTGATTCTCTCAGCTTTCTTCCTCGCAATCGCTGACCGGGTCAGCGGGGGCAAAGGCACCGCCGGAATAGCCGCCTCAACAACCGCCGGCAATGCGGCTGCTGTTCCTGCGCTGGTTGCTGCGGCCAACCCCAAATACGCCGCTGCTGCGGCTCCCGCGACCGTTCTTGTGGCGTGCAGCGTCATCGTCACCGCGATTGCGGCTCCTTTCCTGACAGCATGGTGGTATTCGCGGATATCCTCAAGGAAATGAGTCTGGAGTTCGACCGTGGCTAGGATGCTGGTGATTGCGGATGACCTGACCGGCGCTGCCGATTGCGCAGCTCCATCTGCCGCCGTAGGCTGCAGTGCCTTAGTTCTTCTGCATTCTCCCGACGCTCAGGAATCCGAAACGGGCTGGCCAGATACTGACATTCTCTCGATCGATGCGAATACCCGCTGCCTCCCTGCTGAACAAGCTTCGAAATCAGTGACGCGGTTAGTTCGACTCTGCGATTCGCACAATGCACCTCACCTCGGATACGTCCTCTTCAAGAAGATCGATTCCACGCTGCGGGGCAACGTGGCTGCTGAACTTGCCGCTCTGCTGAACATTCGCCGCTCCACAAGCCATGCGAAGCTGTCCATTCTGATGGCTCCAGCACTGCCCGCGCAAGGCCGTACGACAGTTGGCGGTCGTCTCCTCGTACACGGAGTTCCTCTGGAGAAAACCGACATCTGGCAATCGGAGGCTCGTACCGCCCAGTCGGATATCTCCCATCTCGTCTCTGAAGGAGGCCTCTCCTGCGGATTGATTGACTTGCCGACCGTCCGGTCAGGTTCGACTGCCCTCCATCAGGCCATCTTGCAGACCGCAAAGCAGAACGACGTGGTCCTCTGCGACGCGGAGACAGACGGCGATCTTCATGCGGTGGCTGAGGCTTCTGTTGGTCAACCGGCAATCGCTGCGTTAGTCGGGTCCGCCGGTCTGGCCTGTCAGATTCCACGCGCAATCGGAATCGTGCCGACGACCGAACCCCATGAATGGAGCTTCGCAGCGGGACCTACGCTTTTCGTCGTCGGTACTCCTGCCTCAGTTTCGCGGCAGCAGGCGCGGATACTGGAAACAACATCGGACATAGCAGCCTTCCATACCACGACTGCAGACATTTCGAATTCGTCAACTACAAACGCGCAGGTCTTGCAGAGCCTTGAATCCGGCCGCGATGTCCTGCTCACGCTGGCTGGAAACGAACACCACTCAAAATACGAAGAACAAGGTTTGCCGCGAGAGTTCTCAGAACTACTCTCAAAGTGCTCGCAACTTTTGGGTGGGATAGTTCTAACAGGTGGAGAGACAGCAAGAGCGGTCCTGGAGGTTCTGGCAATCCGTCGTTTGCGTCTGCTCGGTGAAGTGGAATCAGGGTTGCCCTTCGCGATTGCCGATGGTTGGACGCGCCCTCTGCCGATCATTACAAAGGCGGGCGCATTCGGTTCGCCACAGGCACTCGTTCACTGTCGCGATTTCTTAAAGAAACTTGAACATGTGCGTGCGGGACCTCTCGCCGAGGATCCTTTGCTGAATCAGAAGATCTGATATGGAAAAACCAATTATTGCAATCACAATGGGCGATGCTGCCGGGGTGGGCCCCGAGATTATTATGAAGAGCCTCTCCCATCCTGAGGTATACGTACTTTGCCGCCCGCTTGTCATTGGCGATGCAGACCGGCTGCGGACTGCGGGGAAAATCCTCAATACTCAGCTCCAAGTCCGCACGATCTCGGAATCAGAACTGGAATCTGCCGGCTTTACCGGCGGTACGGTCAACTGTATCGACTTGAAACTTGTGCCACCTGACCTGCCGTGGGGCAAACTCTCGCGCGAAGCGGGAGAGGCCGCCTATCGATATCTCGAGTTGGCTGCGCGGCTCGCTATGGCCGGGCGGGTCGCCGCCATTTGCACGGCTCCTCTGAATAAGGAGGCCCTTCAATCTGCCGGACACAAATTTCCCGGCCACACCGAAGCCCTCGCACACCTTACCGGAACCCCTGAAGTCTCGATGATGCTTACCACTCCAAAGATGAAAGTGCTGCACGTTACCACCCACATCGGACTCATCGATGCGATCGCACGCATCGAACCCGGCCTTGTCGAGCGCACCATCGCACGCGGGCACGCCACGCTCGAAAAGTCCGGAATCGCGAATCCCCACATTGGGGTATGCGGCATAAACCCGCACGCCGGAGAGAATGGCCTCTTCGGACACGGTGAAGAGGAAGAGAAAATCGTGCCGGCAATCGAAGCGTGTCGCCGTCGTGGTTGGAACGTAGAGGGCCCGCTGCCCGCTGACACCCTCTTCTATCGCGCCCAGCGCGGCGACTTCGACCTGGTCATTGCCATGTATCACGATCAAGGCCACGGACCGGTAAAAGTCCTCGGCCTCGAATCCGGAGTTAACATCACTATCGGTCTCCCAGTAGTGAGAACGTCCGTCGATCACGGAACTGCATTCGATATAGCAGGTACAGGGAAGGCTGATGAACGCAGTCTTCTCGAGGCCATTCGCCAGGCAGTGCAACTCGCGCCGAAACCCGGAAAACTCCCATGACGCATGCCTTCGCTTCACTTTGCATCTTTCGTTAGATCTGAGAATCTACAACTTACGGCCCCGGCCCATAAAATGGCCGAGCAAAGACTTCGTGGTTCTAACGACAATAAGAAACGACCGGCGGCGGTAAAAAGAAAGCAAGGCGGCGCATGCGCATCGGCATCACCTGTTATCCCACCTACGGCGGCTCGGGCGTAGTCGCCACCGAACTTGGCATCGAACTCGCCGCCTCCGGCCACGAAGTCCATTTCATCTCCTACTCGCAGCCCTTCCGCCTCAGCGGCCGCGACGACGGCATTTTCTATCACGAGGTGCCCGTCTCCAGTTACCCGCTCTTCGAGTTTCCTCCGTACGATCTCGCCCTGGCCTCACGCATGGCTGAAGTCGCCGAGTTCTGCAATCTCGACCTCCTCCACGTTCATTACGCCATTCCCCATTCGGTCAGTGCGCTCCTAGCGCGCCAGATGCTCGCCGCTCGCGGACGCAAGCTCCCCTTCGTCACAACGCTGCACGGCACCGACATCACCCTAGTCGGCCTCGATCGCAGCTATCTTCCCATCACCCGCTACGCTATTCAGGAGAGCGATGGCGTCACAAGCATCTCCAGCTACCTGAAAGAGAAGACAGTCGCGGACTTCGCCGTCTCCCGCCCTATCGAAGTCATTCCCAACTTCGTCAATTGCGACGTATACACGCCGTTTGTGGATGACAGCGTCCGCAGCCATGCGCGCTCGAAATTTGCCAAGCCCGATGAGGCCGTGTTCATTCATCTCTCCAACTTCCGACCGGTGAAGCGCGTAGTCGACGTCGTCAAGGTCTTCGCGCAGGTAGTCAAAGAAGTTCCCTCACAGCTCATCCTCGTCGGAGACGGACCTGACCGCTCCGCAGCCGAGTGGCTCGCCCACGATCTCAAGATCAACGACAGGATTCACTTCCTCGGCAAGCAGGATCGCGTCAACGAGCTGCTGCCCCTCGCCGACCTTATGATCATGCCCAGCGCGCTCGAGTCCTTTGGTCTCGCCGCGCTTGAAGCCATGGCTTGCAAGGTCCCAGCCATCGCCACAAGTGTCGGCGGCGTTCCTGAACTCATCGAGGATGGTGTCACCGGGCTGCTCTACCCCGTCGGCGACATCGACGGCATGGCCTCCGGGGCGGTGTCTCTACTCAAAGACCGTTCCCGCCTTGATAGCATGCGCGAAGCCGCCCGCAAAGACGCGCAGAAGCGTTTCTGCGCCACACTCGTCCTTCCCAAATACGTGAAGTATTACGAGCAGATCCTTGGTATCTGAAGAAGTTGATAAGCAGTTCACCGGGCGGCGGGACAAAACCCTAAACGTCAGAAGCGAATTGTCCAATCAGAAGAAATGCTACGAAGTGCGAGGCAAGATTATGCGATTTGCGATGTTAAAGGCGATTGTAATTCCGGTATTCGCTTTGGTGCTGCGCTGTTCCGCTGCGCAACAAAGCACTGTGCAGAAAACTGAAGTGCTCTTCATTTGCGAACACGGCAATGTGAAAAGCCTAATGGCGGCATCCTACTTCAACCAGCTGGCGCATGAGCGAAGCCTGCCATACCGCGCCCTCGCGAGAGGGACAAATCCCAACTCGACGACCGTACCTCCTGCCATCATCAATGGCCTCCGCGCCGATGGAATCGATGTGAGTTCGTTTCATCCATCCAGACTTAGAAACTCCGACATTTCTAAGTCGGCTCGCATTGTCGCGATCGGAGTTGAATTGCCACCCGATGCGCGGCAACTGGCGCAAAGCAGCCTGGAGGAATGGACCGATGTCCCGTCCGCAGCTCTCAGTTATGCCGCAACACAAGAGGCTCTGAAGACCCACGTCGCACAGCTCATTGACAAACTATCGGACACGGCGGCACATCCATCGAGCAGGAGGACAGAGAAATGATTGCATTCGATGTGGATGCCTAAGTCAATCCGAAATACGACAGCCTATGTCTCAATGTTCCGGGGTCCTGCGGCCCCATCTTGGGCAAAAGAAACCACAAAACCGAGACCCAGCCAGAATTCCCGGACCAGCCTCACCGTCTCATCCGCAACGTGCGCCGGTGTCCGCACCGTGATTCCACTCAACGAAGCATCCGCAAGCTCTTTCGCATCCGCTACCACAGCGACGCACTTCTCCATCCGATAGGTGCAAGACGCCAGGTCCGCAATCGAAGTGTTTTTCATCGGCGATAACAGCACCGTCTTCGGGGGAGCCATCCGGTCCAGCAGGCAAAAAATCTCCAGCTTTGACTCCAGTTCATCCGGCACGCAATCGATAGCCAGGTCCGCCTCGCGCACGGCCTCTTCGATCGTCGATACAAAGCGCACGCTGGGCAGTGCCGCGGGCCCCAGTTCCTGGCGCAAGTACTCCTGCGCATGGTGCAGGTTTGATGGCATCACGTCTTCCAGCAACACTTGGTAACCGGCGCGTGCCGCAGCCAGCGCGAGCCGCCGGCCCAGAGGACCGGCTCCGATAATGGCAACTTGCATTGTTTGGATCTATTTCTCTCTGAGAGCTTTTGCGACATCCTCAGCGTTCGGCCTTGACTGTTCAAGATGTTCGGCAATCCGCGCGCGCTCCTCGGCAGTCAGCGTCGGCACAAGGGCAAGAATGCGGCGCAGTGTCACCGCAACATCATCGATGTAATTCATCAACCGGATTGCTTCACCAGAGAGCGGCATTGAGAGGGTCCTCGCAGTTAGGTTCAGACCTCATTGTAGGCGGTGCCCCCGGACCAGGTAAAAGCCGCCGTTACGCTCCAGTCTCACTGAGAAGGCGATCGCTAAAAGAACAAAGTCCAGCCCGCGGTGAATTTCAACGCACTGGGCACACGGGGGCTGATAGCCGGGCCATTCACGTATCCAAGTCCCAGACCAAGGTAGTTCCCACGAGACGCCCTAAGAGTGTAGATGCCCGTCAACGTCGTTCCAGCACGCCACACCGTCTTCCCTTGGGCAACGAGACTGTCGGCGAAAGGAGCACTGTATCCCGTGCGCGATGCGACGATTGAAGCCACATCAGCAGGACGCGCGCGGAATGGCGCCTCTATGTAGATTCTTGCTTCGTAGTAGCGGGCATATGCATTCAGCGCCTTCGGAGCGGTTTCGGCAGAACCGCCCAGGTACAAGCCGGGATTCGGGTGTTCCCGATTGGTCTGCGTCAACTGAAAATCCGACAACACATAGACGCAGTAGTTCCCTGCTTCTTTTCGGCCGGTCAAGAAGTTTGTGTAACCGCTGCGATTGTTCATGTAGCCTGCCCGCACCCAGAGATCTCGCGACTGCGCGCTCGCTCCACGCCACACTCCGCCTTCGTTGATGCTGAGCAGTTTGTCCCCGTGTGGAGCAAAACGGAACCCGGTATGGTTACGCGCAACTTCAGTCGGCCCTCCGCCCGGATCGAGGCTTCTCTGCACTGCAGTGGTGAAATACGTACTTGCCGGCCCATGAATTCGAATGCTGACGGAGGGCGAGGTCAAAGGGAAGTAGCTCATACCCACCTCGTATGGAAGGATGGCATACACTCCCTGCGCACCGGCCGCTGTTGACCCGCCGACAAAAAAGCCGACAAAATCGAGGCTGTTTGAAACATACCCGGCCTTAATCTCCGCCCGATTCTCGCCGAACTTCTTATACAAATACAGATCCCAGAGCTGTATTGTTTTTGGACCTGCAGGATTCCAACTCACCCAGTTCCACACACCGCCCATGTAGAGTTGTGTTTGCTTTAAGTGCAGTTGGCGAAGATCTGCCGTGAAAATCGGCTGAACATCACGCTCGTGTAGGCCCTCTGTCCCACATAGACCTGTTCATCCGGCGCGACGGGGGCGCCAAGAATGTTCTGGGCGTATTGGTATTGGTTGATAACGCGCAGCGCCATACCACGTGAGAAGAGCGCTCGACGATAGGATGAATTTTCGTCAATTACGCTGTCGGCAAACGACGGCATCGCTGCGTCACCTGGGACGTAGTTCAGGTGTTCAAAGTGATCCTGGCCTTGTTGTGCTGGGCTGCCCATTCCGGCCAACGCCAAGACGCTGGCTCCCAGCAGCAATTTGAATGTATGACAGTGCATTCCCTTGCTCTCTTATTCTTGAAGGTCCGTCGCTGCGGGCCTGGCCGCGTGTAGGATCACATGGCTTGATTTCAATTCATCTCAATACCTGACGTCCTTGCGCACAAGAGCGATTGGTGAAAAGCCCGCCGAATTCGGACTCGCACCTCGGCATGAGATTCAAGTGGGCTAGGTCGATAGTAGGCAAGGAGAGTAGAGGGGCGGTATCTCGATCCTGCCAATTGATTGCCTATTCCTCTATGAGGACGCGGCTTTTGCGCAGAATGTTGAGAATCCTGGGACCAGTTTCTACTGAGGCCTACTGCTCAAACCGCATCAGCACCGAGATCATCGCCTTTGAGAGATCGTCGGTCTGCTCAGTCGTCAGCGTCGTGGAAGAGAACCACGCCGTGGTATCCACGTCATCCCGCGTCACCACGGTCAGCTCATAATGGCGATCAAAGCCGAGCGGCTTCCCGCTGAACGTCACCTTCTTCTTCTCCGGATCGAACTTCATGAAGAAGCCGTGATCGTCTTCGCGGCGAACCTCGAAGCGATTGTTGTCTGGTGCGGCCGGCCGCAGTACAACCCGCCCGGCCTTCCTGTTGATACTCTCGCACCGGATCGTGATCACTTCGCGCAGTGCCGCCCACTGGTGCGGAAGCTGGCGCAGCAGCAGCGCAGCGCGTGCATCCGCCTTGCGCTTCTCTTCCAGCGCAACATCCCTCTTCGGCTGGTAGAACGCAAGCTCCTCCTCTTCCCACGTAAGAGGAACTTTCTTCTCCGGCTTCTCCGCCGCGGAAGGTTCGGGCTTTGTCACTTCAGCGATACGCCGCGCAATCAAATCAGCGGACGAGGGTGGAAGTGTGGCAGTTGCAGTGTGAGCGCTCATGGGTCGTCTCTCGTGAAATCTTATCCCACAACTATGTCTTCCCCAGTTCCCACGAGAGTGGAAGGTAACGGTACTTTCCGGGTATATTCCCCTTCCGGGATACGCTCAGAGTAGCTCCAGATTGGTCTACTTCTGGAAGCTGGAGCTGAATAGTTGGGGGCAGATTCTAGCTGCCCCACAGATCGGAAGTCCCCATCGGAACCCCTTGCAACTTCAGGTAATAGAACAACTGGCTCTTGTGACGATCCAGGTGCTGCACCATCCTGAAGATATGCATACCCAGCGAAGCCGTCTTCCCCGGCTCCCATGGAAAACAGAACTGCCGATTCTCCAACGCGCTCTCACCCGCCTCTCGAATCATGCGCAACGTAAGAAACTCGTCCTCGATCAGCAGTTCCCGCGCCTCCGTCACACTCGAGACACTGGGCAGATTCTCCGCACTCGGCGTCATCTCTTCCGGCGTCAGGTCTTCCAATGTCGTTCCATCCGGCAGACCCCAGTCTCCGGTCACCAAACCCTTGCACGGCTGACCGCACGCGTTCGAGAGGTGCTGCAGCAGCTGCCCTGTCGTCATCCAGTTCAACCCGCTCTCGGGCTTCCACGTCAGGCGGTCAGGCTCAACCATATCCAGCAGCCGCGCCGTTATGGCGTAGGTCCTCTCAGCTTCATCCGTCAGAAACTCCGTCCACCGCATCGCTTTGCCTCCTTGCTCGGAAGAAGCCCGCCCGCAGTGTAGGATTGCGATCACCCTTGTGCAATCTCAAACAGCAAAATGGACCATCCCTGACAAACAGTGAGGCGGCCCACCCTCCCACAAGGAGTGGACCGCCTCACCGCATTCCGGACTTAACTTCTTGCCCGCCGGAAACCTTGGAGCCCGTAGCCTTTAGCTAGTAGCCAGTAGCTGCTATCTGCTGGATACCATCAGAGCGTGCGTTTGAACAGCGGCGTCGCGACAAGCAGCGTCCCGATTCCAAACGCAAACAGGAAAATCAAATCCCCGCGAATCGCCACAAAGCCGCCGTCCTTCAGCAGAATTGCTTTGAACCCATGAATCGCATAGGTAAACGGATCGACGATCGCAATTCCTCGAAGCCACTTCGGGAACGCCGCCACGGGCGAGATCGCGCCCGACGGGAAGAACAGGAGCGTGTTCAGCACACCGAACATCGCACGCGGCACCAGCGGATCGTCCACCCGCACCATCATCAGGAACATCATCCCGTTGAACGCGAGAGACGTGCCCACGATCAGCAACAGCAGATTCAGATCCGCTCCAGGCTTGAAGATCACTCCCAGCCCCGCCATCAATGAACCAATCACCGTAATCGAAATTCCCGACAACACCGCCTTGATCGCGCCTGCCGTGTTCAACCCCATCACCAACTCGAGCTTGCTGATCGGCGTCACCAGGTATCCCTCGTGAACGCCTCGCGCCTTGTCATCGATGTACAGCATCCCGCCGCCGATCATCACCGAGATATACATTGCCAGCGCAATCGAGCCAGACAGCAGATATTTCATGTACTCGACATACGGATACAGCTCTACGATGTCGAGCGCAATTTTCTTCACCACGCGGTCTTCAATCACCGGCTGATTCAGCGCATTCACCAGCGACTGCATCTCGCCCTCGATGCTCCCGCTCATCACCTGGTCCGAGTTGTCCACCAGCAGCCCCAGCCGCGGCGCATCCTGCGCATACACCCGCCTTGAATACTGTGCCGGGATAATTACCGCCGCATCCACTCTGCCCGTCCGCACATCCTCCTTGGCCTGCGTCTCATTCTCGTAATCCACTGTCTTAAACGTCGCAATGTTCGCCGCCACAGAGTCGAACGCCTCGCGCACCTTCACTGCCTGCGGGCCGCCATCATGATCCACGACCGCCACCTTGGCGCCCTGGATGTGCCCGCCATATGCATGCCCTAGAATCACCAACTGCACGATCGGCAGCATCATCGACATGATCATCAGCACCGGCGAGCGGAAAAATTTCCGCATCTCGCGTTCCACAATTGCCAGAAATCGGTTCATCAGTGTGCTCCTGGCCGTGGCGGCATCTGGAACACGGCCTTCACTGTCTCGTCGCGCAACTGCCTGCCCGTGTAGTGAACGAACACATCATCGAGTGTGGTGTTTTGCACCATCAGCGACCGCAACTGCTCGCCCATTGCATTCGTCATCTCGACAAGCTGCGCGGTCGTCTGCGACCCATTCGATGTCAACACGCGATACACGCCGGCGGACTGCGATTCGACCTCCGTCACATCCGGCAACTGCTGGAGACGCGTCTTCCAGTCTTCATTCTCGCGGCTGAACTGGACCTCCACCACGTTTGATCCCGGCACGCTCTGCTTCAATTCAACGGGTGTCCCCAGTGCCACGAGCTTTCCGTGATCCACAATCGCAATGCGGTCGCACAGCCGGTCGGCCTCTTCCATGTAGTGCGTCGTCAGCAGCATCGTGAGGTTGCGAGTCTTCTTCAGGTTGTTCAGCATCTCCCAAACCGCGATGCGGCTCACCGGATCGAGTCCCGTTGTTGGCTCGTCGAGGAAGAATATCCGCGGGTTGTGCACCAGTCCTCGCGCAATCTCCAGTCTCCGCCGCATACCGCCGGACAGCGTCTTGGTTTGCGCCCCGCGCCATTTCGTCAGGTCAACCGCCTCCAGCACCTCGTTGATGTTTTTTTCCCGCTCGCCGCGAGGCACACTGTAGAGCTTCGCGTAGATAATCAGGTTCTCTTCCACGGTCAGATCCTGGTCGCTGGTCAGCGCCTGTGGAATCACTCCGATCATCCGCCGCACCGCGTTCGCTTCCTTCGTTACATCGTGTCCGCCCACGAGCGCCTTGCCGCTGGTGACTGGAATCAGCGTCGTCATCATGCGGATAAGGGTGCTCTTTCCAGCTCCATTTGGCCCCAGGAGGCCGAAGATCTCTCCCTCAGCCACCTCGAAGCTCACGCCCTTCACCGCCTCGAAGTCGCCATACTTCTTCACGATGTGTTGAACGCGAATTGCCGGCTCTGCCTGCGTCGGCAGAGGATCGTGCGTCGGCGTGACCGTCCTGGCGTGCGAAGTCATTTCTTCACCAGCTTGTCTTTGGGGATATAGACCTCGGCTGTCATCCCCGGCACAAACCTCTCGTCCTGATTCGGGATCAGCAGCTTCAGCCGAATCGTCTTAATGTCCCGCTTGCGTCCGCCATTGATATCGCGCTGGGTCGCGAAATCTGCCTCAGCCGACTTCGCAATCACCTTCCCCTGCACGCTCCCACCGCTTGGCATCACGACTTTCAGTTCATCGCCCAGCTTCACCGCATCTGCCTGCGTCTCCGGCAGCGGCGCATATACCCAGGTCTGCGAGAGATCCATGATCGTAGCGATGGTTCCACCCGCCTGCAGCACCTCGCCCTGCCGCGCAGCCAGCACATTTACCGGGCCCGCAACAGGCGCGAACACCTTCGCGTAGCCCAATTGAACGCTCGCCTGGTCTGCCAGTGCCTTCGCGTTCTGCACAACGCCGCGCGTCGATGCCACGGTCCTCAAGGAAACCTGAGCCAGCAGCTCATGGGCCTTCGCCTGTTGAACGGCAGCTTCGGCCGCTGACACATTGGCGCGCGCCGACTGCACCGCCGCCTCCGCCGCATTCAGAGCAGTCACCGCCTCATCGCGCGCCTGCGCGCTTGCAATCCCCTGCTTGGCCAGCGCCACTGTCCGCGTCGTATCCGCCTGCTGGTGCGCCAGATTCGCCTCGGCCTGCGCCAATGCAGCCTGCGTCGCCTTCACCTGTGCCTGCGCATTCACCGTCGCGCTCGAAACCTCTCCCGCGTTCTGCCGCTGTGTTTCCACCGTCTCCGCCAACTTCGACTCATTGCTCTGCACATTTGCCAGAGCCGCCTTCTCCGCCGCTGTCAGATCTTGGCTTTCAACCACCGCGATAAGATCGCCGGCCTTTACCGCCTGGCCCTCTTCCACGTTCAGCGTCTGAATCCGACCTGGTATCTTCGCGCTCACCAGCACTTCGTTCGCGTCCACGGTCCCGATCAGTTTCAGATCGCCCGACGTCCGCGCCGTTACCAGGTACCAGATCAGCGATCCCAGCGTCAGTAGGCCCAAGATCACAAACACCCTATTTCTCGCGTTCATCGCTTCTCCCAGAAAACTCTTCGCTCTGTGCTCATCTCCGGCATCGGAGAATCTGCGATTACTCTCTCCGCAACTTCCGCCCCGTGGGCTCGATCTACAAAGACCGCCTGCCCCAGGAACCTCACGATCGCACGGCGCCGCTCCGCAAGTACCTCAGGCGCAAACGGCTCCACCGTGAGCAGCATTCTCCATACCGGCGCGACGAGGAAATAGAACACATTCGCGCCCAGAGCCGAGAGATGCAGCTGGAGCCAGTCCACATCGATCAACTCGCCTGACGCGATTCCCTCCCGCACCATCGACTCGTACATCGTTCGTATGGGCGAGAACACTCGCTTGATCAGGATTCCCATTGCGCCAGGATCTCCCTGGTGCATGCGCATCATCTCCTGCTGCATCAGGCTCTGAAATTCACCTTGCGTCAGAATTCGATCGAAATGGTCCAGCGCAGCCCGCAGGACCCGCTCCCCAGCCGACGCTCCGGAAAGAAACACAGCCATCGAACGGTCGCGAATCTTCGCCGAAATCATCTCCACCGCAGCCGAATAGAGATTTTCTTTGCTGTCGAAGTGGTAATAGAGCAGAGCCTTATTCACTCCGGCTGCAGCGGCGATCTGATCCATGCGTGCGCCTGCGTAGCCGAGTGTGCTGAACTCTCGCAAAGCCGCCTCGAGGATCTTGGCTCGCGTATCCGCCGACCTGTCACTTCCTCCTGCCGTACTGCCCGGTTCTTCCGATTTCATTTTGACCAATCAGTTTAACTAACTAGTTAGTAAAATAGAGCAAAGACTGAAAGTTTGCAAGCTGAAGCCTGCAAGCATCTACTTAGCCACATCTTTTCAAGGATTTACTTGGAGATGCGAACCCAACCCGATGTCACTGGGGCAATCTCATCTCTCGGGTGATGGTCTGGAATCGCGGATCCGTTCGCAATCCGTCGATGCGCGGGTCCGCCTTGATGTTCCATGCCACTTCCAGTGACCGCTCAGACACTGCCTTATTCAAGAACTCGAAAGCCTTGTCCTTGAGATCCAGGCTCGCGTACATGGTCGACATCAGATACGAATTGTTGGCGGAGCCTTTCTTCCTCTCCCACTCTCGCAGGATCTTCTCGGCCCCCTGGCGGTCACCGGAGCGATTCAGCGAATAGAGAAGGAAAGAAGCGCTGTCCTGATCTCCCTTCGAGAGCTCTACCGCCGTCTTCAATTCGGCAATAGCCTCGGCATGTTTACCGATACCCTCATAGCCTATTCCAAGGTCAAAGTGCTCCAGCCCTTCATTCGGATTTGACGCAACGCCTTCTTTTGCAATCTCTATCAGCTTCGGATAATCGCGTAGCTGATAGAACACTGCCGCCGCTGTCATTTGTGATCCTGGGCCGATGTCTAATCCGTTTACCTTCGTTAGCTCGGCAAGAGCCTCATCCCTTTTCCCCAGGAACGCCATGTATGCAGCCCGATCCTCATGCGCACATGAGTAGCTGGGGGCTAGCGCAATAGAGCGATCGTATTCCCGCTCAGCTCCGGCAAAGTCCCAGTCGTGTCGCCAGAGGATTGTGCCCAGCGTGTCGTGGATCTCTCCCACGGTCTCATCAAGCTCGGTTGCTTTACTCAGTGCTTCATGTGCGGACCGGAACGCTATCTCAGGAGCCTCATACCGACCCATTGCCAGGTAAAGGTGCACGTCTGCCAGTCCTGAATATGCCTCCGCAAACTTCGGATCCGCCTGGATGGCATTCTCAAACTGAGACTTCGCTTGCATGAGCGGCGCTCTCATCGTGAACTGCGTCGAAAGCAAATACCTGCCGCGCACGTAGTTCTCATACGCATGGGGATTCAAATCCTGAACTGCTTTCAATCTAGCCTGCTGGACCGGCGTCAGCTTCACGCGAATCTCGTTCGCGACCGCTTTCGCCACATCTCGCTGCAGATTCAACACTCCATTCAGGGGGCGTTCATATGCCTCGCTCCACAGGTGTCGATCGGCAGGGCCATCCAGCAACTGCACCGTAACACGAACGTTCTCTTTCTCCCGGATGACCGATCCTTCGAGAATCGCGTCCACGTTCAGTTCACGTGCT
Organism: Occallatibacter sp.; assembly: GCA_035496515.1. GTDB lineage: Bacteria > Acidobacteriota > Terriglobia > Terriglobales > Acidobacteriaceae > Telmatobacter. The sequence continues at coordinate 57,724 of DATJEO010000112.1, forward strand.
ATCTCCGGCAGATGCTTCTTGGTTCCCTTGTAATCCATCACTGACGTGTGTGAGATCACGCGCAAAGGCTCGATTCGCGAGAGTTCAGTAATCAGCTCTTCGGTCATGCCGTCTGCGAGGAATTCCTGCGAGGAGTCTCCCGACAAATTCTGCAACGGCAAAACAGCGATAGACCGGATCGCGTGCGCCTCTGGCTTTGAGTATCTCCACCAGCCGGCAATGGCAATTCCCGCAATCAGTACCAAAGCAAAGCCAGCTGCTGCTGTCCGCGCCCAGCGATGCCCTTTCGTGTGCGAAGTCGTCTCCCGCACAGGTTCTTCCACAAGCTGAGGGCCCGGCCCCTTTGCTTCTATCGGCTTCTCTGGCGTTTCCACGGCCGGTTCCACCGGCCCAATGAACCGGTAGCCCATCCCCGAAATCGTTTCGATGAATCGCGGTTGTTGCGGATCGTCGTTGAGGACCTGGCGGATCTTGCGGATCGCCGTGTTGATGCCGTTATCGACATCTACGAATACGTCTTTGCCCCATACTCGTTCGGCGATCGTCTCCCGCGTGACCAGCTTGCCTCGCTCCTCAATCAGGATGAGCAATATCTGGAGCGGGATCCGCTCTAGCTTGGTGGTCCGCCGACCGCGCCGAATTTCGAAAGCCGCGGCATTCAGCTCACATTCCCCCAGCCAAATGCGATTCTCCGGAATGACAAGACCCGAGACTGCCAATGTCGACCCCCGACCCGAGTGCTCAGAATTGTAACCCCTCCTCATACAGAAAGCACCAATTCCCTTTAATTCAGGCGTTTCGGGGTACAGAACGAATACAGGATCAATCCAGACAGGCTCCATTGACCCTCGGCTGTCAGCGTGGAACCATCTCCTCGGTTTTGCCTTGACCAGGCCTAAAGTCCGCAAAAACGAGGAGCAACCCATGCCAAAGTTCGTGATCGAGCGGGATATCCCCGGTGCAGGTGACATGACCCGCGATCAGCTTCGCGACATCTCCCAAACTTCCTGCCGCGTGCTCGCCAGATTGGGATTCGAGATCCAGTGGATTCAAAGCTTTGTCACAGGAGACAAGATCTACTGCATTTATCGCGCCCCCAATGACGCACTGATCCGCCAACACGCGGAGCTTGGCGGCTTCCCCGCAAACCGGATCTCGGCTGTCCGCAACGTGATTGATCCCACTACGGCAGAGGCTTGATGCGCGATCTGCACAATTCCTCAACTTCCAAACAAGGAGAAGTACTATGACCCGCAATCCACTCCGCCGCACGCTCGGTTATCTTCTACTCGCATCGTCGGCGCTCTTCCTCACGCTCGGACTGCCAACCGGCCTCGCCGCCGAGGAGAACGAACACGCTCACCATGCCTCCCCACCCGCTCTTGTCCAGGCCGTCCGGGAAGCTACTGCACAATTCATCGACGTCAACAACGCAACCGCCAGTGGCTATGGCCCTTTCCTCGGCTGCGTCAGCGGACCCGATCACGGCGCCATGGGAATTCACTACGTCAACGGCGGACTCGTTGGCGATGGTGAAATCGACGCATCGCATCCGGAGGCCCTCATCTACGAACCCCGCCATGGCGAACTCCGCCTCGTCGGTGTTGAATTCATCGTCGATGCCGCAACGTGGCTGAAGAATCATCCCGCCCCGCCCGTCCTCGAAGGCCAGACCTTCCTCCTCGTCACCAGCCCCAACCGCTACAACCTTCCACCGTTCTTCGAACTGCACGTCTGGGCATGGCGCGACAACCCTCAGGGCTCGTTCGTCGACTGGAACAATAAAGTCAGTTGCGAAGGTCAGTAACACCCCATTGGTACTCTCATCAGACAGCAGAGGCCGAACCCTAACGGTTCGGCCTCGCGCGCTCTTTGGGCACGCTATGCGAAGAGATCCACCTGTTTCCCGTCATTCACAGCCACAGCATGGTCTCGCTCCTCCTCGTTCTCTCCCGGGTCTTCTTCTTCCATCCCCCGATCCTGCGCCTTCCTGCCGTCCCCATAGGAGTCATCTTCCATTCGCGCGGCCCCGTCCACACCAAGCGCAGGGGCAACGTCGCCCGGCCCACGCCTCACTCCAACCTGCTCCATCGGCTGGATTCGTTCCACCGCTCCTACATCCATGCCGCACCATCCACACTCATCGACTACATCGACAAAACCTTGCGATGAGTTTAGTGCTGACGGGCCGCGCTCCATCACTAACCACTGATCACTAGAACGATTGCCCTCTCCGCGGCTCCGCCAAATCTTGAGACTGGTATATAAAGGTGGGTACTTTCCTGAATTGAATTTGTCATTTTTGCGATCGGCGGCCTCTTCGAATGAACTCCACTTTGCGCCTCCAGCTCTTATTTAATCTCGCGCTCTTCGGCACAACCAATGTCCTCGCTCAATCCCAGGGCATTCAAGTCAACAATAAAGAATACTTCGAGAGTCCCGGCATCAATGTGATGGCGTTCCAGGACATCTACCCCGACGGCCATCAGGGCGGTGTCTCGATCATCCAGAATGGAGTGCGCGTCGCTACCAACGGCGACATTCGCCTGGACCCCGCGCCCGGCCAGTGGCAACCCATGCCAGTGCAGAAATTCCGCGCGGTCGATCCTGCAGCTAATACCATTACTACTACGCTTTCCTATCCTGACCCGACCAAAAACCGCACCGGCTTCAACCCGATCAACTATCCCGACCTCAACTTCACCTACAAAGTCCGCGTTCACGGCGAAAACGATTCAATCCGCGTCATCGTCGATCTCGACAAGCCAATCCCTCCCTCTTTCATTGGTAGAGTCGGCTTCAACTTGGAGCTTTTTCCTAACGACCTCTTCGGCAAGTCCTGGTACCTCGACTCCGCTTCCGGCATCTTCGCGACCCAAGCTAATGGCCCTGAACTCCGCGACGACACGGGCGAAGTTCAACCGGCGCCGCTCGCCACGGGACACCGCCTCTCCATCGCGCCCGAGTCCGACGCGCAAAGCATGATCATCGAATCCAAGAGCGGCGACCTCCAGCTACTCGACGCCCGCTCCAAGCGCAACAACGGATGGTTCGTAGTTCGTGCCCTCGTTCCCGCAGGTGCTACCGCCAGCGCCATCGATTGGATTATCACTCCGCACGCTATCCCCGGCTGGAGCTACAAGCCCGTCGTCCACGTCAGCCAGATCGGTTATCACCCTGCACAGAAAAAGCTCGCCATCATCGAACTCGACCGCAACGATCCTGGCAACGACAACGTCCGCGTACTCCGCATTGATCCGGCAGGGGGCACACGCGAAGTTCTCTCCGCCAAGCCAAGTTCATGGGGTGACTTCCTTCGCTACAAATACGTGGAACTCGACTTCACCCGCCTCAGCGAACCAGGCATGTACCAGGTTGCCTACCGCGACTCCCTCTCCAACCCATTCCGCATCGCACCCGATGTCTTTCAACGAGGCGTGTGGCAGCCTGTTCTCGAGTACTTCCTCCCCGTGCAGATGTGTCACATGCGCGTCGAACAGCAATACCGCGTGTGGCACGGCGCATGCCACCTTGACGATGCCCGCATGTCGCTTGTCAATCACAACCACTTCGACGGCTACTCGCAAGGCCCATCAACCCTCACCAAATTCGAACCCGGCCAGACTGTTCCCGGTCTCAATAAGGGTGGGTGGCACGACGCCGGAGATGCTGATCTCCGCATTGAGTCCCAGGCCGACGAAGTCTCCATCCTTGCCGCTGCCTACGAAAACTTCCATCTCGACTACGACGACACGACCATCGACCAGCGGAATCACCTCACGCAAATTCACATCCCCGATGGCAAGGCCGATATCCTTCAGCAGGTCGAGCATGGCATCCTCTCTATTCTCGGCGGCTACCGCTCCATGGGCCGCGTCTATCGAGGCATCCAGGAAGCGACACTCGAACAGTACGTCCTGCTTGGCGACACTGCTAACTACACGGACAATCTCTTCTACAACTCCTCGCTCAAACCCGACCAGCGCACCGGCACCGAAAGCAGCAAGCCCGACGACCGCTGGGTCTTCACCGAACAGAACCCGAGCCACGAGTACAAAGCCATCGCCGCTCTTGCCTCGGCCTCGCGCGTCCTGAAACCTACAAACCCCACCCTCGCAGCCGAGTGCCTCTCCGCCGCTGAAGCGCTCTGGTCTCCCGAGTCCGATTCCGCAAATGCCTTCGACGACCGCATCATCGCAGCGGTGCAACTCTACAAAACAACCGGCAAAGAAACATACCGCGCTGAAATCCTGGCCAACCGTGCCCACATCGTTGCCGACTCCGCCAGAATTGCCTGGGCGGTCGCGCCCATTGCCGCCTCACTCCACGACGACGCCTTCGTACAGGAACTGCGTGAAGCCGTCCGCCGGGACTTCGCAGCTCTCGAGAAGAAGCAGTCCACCGACTCCCCCTTCGGCGTTCCCTACACTCCCTACATCTGGGGGGCAGGCTGGAATATTGAATCCTTCGGCGTCGAGCAGTACTACCTCCACCAAGCCTTCCCTGATATCGTCTCCACGGATTACATGCTCAACGCGCTCAACTTCATGCTCGGCGTTCACCCCGGCTCCAATACTGCGTCGTTCGCGTCTGGAGTTGGATCACGCTCCGCAACCATCGCTTACGGCTTCAATCGCGCTGACGCATCCTACATTCCCGGTGGCGTCGTGAGCGGCACAGCGCTCATCCGCCCCGATTTCCCGGAACTCAAAGACTTTGGCTACCTCTGGCAGCAAATGGAGTATGTGCTCGGCGGCGGCTCTTCAAACTTCATGTTCCTCACCCTCGCCGCCGACCAGGTTCTCAACGGCCGCAGCCAGCCCTTCCCGCCGCTCTCTCCGCCTCCACCGAACCAGCCCTACCGCGAACCATGATGTTTTCCTTGGTGAACCGAGTAGAATCGATTGTCTTCTAAATCTGAGGTGAACAATGAAGCCTGCTCGCATACTTCTTTTCGTTGCTCTATTCGCCTTCTACTTCACCGGCTTCACGCATTCGCAATCAGCCCTCTCTGCTAAGTGGGAAGAACTCACCGCTCCCGACTTCGTCCAGGCCATCCATCAATCGCAAGGCGTCTGCGTTCTCCCCTTCGGCATCATCGAGAAGCACGGCCCGCACCTGCCCCTCGGCACGGATCTCCTCGACGTCCGCTTCGCGGTGGCGAATGCGGTGAAGCAGGAATACGCGGTGGTCTTCCCCGAGTACTACTTCGGCCAGATCTTCGAAGCCCGGCAGCAGCCGGGTACCGTCGCCTACAGTCTCTCAACACAACTCACTTTGCTGCAGGAGACCGTTAGCGAAATGGACCGCAACGGCTGCAAAAAGATCGTCATCGTCAACGGTCACGGCGGCAACAACTCGCTGCTCCCGCTCTTCGCGCAATCGCAGCTCGCCAGCCAGCGCGATTACGTCGTCTATGTTTTCGGCCTGCCCAACGAAAATGTCCCAGGACGTCCCGCCCTGAAGACGCCTTTCGATATGCATGGCGGCGAAGTCGAAACATCAAACATGCTCATCGCCCGCCCGGATCTAGTCCACCAGGACCGCGCCAACTCGCAATCCGGCGCCGACCAGAAACGCCAGAACCTGCCGGAATCCGTCTACACCGGCATCTGGTGGTACGCGCGTTTCCCCAACCACTATGCAGGCGATGCCTCTACGGCAAACAAGCAGCTAGGCGAATTCGATCAGAAGGAGTGGTCGAAGCAGATCGCAGAGGCGCTCAAGGCAATCAAGGCGGACGACGTGAGTCTGAAGCTGCAGAACCAGTTCTTCGAGGATGCGAAACACCCGCTGGATACGAAGCAGTAGCGAGAAGCTCATTCACATCCTCGTGGACCGTCTTAACCGCGCTTTCCTGGTGGTTAGGACGGGAGCGAATCATCCAGCTAACAGATCGATTCGAGCAGCTTCAGCATCGCCTCTTCCTGCCTCTCAATCGACTCCAGCAGCCTGAACTGCGTTCTGCACCTGTCCAGGTTCTGCCCAGCCTGGCTCACCTTGTAATACGTATCTCCCGCCAGGTGATCCGCTAGAAAACGAATCCCCTGCTCGAACACAATCACCTTCGCGCCCGCAATCAGAGACTCGCGCTCTTCCGCCTTCAGAAAATCCCCAGCTCCCGCCAGGTATCCGCGCAGCACCGCCTCAAAGAAACTGAACTGCATCTCTACTCGCGTAAGATCCTTCTCATCCTCCGCCGCAGGACACGTCATGGTCCGCACCATATCGCCGAAGTCATATGCGACGAGCCCCGGCATCACCGTATCCAGGTCGATAACGCATATTCCCTCGCCCGTTTCCTCATCCAGCATCACGTTATTCAGTTTCGTGTCATTATGCGTCACGCGCTCCGGCAGGCCAGCCTCAACAAGAGCTCCCGCAATGAATCTCCGCTCCATCGCAAACGCAATCTCATCCCGCACATGCTTTACCCGTCCCGCGACATCCGCATCCACCGCAAATTCGAAATCCGAAAACCGCTTCGGCGTGTCGTGAAAATGCGGAATGCTCTCTGCCAGCCGCTCGCCCGGCAAATCCGCCAGCATCCGCTGAAACGCTCCAAATGCCTTTGCCGCCTCAAACGCCTGGCACTCCGAAGTCACCTCATCAAACGTCTTCGCTTGCTCAATAAACCGGTACGCTCTCCAATATCGCTCCTTATCGTCAACGAGCCACGCCCGTCCCGCGCGCGTCGGCACGAGTTGCAACACCCGCCTGTCCGCATCCTGCAAGTCACCGAGCCGCGAACGGACGTGAGTCGTCACGCGACGGATGTTCTCCATCACCGCAATCGGGTTCTTGAAGATGCTGGTATTGACGTGCTGCAGAATGATGTGCGCCCCGCCGCGCTCACCATTGTTGAATCTCACACTGTAGGTATCGTGAATATGGCCGCTGCCGTATCGAACCGCGCTCTCAAGCTCACCCGCTACTTCGAACGCCCTCGCCGCGGCAGCAGCCGAGTGCTCGTCAATCATCGCCACAGCTTTCTGGGATAAGTTCCACCCTCAACGAGTCTCAAAATGCTTTGCACCACGCGCGGATGGTCCTCGCGATAGGTTACGCCAAACCAGGCGTCGCCCGAGCGCAGCACCTTGACCCGCGCCGCACCTGCCTGGATCAGCGTATTCACCGTGCTCGGAATGTAGCACTCCGCCTTCAGATCCTCCCCGTAGCGCTTCATAAACCGGTGGAACTGCTCATGCAACTGCCCGAAGATCTGAGGCGTGAACCCCCACATATTCATGCTCACCATCTCGCCGCCGTTCAAAACCGTTTCCTGCCCCTCTGCGTCGATATTCGTAATTCGCTGACCTTCGCGCTCGATCGACTTCAACTCCGAAATGTCCTTCAGGTACCCGTCTTCCGACACGTGACACACGCCGCGCGCCACCGTTCCAAAATCCGATAACGTATTGCGAAGCACAAACCCCACCATTGCGTAATCCGAACTTCCGCTCTGCAGGTGCTGTCCAAGCACCTTGAAACTTCCCGCTCCATAGAAATCATCGGCGTTAATTACAGCAAACGGCTCATGAATCGTATTCGCGGCCATCAGAATAGCGTGCGTCGTTCCCCACGGTTTGTTTCGCCCCTCCGGAATCGAGAACCCCGGAATCAGCTTCCCCACTTCCTGAAAGACATACTCCACCGGAACGCGCTTCTCATATCGCGCTCCGATTGCTCTCTTGAAAGCGTCTTCCATCTCTTTCCGGATAACGAACACAACCTTCCCGAAGCCCGCTCGCCGGGCGTCGAAGATCGAGTAATCCATGATGGTTTCGTTATCAGGCCCGACGGGATCCAGCTGCTTCAGCCCGCCATAACGGCTTCCCATTCCAGCGGCCAGGACAAGAAGTGTAGGAGATACCATGGCGTCCATCCTTCCTTACCTTAGCGATGCGCGCTCTCGGTTAGCAGGATGTCGAGCTGAGCGAGGTGAAGCTTGTGTACTTCTTCCGCCTGAAGCACAATCGCCGGGCGCCCTGCTTCCTCTTTCCAAGGGCTTCGAGCACTATACACCCTCCCCGCCCCCTCGGCAGCTCGTCCCGTTTCAGCCACTCTGAGCCAGTGAAGCCGTTCTTCCAGTGCAAAACTCGTACCTTTTTCTGCCGTCACCTCACGCAATCGGCACCTTCCAATGGTCCGTGTGCTCGCCAGCACTCCTGAAACCGATAGCATTCCCGAAACGAACGCACTCGCCTTCACGACGATGTGTCCATCGAGCATTTCGGCATAGATTTCGTTGCGAACTCTGCCAGGTCCTGCTTGCAATTGCCGATTTTACAGACAGTTACCCGAGTGTTTTTCAAGGGGAATGACGTCTCCAGGCAGCGCAATACTCACCGATGCGGTAACTATGCTTTCGCCAGATCGCCGTGGCGCCTACCACGCACCCCTTCAAAATTCAAAGCAGAGAATATCCGCAGATAACACCATGAGGTGAACTAGATCACCAAAGTAAACACTCTACGGGGCTAAAATGGAAACGTCATCAAGCTCGCACTTTACCTGCGGAAGGAGTTAAGAATTGAAACGTTGCGCTCGTATTCTGTCTGCTGTTTTGCTGGTTTTCGCTTTGGTCGCCATCTCGGGTTGTAAGAAAAAGACCCCGCCACCGCCGCCGGCGACACCGCCACCCGCCGCTCCGGCACCCACTGCTAAGATCTCGGCACAGCCCGAATCCATCTCGGCCGGTGACCAGGTGACGCTCACGTGGAAGACCACGGACGCCACCAGCGTATCCATCGAAGGCATCGGCGACGTCCCGACTTCGGGCACAAAAACCGTGACCCCGACCACTTCCACCAACTATCACCTGGTTGCCAAGGGTGATGGTGGAACAGCAGAAGACACCGCGCGCGTTACTGTCACCGCTCCTCCGCCGGTCCAGCAGCCCACGCACACCATGTCTGCGGAAGAAGAGTTCAAGGCAAATGTCTCTGACATCTTCTTCGATTATGACGCGTACGATGTCCGCTCCGATCAGCAGGCCACGCTCTCCAAAGACGCCGCCTACCTGACCACCCACTCGAATCTCAAGGTTGTCATTGGCGGTTATTGCGACGAGCGCGGCTCCAACGAATACAACCTTGCCCTCGGTCAGAACCGCGCCGACGCCGTTAAAAACGCGCTCGTCCAAGCCGGTGTTGCCGGCGATCGGATCCGCGTCGTCAGCTACGGCAAGGAAAAGCCCTTCTGCACCGAATCAACCGAAGCCTGCTGGCAGCAAAATCGCCGTGGCGGCCTCAGCCTCGACCAGTAGACCCTTTGGCGGCATCGACTCACCGTCGATGCCGCCTTTTCCCTGCTGCTTTCCGGCCGATTCCTTCAGCTCAAAGCAGCGAACTTCTCGCTCCGGCCCGTCTAATCAACATTGCGTCCACCAGCGCAAGCATTCCATCGTAGGTGATCGATGCCAAAAGCATTCACTCTCCGCCATCGTTCCGTTGTCGCTGCCGTCGTCCTCGCGGCAGTTATCGTATTCATGCCCGTGCGCGCCCACGCTGCGTCCAAGGAGATCATCGCTCTCCAGACCCAGGTCCAGCAGCTGCTCGACATGGTACAGCGCATGCAGTCCACGCTCGATCAGAAGTTTGGTGTGCTTCAGCACCTCGTCGAGCAGACCGCCGACAACGCCAACCAGATGACGCAGACGGTGAACTCACTGCAGCAGAAGCTCAATCAGCAGAACGACGCTCTCAGCGGCAAGATCGACACCGCCTCCGGCCAGGTCCAGTCTCTTAACGACTCTGTCGACGAACTGAAGACTCGTATTGCCAAGCTCGACAAGTCTGTCCAGGACCTGCAAAACCAACTTCAAAACGTTCAGTCTGCCCCGGCCGGGGTTCAGCCTGGCGTCGCACCCACCGGATCCCCAGAAAGCTCACCAGCAGGCCCGGCCGGTTCCGCTCCCGCGACCACTGCTCCTCCCACTGCAAGCGGCGGAGCACCGGCGCCCCCGCTCCGGGAGACCTTCCAGGCTGCCCTCCGGGACTACAACGCTGCCAAGTACCCTGTAGCGACCGGCGAGTTCCAGGACGTGATCCACTACTACCCGATGGATGACATGGCCGGCAGCTCGCAGTTCTACCTCGGCGAGATCGCCTATCGCCAGCAGGACTACGCCGAAGCTATCAAGAACTACAATGCCGTTCTCGAAAACTTTAGCGGTAATCCAAAGGCAGTCACAGCTCAGCTTCACAAAGGCTTCGCCTTGATCTCATCGGCTAAGAAAGAAGCCGGCATCCACGAACTCCGGCTTCTCATTCAGCGCCACCCACAGACCCCCGAGGCCGCTCAGGCCCGCGCCAAGCTCAACGCGCTAGGAGTGCACTCCACCGCCTCCCAGCGCTAATCACCTTCGCAGATTTCTTCCCTGTCCGGTTTGCCTCGAGCAACCGGATTTTCTGCTTTTACGCAATTTTTGGTTGCGTCCGTGCCCGGCCATCCGGTATCACTCAGAACGCGTCTCTGATGAGAACAAGCTCAACCAATCCCCATCGAGGAGAAACAATGGCAACCAAGAAGACTGAAGCCTCTAAAGCCCTCGGCGTCACCCTTGAAGCCGCTCGCAAGATCATCCGCGCAGGCGAAGAAAAAGCCGCTGCCATCGGTCAGCCCATGAACATCGCCGTCGTGGACGCCGGCGCAAATCTCGTCGCCTTCGAACGTATGGAAGGCGCGTGGATCGGCAGCATCAACATTTCCATCAATAAGGCCTTCACCTCCCGAGCCTTCGATATCGAAACCAAGGCTCTCGGCGAGAACTCCCAGAGCGGCGACCAGTTCTTCGGGATTCACGCCTCCAATCATGGCCGCGTCATGATCTTCGCTGGCGGCGTTCCCCTCAAATCCGGTGGCCAGGTCGTGGGTGGAGTCGGTGTCAGCGGAGGCTCAGGCAAACAGGACCAGGCAGTAGCCGAAGCCGCAGCAGCAGCCTTCAACTCCTGATCCCCCGCAATTTCTTCGGTCCAACAAAAAGCCCCGCTTCGTGCGGGGCTTTCGCTTCTTCCGTTGTAACCTCGTTCCCTTGTTCCCTGCTACTGAAGCGCCTTCATCAGAGATTCCAGCGTCTCCTTCGGCGGTCTCGTCAGCGACTCCGGCAAAGTGGCCAGCGGCTCATCTACCATGTTCAGCAGATCCGTGAACGTCGGCTTCTCCGTATCGATGTAGAACACGCCGGTCAGCACTTCGTGATTCGCTTCCGCTTCCATCAGCGTCTTCACCGCGTTGGCCTTGTTCGTCGGATCGTAGTCTTCCTGCAGCTTGCGGAGTCGCAGGCTCGATCCGTCGTGCATCTCCACCTCATACACCTGGCCGGAATCATAATCGACCTCGATGTCCTCGAAGCTCGCTACGAACCCAATCTCGTTGACCGGCTCATCGTGATCCTGCATGAACTTGTAGCTCTTCGTCGAACCTTCGTGATCGTTGAACGTCACACATGGACTGATCACGTCGAGCATGACCGTTCCCTTGTGCGCAATTGCAGCCTTCAGCATGGACAGCAACTGCTTCTTGTCGCCCGAGAACGACCGGCCCACGAATGTCGCGCCGAGTTGAATCGCCAGCGCGCATGTATCAATCGCCGGCAGATCGTTGATCACGCCGGTCTTCAGCTTCGACCCAATATCCGCCGTCGCCGAGAACTGGCCTTTGGTCAGCCCATAAACCCCGTTGTCTTCGATGATGTAGATCATCGGAAGATTGCGGCGCATCATGTGCACGAACTGTCCCACGCCGATCGACGCCGTGTCGCCGTCACCGGAAACGCCCAGCAGCATGTTGGTGTGATTCGCCAGAATCGCGCCAGTCGACACTGACGGCATACGCCCGTGAACACTATTAAAACTGTGCGAGCGGCTCATGAAGTAAGCAGGACTCTTCGACGAGCAGCCGATGCCGCTCATCTTCATCACCCGCTCTGGCTCCACGCCCATCTCGTACATCGCATCGATAATGCGCTCCGAGATCGCGTTATGTCCGCAACCGGCGCAAAGCGTCGATTTGCCGCCGCGATAATCGACGATCGGAAGCCCGATGTGATTCACTTTCGGATTTGGTGTTGCAGTAGCTGCCATTTTCTAATTCCCTTTCGAAGGTATGTTCCCTGGCCTGGTCACGCTGGCGACTTTCTGGTTACCAGCAATTGAGAGCTGACAGCTGAAGGCTGAAAGCTGCTCTTACAGGCCCTCCTTCGTTGCAAATTCCTCAGTAATGGTCCGCGCATCGATGGGCAGGCCGTTGTAGTTCAATATGCTGCGCAGCTTCACCACCTGGTCGGCCGGAAGATCCAGCTTCAGCAGGCTCTCCAGTTGCGCATCGCGGTTCTGTTCCACCACGTACACCCGATCATGCGAGGCCACAAAGTCGTGAATCTCATGTGCAAACGGATACGCCCGGATGCGCATGTAATCTACGTCCTTGTTGTATTCCTTCTTGATCTGGTCGAGGCTCTCGCGCATGGCAAAGTCCGTAGTGCCGAACGCCAGCACCCCAACCCGCGACGTCCCGTTCTTAACCGCCACCGGTGCCGGAACCAGCTTCCGCGCGCTTTCAAATTTCCGCGACAGCCGGTCCATCACTTCCTGATACTCATCGGGCTTCTCGGTATATCCCGCCGAAGAGTTATGTCCCGAACCGCGCGTGAAGTACGCCGCCTTGGGATGCTTTGTGCCCGGCAGCGTGCGATATCCGATCGCATCGCCATCCACGTCCTTGTAGCGTGCAAATCCGCCCAGCTTGTCCAGCTCTTCCTTTGACAACACCTTGCCGCGATCCAGCGGCTTCTCCGGATACGCAAACGGCTCCGACATCCAGTTGTTCATGCCCAGGTCAAGATCCGTCAGTACAAACACCGGTGTCTGCAGCCTCTCCGCCAGGTTGAACGATTCGTATCCAAACTCGAAGCACTCCTTCACAGAGCCCGGCAGAAGCAGAACATGCTTTGTATCGCCGTGCGACAGGAAGGCCGTCGACAACAGATCCGACTGCTGCGTACGCGTCGGCATGCCCGTCGAAGGCCCAGTTCGCTGCACATCGAAGATCACGCCCGGAATCTCCGCGTAATACCCGAGCCCCGCAAACTCGCCCATCAGCGAAATGCCCGGCCCCGAGGTGGACGTCATCGACCGTGCGCCGGCCCAGCCTGCGCCAAGCACCATGCCAATTGCAGCCAGCTCATCTTCTGCCTGCACCACCGCAAACGTCGCCTTGCCTTCCGGCGTCACGCGATACTTCTTCAGCAGATCCGTCGTCGCTTCAATCAGCGAAGTCGACGGCGTAATCGGATACCAGGCCACCACCGTTACGCCTGCAAACACCGCGCCCATGCCGCACGCCGCGTTGCCATCAATGATGATCTTGCCCGCAGTCTGGTCCATCTTCTCGATGACGAACGGATCCTGCTTGAC
>DATJEO010000113.1:0-6402 GCA_035496515.1 Occallatibacter sp.
TGCAGCAGGTCCAAGGATGAAACGTGAAGTAGTTGATGCGTTGGAAGCAGGTGCACGGTGGACTTGTCGTTTGCCGGGCCGGAGGAGCATGATTGAACGGTTCGAGAACTCGGACTTTCCCCGGAGGTTGACAGTGAAACATATTGCAGCAGTGACTTTGGCGGTAGTGGCGTTTTCAGGCGTGGCAGCGAGCGCGGCCGACTCCAAGGCGATGAATGGCTGGATTTCGGACTCGATGTGCGGCGCCAAGCACGCGGGCAGCGGCTCGGAGTGCGTGAAGAAATGCATGGAGGGCGGCATGACGCCGGTCTTTGTCGACGAGGGTAAGAAGCAGGTCTGGACGATCGACAATCCCGACGCGGTGAAGAAGTACTACGGCGACCACGTCTCGGTGAAGGCCACGGCTGACTCCAGCAAGAAGTCGGTGCACATCGATTCAATTGAAGCGGCAAAATAGCGTCTGCAGCCGGTTTTTCCAGAGGAGCCCGGTCCATGAGCCCGGGCTCTTCTTGCGCAAGAAGCTCGTTCAGGTCCTGAAATCAGGAGGTTATAGATTGATTGGGTCCACATCTGAAATTCGGGGAGCCGGACGCCGAATCCATCGCGCTCGCAACCGCGTCCAATGTCTGTTAATGTTCTAAAGATTCTGTTTGCCGGGGTCCCACAACTCCGGTGAGCTGCGGTGCGAAAGAGAAAAATGGCAAAAGCGATTTGGAACGGCAAGGTGATTGCCGAAAGCGAGACTACAGAAACAGTTGAGGGGAATGTCTACTTCCCGGAGAGCAGTTTGAACCGGGAGTATTTCCGGTCAAGCAGCACGACCTCTACCTGTCCATGGAAGGGACAGGCGAAGTACATGAGCCTTTATATCGATGGGCAGGACAATCCGGATGCGGCGTGGTATTACCCCGACCCAAAGCCGGCGGCTCGTAAGATCAAAGGATATGTTGCTTTCTGGCGCGGAGTTGAAGTGGAAAAGTAACTTTTAGCTGATTCAATTCTGGAGCCTCAATTGCACGTTCGACATGTCCTTGCGCCGATTCTTTTCGGCTGTGCTTAGGCCATCGATTCCGTTCTTCCGGTTTGGAGAATTCACGAGGGATTGCCTGAAGGCGGCTGCGGCCTCCGCGGGGCGGTGCTGCTCGAGAAGAAGTTCGCCGAGTTGCTCGCGGGCGGGCACGATCGGACCTGGAGTGACTGGGAGCTTCTCCATGGCATCTTCCTGGTCTGCCGCGGCGTGCATCTGCGACTCCGCTTCTTTCGCTTTCCCGCTGGCCTGCAGGGACCAGGCGAGAGCCTCTTCTCGCAAGATGTGGATTTGCGGGCCCCAGTAATCCTTGCTTCCGTTGGAGTTCGCCTGTCCTTCGTATCGCTGAAGTTCTGAGAGCTCCGCACTTATGCCGGAGGTGTGGTGGCCGCGGGTCTTGCTCAATGCGCGCGCCCACGCGGTGATAGCTGCGACCTGGGGCTGGGATCTTTGGTCGGGTACCGCTTTTGCAGCCTCGTCCCACCTGTGGCGTTCAATGGCAAAGCGAACCGGCATCGCGGTCGCCGCATAGCCGACTTTGAAGTCGGCCATACCCAGGCTTTCCATTCTGCTTAACTGATCGAGGATATTGCGTGCCTCATCGTAGCGGCCAAGTTGCAGATAGGCGTAGACGAGGTAGTCCATTGCGTGCAGTTGTTCGCCGACGTCGTGCTGATCGCGAGCGGCCCGGGAGGCAGCGAGATTGGAAGAGATGGAGTCCTGCCAGAGGCCGAGACGCGTGAAGATATGCGAGGGCATATGAAGGGCGTGAGGCGCGGAGGGTGCGACCTGGGCGTACTTGCGCGCTGCGGCGAGGCCGCGGTTTGCCAACTCTGTGCTGTCACAGGCGTGGATGATGTAGTGGGTAATGCCGGGGTGGTCCGGGTGAGCACGGTCGAGCGGCTCGAGAATGGCGAGCGCCTGCTTCTGGCGGGTGTGATTTTTGTCCGTGGGTGCGGCGTTGGAGAGCAGGGCCAGAGCGTAGAAGACCTGGGCCTCTGTGTCACTTGGGTTCTGGTGCGCAAGGTCGCGCATCGCTTGTTCGTATTGCTGGTTGCGGACGGCGAAGGCGGTTGCCGGGTTTTCCAAAAGAAGCGAGAAGGCCTGGATATAGCCCTGTTCGCGCGGATCGGAAGTGCCGATGTGCTTCGCCGCAGCAATTTCCTGAGTGGCGACGGGAATGGAGCTTGCGGGCAGGAGATCCCAAAGCGGATGGAAAAGGGTCATCGCAATGGCCCAGTGAGCCATGGCGCAGTTGGGGTCCTGGTCGGCGACTTTTTGGAAAGCGGCGTTTGCCGGGGCGTAGGCGAACGAGTGAAGGAGCGCAATGCCGCGATCGAAGTCAGCCTGTACGGCGGTGCTGCAGGAGATGGGAAACGAGACTTTGCCCAGCTTCTCCGGGATGGGGTGATCGTGGATCTCCTGCGCCGGAAGAGAAGTAGTGCATGCGAGGAGAAGCGCGAACTTGAAGAAACGTGACACGGTTGACCTCCGCGTGGTGCTAGTGGAGTTCTAGCAGACCCCGAAGGCTTTGTAAGTCTCGTTTTTTAGCGTATCGTGCGGGCTTGATTGTGCTGTTCGGCAAGACGCCAGCTTGCGGGCTGGGTAGGCATGAGTGCCTTGGCGAGAAGGAAGAGCAGATAGCACGAGCACGAGATGGCGAGGTGGACCATGTTGCGACTCCAGGGGCGAGATGGCTCCCGATCTTTCGTGGGGTTTGCACCGAGTAAAAAGCAAGGCGCGTGCCAAAGTCCGCTTGCGGCAATTTACTTTCGCAGTTGACTGCTGCGAATCAGGTTAGCGGAGTTCGGGCGAAATGGATTGAGGAATGGAGAGAGCTGAGTGACGAAGGTGACGTGACTGCATTTCGTCGCGGTGACGGCGGGTCGTCACTTATTCGCGAGGAAGGAAGACAGCGATCTGGTCTGCTCTGGGCGATGTCACAGGCTGCAGCCAGAACTGATTGCTGACTGCAAGAGTACATGTGCCGAAGGTGCAGATGCGGATGGAGCGGCGCGCTGCCTGCTCGCGCAGAGATGCGAGGACAGCAGAGAGTGTGTCGCCTGTAAATGGGGTGTAGAGATAGAAAACGGTGCCGGTGGAGAGATCGGTCTCGCGAGCGTCCTGTGTGGTGAACGTGACGCTACGAAGGTTCAGCTCTTCGGCGCATTTTGCGGCGCTCGCGACCCATGCGGGATCGAACTCGACCCCAACGCAGGTAGCACCGGTGCAGATGGACACGAGAAGCGGGACGTGTCCGAGTCCGGCGCCGAGGTCAATCAGAGTATCGGCTGAGGTGATGGCTGCCGCGGAGATCAGATGAAATATGTGGCGTACGGGAGTGGGCTGAAAGAAGACGCTGTCAGGACCGAGGGGCCGAGGTTCTTCGCTTGGCGGCTCGAATTGTAGGGCGCCGGCGACAAGGTCGTCCAAGTAGTCGTAGGCGAGGCCGCGGGGCGGCATGAGAGATTGTTGCTGCAGAACTGCCTGGAATTCGGAAGGGAAGATGCCGGTTTTGATTTGCTGCCGGATTGAAGTGAAGAACTGCTCGTTTAACGAATTGAGTTTTCCTGAGAATGCGCGAGTGCGTTCGGCGAGATCTCGTCCTGAATTCGAATTGATGAGTTCTGATTCGGCGAGAGACCGGTCGATTTCATCCAGAATTTCCATTCGGGTGGAGAAGGAGGAGGGTGCCAGCAGCGTTTTTTCCGATTCCCATTGCGCCAGAATCGATTCGAGTTTGAGCAGGAGAGCCGACATCAAGGATTCTAGAGTGGCCTGCCGATCTCCCAGTGATGACCGAACGGGTCGGCAACGCGGCCGATGCGCCAGCCATAAGACTCATCTCGAACAGGGCAAATGGAGGAAGCTCCAGCCGCAATGGCTCGGTCAAATGCGGCGTGCGGATCATCCGTGACGAGAACCATGCGCAGGGTAGAACCGCCCAGGGTTTCGGGGCTGAAGTTCTGATTGGCGGGCGATTCGTCAGCTAGCCAGAAAATGCCATTGCCGACCGACAACTGCGCGACAACGCTTCCATCAGGTGCGTCGATACGGGAGAGGATACTGGCTCCGAAAGCGCGCGTGTAGAAGTCGATGGCCTCGGCGCCGCGGCGGACGTTGAGCAGGGAAGTGATGGTGGTTTCAAGTTTGTGATCGGATGCTGCCATAAGGATGCTCTGTGAATGGTTGGGTGGTCTGGCTTCCTTGTTTCCCACCCTAAACGAAAAGGGCGCGTTCAGGATGGTTTCGGCTGTGTCGTTCCCACCCTTGTCACGATGAAGCTGTGACAAGGATGGGGCACCCGGATTGACTGGTCTCCCATGTCTCCAAAATCGGGAGACAAGGGGCACCCGGCGTTATGGCAAGGCCGAGAATTAGTAGGCTTGCAGTTGATCAAGAGGCAGGCGGACGCGGAAGCAAGTGGACCCTGGGTCTGAGCGAACGCTCAGGTGGCCACGATGCTTGCGAACGATTCGCATGGCGTTATCGAGTCCGAGGCCAAGACCCTGTCCCGGAGCCTTTGTCGTGAAAAAGGGCTCGAAGATGCGGTCCTGCAACTCGGGAGGAATGCCGGGGCCTGTATCCCAGATCTCAACGAGCATCATTTCGCCTTCGAGGCGGCAAGTGAGTTTGAGCTTCCCCCCGTGACTCGTCTCCCCGAGTGCGTCCAGCGCGTTCTCGATGAGTGCTGTCCAGACCTGGTTCAGCTCGCTGCCGTAAGCGGAGATACGCGGAAGATCGGGGTCGTAGTGACGCTCAATCTCTACGTTCTTCATCCGCGACTGAAGCATCTGGATGGTGGCGTCAAGTCCGGCGGGAACGTCTACTTCGAGGATCGGGGCGCGATCCATGTAGGAGTATGCCTTGACGGCGCTGATGAGATCGAAGATGCGGGCAGTGGAATTGAGGAGTGTGTCGACGGACCGCGAAGACCTCAAGTAACGCGCGAAGAATTGCAGCGAAATGCCTGCTTCGCCTGGGCCCATGAGACTACGCAGTTCTTCGAGATCGGCGACCGTAGTGCGCTGCTCGGCGAGCTGGGCAGCAACCTCCCAGGCCGTCTCGCAGGGGAGCTTGATGAGCCAGTTGCGCAGATCTTCTTCAAGCTGGATCTGCTCGACGGCATTGCGGGTATCGTGGCGAGTGGAGCGGGCGAGGATCTTTTGCTCCCAGGCTTCCACACCGCGGATCTGGTCTTCGGTCAAGCAAAGGTTCACGAGCCGGAAGCGGTTCTCGCGATTCGCGCGAAGCTCCATTACGAGGCTGGCGGCGGCGCGCTGCGCGGCAGATGCGGGGTTGTTGAGCTCGTGCGCGAGGTTGCCCGCGAGCTTGCCAAGAGCGCCGAGCTTTTCGGCCTGCTGCTCAATTCGCGTGACTTCGCGAACGCGATCGAGGAGAGTGGAAACTACGCGCTGCGACATCGACGGAATCGCGGCGAGCATGGCTGGGAACTGATCCTTGTGGACGAGAAGGGCCCAGACGGGGCTGATGGCAAATCCCTGGCCGCCGGAGGCCTTCATGCGAGAGAACGGGAGGAGGCCAGTCATCTGGCCGGTGCGGCCGATGAAGAGCTCCATGGGGCCGCCACGCTGACGGCGGACATGGATCTCTCCCTTGAGGATGAGAATCATGCGGTCGGCTGGCTGGCCCTCTTCGAAAAGAATGTCGCCGGGCTGCGCGATCACCTCTTCGCCGTGCTGCGCAAGCCAAAGTCGATCTTCGAATGGAAGCCCCTGAAGCGGCGTGATGCGCTCGAGCGCGGCCGCGATATTCTCGGCGGGCGTTGGACAGGCAGGCGTGGACAACGTAGGGGAGAACATCCAGAGCCTCCAGCTCGATCCGTTTCAGGAAACTACACGGAGTTTCCGCTGAGTTTCAGGGTCGCCGCTCCCTGCTGGTCACGTCGACTTGCAGAACTAGCTCCGCACCCACCAGGTTCCTGAAACGGCTAGAGTCAGCTTAAGGATAGCCGATGGCCCGGTCGAAAGCTGTTAAGAAGTGTTGTGAACCGGTTGTATTTGCGGGTGAACTGCGAGGAAGAAGCAGCCGATTGTGGCAGGTGCGGGAGAGCCGCTATGATGGGCGCTCTGAATGACAGCAGAGGGGAAACGACTGATGCAACGTGCGATCTTGATCGTCTTGGGCGTGCTGTGGGCTTGCGTGGGTGCCACGGCGCAGGGTTCGGCAGCCAACTATGACGGAACGTCGAAAGTGTTTCGGCTGGATGGCGAGAACGTGTCGTATGCGTTCGGTGTGAACTCACGAGGCGAGTTGCAGCAGTTGTACTGGGGCGGACGGCTGGCGGCAACGGATCGAATTCCGGCCGCGGTTCCGAAGCGGGAGGCAGCATCTTTTGATTCGTCGTACACGAC
>DATJEO010000114.1:0-28768 GCA_035496515.1 Occallatibacter sp.
AGATGCTCTGTTCCTATATGTTTATGACCCAGGCGCTCGGCTTCTTCCGCAGCATACGCCAGAACGCGCTTGCACTCGTTCGAGAGGGGCAGATCGACAGAGGTCGAAACCTTCTCGCGAATTGTTGTATGCGCTTCAATCTGCTTGCGAATCGACTCTACCGAGGCATGCGAACGCAAAAAGCGATTGGTTAACGCCTTGTCCTCGCGCAACAGGCCAAGCAGCAAGTGCTCGGTTTCGATATAGGGCGACCCAAACTGGCTGGCCTCATATCGCGCGAAGAAGATCACGCGTCGTGCCTTCTCCGTATAGCGTTCGAACATTCTGATCTCCTCTTACATCGGGCTTTGAATGAAGGTAACCGTCCGATTTCTTGTGTCGGCCTCGATTCCGCCTATCCGCACCCTTCTTTTAACTACGCCGCCGGAAGCTTCTGGAAAATCTCGATCACTGCGCCCCGAACAGCCCTTTTGGATGGACCGCTTTTTTTCCGGCCGCTCCGGAGTTCTCCCTCCGAAAGCACCCCACCCACGCTCGTGGAACCGGTACAGCAATACCGGACCCACTTATATCATCAGACTCAAAAACCACCCGGAAAGGTGCTTTATACCTTTCCTCCCCACGGACCAAGACCCGTCTGCGGGGACCCCGGTTGGGTCATGCCAAAATGTGAAGGCGCCCGCCCTCCAGGCGCAGAGTCCGCGTACATCGCGCGGCCAGATCCAGATTGTGGGTCACCACGACGGAGGTGAGCCCATGAGTTAAGTGCAATCTTTCAAGCAAATCAAAAACACGTCCGGCCGTCGATTCGTCCAGATCGCCGGTGGGCTCGTCAGCCAGCAGCAACCGGGGATTTCCGACCAGAGCTCTGGCCAGCGCCACTCGCTGCTGCTCTCCACCGGAGAGTTCTCCCGGGCGATGCTCGGCGCGGTCTTCCAAGTTGACCTCTCTAAGCCAATTAGATGCAGCGTCTAGCGATTCGCGGCGGCTCATGCCCCTCGCCAGAAGTGGCATGGCGACGTTTTCAACCGCCGAAAACTCCGGCAACAAGTAATGAAACTGCCATACGTAGCCGATCTCGCGGTTGCGAAAAGCTGAGGCCTCCCGGGCGTTGAGAGCTGCCACGTTGGTTGAAGCGCAGTGTACAGTGCCTGCAGTCGGCGCATCAAGAGCGCCCAGAATGTGCAAAAGTGTGCTCTTTCCCGTGCCGGATTGGCCAACGATTGCAACAAGTTCGCCTGGGTTGACCGTCAGTTCAAGGCCCTCAAAAAGAGTTAGCGCTCCGCGCGAGGTGCGGTAGGTTTTCTCGAGATTGTGTACCTGGATAAGAGGCGACGTTTGCTGCGCCCGCACGTCCGACTGCCGCATGAAGCGGATCGCCTGCCCGGCAGCCGCTGGGGTGCTGAAAACCATTCGCTGCCTTCATTTTAACGGCTAAACCGATTTCCCTGTCATGGCCAAAGTCACTTCGGTGCGCTTTGAAGTAACCCGCTTTGAAGCGGCGGGACAGGTTTACCGCCTTGCTGCAAGGTCTCCGGTTCGCCGCACCCCAATAGTCGCGCCCGCCTCAACGAGGGATGAAGTCGCTAGAGAAGCCGCCGATGAATTCTGCAAGCCGGGTGCTAAATGTCACGGCGCCAGAAATCACTCGTTGCTACAAACGGAACAGGTCAACCATGAAACGTGTATCACTCACTTCTACGGCAATAATCTTGTTCATATTCATTACTGGAACGAACCACCTCTCAGCCCAGCAAACTTTCCTTGAGCGCTTCACGGCGCATAACCGGCAAATGTCTGCCAAACAGCCTGCCTTCATCACGCCACTAGTTACGGCAGATCCAAGGATCGTTCAGTACACAAAGTTTTCTGTCTCACATCAGTACACCTCCGCCGGAACAGAAACCGTGAACTATGGAAATGGACGGGGAACCGGGATCATTGTCGGCGATCGCTTTGAATTCGATTTCATGGCGCCGCCCTACATCCAGCACAACAGTGCCGCAGAGGACGGTTTCGGTGACACCGCGGTTCTGGCAAAATACCGAATTGCGTCAGCCAGCAAGGAAGGCGGCAACTATGATGTCGCCTTTGTTCTGGGCCACTGCTTCGCCACCGGCAGCCACAAAAACGGAGCCAGCACAGATTCATTCGGCCCTGCACTCGCAGCCGGCTACGCATTCCACCGTTTTGATGTGATCTCGTCGCTCGGGGGAACACTTCCGACGGGGAAGATCGCAACGCAGGGCAGATCCATTGGGTGGAACACAGTTTCGCAGGCACACATCAAGCCGAACGTCTGGCTCGAAGTCGAGAACAACGCCACCTTTTTCGCCGGAGGCACTCGCGACGGCAAAATGCAGAATTTCATCACTCCGGCAGCCTTCTACATCATTCGCGGAAAGAACTGGAAGGCGACGCATCCGACTTACATCATTGATGGGGGAATGCAGATCGCGACCTCAGGTTTGCACATCTACAATCACAACCTGATCACGGAAGTGCGGATGTTGTTCTGATTCGCGGCTAAGACCGCTGGGGTCCCGCAGCAACCTCTGACCCTCGTGAGCGCTGATCGCGGTTCTCGGGACGGCCATTGTCACCAACCCGAACCATCGTGATGCACTCGTCGACGGGACAGACGAGTGCACAGAGATTGCATCCGGTACACTCCGTTTCGTCAACCCGCGGAATTTTCGCCAGAGGCGTGGGATAGGGTCCGTGGTTCGAAGCAGCGGCGGCACGCTCCTGCCGGGTGACCGGGGTGGTGGCGATCGATGTGCGTGAGCGAAACTCCACGGTTGGCGGCCCATCATGAAGTTCAACCTGTCCATTGATTGGACCCGACACACGATCCATGTGAATGCATTGGTGCGCGCCGTCCCAGCAGGCGATGTGGCAGAGGTCGCAACCGATGCACGTCTGCTCGTCGATATGCGCGACGATCTTGTAGTTCAGGTTGAGGCTGTTCCAGTCAGTAACGCGCCCGAGAGAAAGTCCTCGGAACTCGTCGAGGGTAGCGAACCCTTTCGTGCGCATCCAGTTCTCGAGCCCCTCAGCCATATCTTCCACGACGCGATAGCCATGATGCATGACCGCCGTACACACCTGCACTGTTGCGCAGCCGAGCAGCATGAACTCGACGGCATCGCGCCAGGTTGAGATTCCACCCATGCCCGACAAAGGGAGCGCAGCCGTCGGGTCCGACATGATTTGCTGGACGAGATTCAGCGCGATGGGTTTGACGGCTGGGCCAGCGTAGCCGCCATGGGTGCTCGCCCCATCGACATTCGGCCTGGGGACCAATGTGTCGAGATCGATGCCCGTAATTGAGTTGATCGTGTTGATAGCGGAGAGACCATCCGCTCCGCCTCGCCGGGCGGCAGCCGCGATCGCTCGGATGTCGGTGACATTGGGCGAGAGCTTCACGAGCACGGGAGTACGTGTCTTCTCCTTAACCCATGCGGTGATCATCTCGGTGTAATCAGGCACCTGCCCGACAGCGGATCCCATACCCCGCTCGTTCATTCCATGAGGACAGCTGAAATTGAGTTCAATGCCATCCGCGCCCGCGTCTTCGGTGCGCTGCACGATGTCATGCCAGGCTTCGCGTTTCGACTCGACCATAAGGGACGCGATGATCGGGTGATAGGGGTAGTACTTCTTCACCTCGCCCAGTTCACGCAGATTCTCCTCGATGGAGCGATCGCTGATGAGCTCAATGTTATTCAAGCCCATCATGCGAGTTCCATTGAAGTCCACCGATGAATAACGCGAGCAGACGTTTGTGATGGGATCGCCGATCGTCTTCCACACCACGCCGCCCCAGCCCGCATCGAAGGCGCGCATAATCTGCTCGCCGGTGTTGGTGGTTGGACCGGAGGCGAGCCAAAAGGGATTGGGCGCATCAATGCGCCCTGCAAATTGATGGACGCGGATATCAGGCATAGGCTGCCTCCGCGATCTTGAGGATGGCCCGTGCCGCCCGCTTGCCATCGGCGACTGCATCGACTACTTCCCTGCCGCCGTTCGCGCAGTCGCCTCCGGCGAAATAGCGCGGATTTCCGGTCTGGCCGGTTTCGGGATCAATCACGATCACTCCGTTGCGCAACTCGATGCGGCGCAGTTCCTGAACAAGCTGGGCGAAAGGCGATTGGCCGATCGCCGGAATCACGTAGTCACACTCGATTACGTTTTCCGAGCCCTCGACGGGTTGCAGCGACCTGCCTACCTCGTTGACTTGCACAGTGTCGAGCAGCAGGCGGCCACGCTCGTTGGTGCGGATCGCGTACGGCTGCCGACGCCAGAGGAACTGCACGCCTTCGTGCTTGGCGTGCTCGTATTCGAAATCGAAGGCAGTCATCTCGCGCTCCCCGCGGCGATAGAGCAGGTACACGGTCTCCGCGCCGAGGCGCCGGGCCGCGCTGGCTGCATCGATAGCAGTGTTTCCGGCTCCGACCACCACGACTGTTCCGGTCAACTCCCGGAGACGGCCTGTTTTATAGGAGGCAATGAACTCAAGTGCGTTGAGTACGCCCTTGTGGTCCTCGCCGGGAATGTTCATCCGCTGCATCGCGCCGAGACCTACCCCGAGGAATAGGAAGTCGAACTCCGATTCCAGTTCCTCCAGAGCCTCAGCCGTTTCGATCGCTGCGCCTGTGCGGAACTCCACCCCCATGCGGCGGATCATCTCAGCTTCGCGCAGGCTATCAGAAGTGCGGAGCTTGTACTCGGCAATGCCGTAGGTGTTCAGGCCCCCGGGCAGTTCATTGCGCTCAATAATGATGGCGTGCGCACCGTGCCGGCAAAGCTCTGCCGCACAGGCCAGAGACGCGGGCCCCCCGCCAATGCATGCAACCTGTACGTTGCGGGAGCCGCGCGGTGCGGTCAGCAACTCCTCGCCTGTAGCCTGGAAGGAGTCCATCGCATAGCGCTGTAAGCGTCCGATTTGAATTGGCTCGCTGTTGTAGCGGTGCATGACGCAGGCGCCTTCGCAGAGAACTTCGACCGGACAGGCTTTGGCGCAGCTGCCGCCGAGAATGTTTGCGTCGAGAATGCGAAGAGCGGAGCCGCGAAGGTTCCCGGTGCTGATGCGCTTGATGAATCCTGGAACATCGATATGGGTGGGGCAGGCCGCCGTGCATGGCGCGTCGAAACAGTTCAGGCAACGATTTGCTTCAATGACAGCCGCCTGCGGCGAAAGCGGGGGCTTTATGTCTGTAAAGCGCTCTCGCAGCAGTAGATCGTCAGGGATGCTTGCGGTACTCATGAAGACCTCGGGAAGCTCGCGTACTCTGGTCTGCCGGCCTTAATCCAGTATCGGGCGGCAGACTCCCGTAAGAAAAGGGATGAGTAATAGACGTTATCGCACCGAAACAAGCTTGGGCAAGAGCGGAACATTGCATTTAAAGCACTTCTAATCGCTATCTCCGCGAAATCAGATGCTTGCGGTTGAGGCAGGAATGACGAACCCGCAGGTCAAGTCGGGTCAGTAAGGCATCTTGTTCGTTGAAGCGATCCAGACGGCAAAGCTGGACCACGCCTCGTCGCGAAGAAACTGAACCTGGGGCAGCAGGCGGTCGGCTGGATCTTTGCGGAACTCGGCGTAAAGGAATTCGTCATCGAAACCCGCTTTCGTTGCGTCCTCAGCGCTGGCAGCAAAGAAGACGGCATCGAGCCGGGCCCAGTGCGATGCTGCCAGGCACATAGGACACGGCTCGCAACTCGAGTAAAGCTCGCACCCCGCCAGAGAGAAGGTATTCAGCGTCTTGCAGGCGTTGCGGATGGCCGTGACTTCACCATGGGCCGTGGGGTCCTTCGTCGCAGTCACAAGGTTGACTCCTTCTGCGATGACCTTGCCGTCCCGCACTACAACAGCGCCAAATGGACCACCGTTGCCGGAGCTGACGTTACGGGTAGCGAGGGAAATTGCCTGTCGGAGGAAGTCGAGGTTGGGCTGTCGATTACTCGGCATTTGTGGCAGCGATCCTGGTAGGCCAAGTTCAGTATTGCACAGCATTTAGGGCGCCCACAGGTGGGACAGATCCTCCGGGCTGTCGATATCAATTTCTCCGAAAGCCAGCGGAACTTCGACCACACTCCGGCTCGGGAGCGCCAGCAGACCGCGAGCGCCCTGATCTCCCCGGAGTGAAAGCAGATCAGCAAAGGCTTCTCGCGGGAAGATGGCGGGAATACCGCGCTTTCCTGCGTACACAGAAGCGACCGCTTTGTCAGGGTCTCTCTTGAATGCGGCGAGCATCTCGCGCAGGTGCTCGGCCGTGACGGCAGGCTGATCACAGATCAGCAACAGCACACCTGAGCATTCCGAAGCATCTTGATCCAGGGCTTGAGTCCCCGCGCGGATTGAGCTGGCCATTCCTTCTTCCCATTCCGGGTTCGCGACAATCTCCGCGTTTGATAAATTCACGCGGCCTTCGATCTGATGGCGGTGTGCTCCCAGCACGACAAGCACGCGTGATGTTCCGGCCTCGCGTGCGATGCGAATGGCACGGTGCAGCAGAGTCTCCCCTTCAAAAACCAGTAACTGCTTCGGCTGGCCCAACCGGCTGCTCGAGCCGGCAGCAATGATGACTGCTGCAACGTCTTTCATCGGAATGAGTCTACTCCCGGGATGAGAAGGCGGTGGCA
This sequence comes from Occallatibacter sp., assembly GCA_035496515.1. GTDB lineage: Bacteria > Acidobacteriota > Terriglobia > Terriglobales > Acidobacteriaceae > Telmatobacter. The sequence continues at coordinate 6,649 of DATJEO010000114.1, forward strand.
GCAGTGGCACAATCCTGCTGCGTCAATGATTCATCACATCTGACATCGGCGAGCAAGAGTGGAACTTTCGCGAAACGCGGCGCGTACTGGCCTTCATCTCAGAAGCGGCTGGAGGTCGGCCCATGCGAACGGATTCACGCAATTTCACACCTAAGAAACGCGTCATCACGTTTCTTGTTCTCACCGCCATCCTGAGTTCAGTTGCCGCGGTCCTCGACAGGCGCGGCGTATTCGGTCATGCAGGCAGCCTCGCATATATGTGGTGCCCAGGATTGGCTGCAATCATCAGCACTTTTATCACAGCACGATCATTAAAGGCGATCGGCTGGACCACACGTCCGAAGTGGCTTGCACTGGGCTGGCTCATTCCTATTGCCTACGCGTCTATTTCGTATGGGCTGGTGTGGATCACAGGCCTCGGTGGAGTTCCAAGCGCAACATTTCTGGAACGAGCACGCATCACCTTGAATATGCCCACGCGACCGGATTGGATGGTCATCGCAGCCGCGTTTGGGTTTATCTCCGTAATCCTGCTGCCGCCTTCAATGATCAGCGGGCTCGGTGAGGAAATCGGCTGGCGGGGCTTTCTATTCCCCGAGTTGTCGAACTGGGTTGGACCGCGAATGGCGTGTATCGTGAGCGGCGTTTTCTGGGCTGCATGGCACATTCCTGCATTCCTCAGTGGCTATGGCGCCGATGGAACGCCAAGGGCATACCAGATCGCCTGCTTCTCCGCAATGGTTCTCACGTCGGCGTGTGTACTGGGCTGGCTGCGTCTGAAGTCGGGCAGCATCTGGCCCACCGCGCTGGTTCACGCAACACACAATTCTGTGATCCAGTTATTCTTCGATCACATCACTGCGAAGCGCACATGGACGCCATACCTGATCGGCGAGTTTGGCTGCGCAATGCTCGTGGTGCTATTGCCGATGGCATGGTACTGCATGCGCGATCTGCCATCTTCGTCGAGAACGGACTCAGTTGAGGTGGAAGCTGGGCGGTTTGCCCGAGCAAGCTGATGCACCGCATAGAATGCGGGAATGTGGATTCCGGGCACTATCCGCGGTGCACGCGCAGCGCTCGCTGCGGGCAGAGTCGCTCCAAGAGAACTCGCCGAAGCTGCTCTAGACCGTGCAAATCGGAATTCTCACCAAAACACTTATCTGTGGCGCGATCCACAGTGGACGTTGAACGAGGCGGAGCGTGCCTCGGCGATCGCCGCTGCTGCAGGCGGAGATTTCGGTGATGGCCGAGCGAACTTGTGGGGCATCCCGGTTTCGGTGAAGGACTGTTTTGATCTTGCCGGAACGCCGACCACTTGCGGGGTGAAGTTCTATCGAGAGGTGAACGGGATTGCCGCTGAGGATTCGTGGCTAGTGGAGCAGCTTCGCGAGGCAGGAGCGGTCATTACGGGCAAGACGCATCTTCACCCGCTGGCATACGGCATCACAGGCGAGAATCCGGAGTTCGGCGATTGCGATCAGCCTGGCAACCCCGGCGCACTCACGGGCGGATCTTCGAGCGGCGCTGCGGCGAGCGTCCTTGAAGGATCTGCACTTGCGGCAATCGGGACCGATACGGGCGGGTCAATTCGCGGCCCTGCGGCTCTGTGCGGACTGGCAGGATTTCGCGCCTCGATCGGACGCGGTGACTGGCGCGGGGGCGCGCACCTGGCCCGGTCGTTCGACACGATGGGGTGGCTGTTTCGCGATCTTGAGGATGCATCTTTACTGGCCGAGACATTCGCCGGAGCGAACAGGGCCGAAATGCGCGAGTATCGAAGATTCGCTGTGGTTCATGACGCCTTTCTGCACGACTGCGAGCCGACAGTCGTAAGCAGTTTCCATGCGTTGACTGATGAGTTGCAGGCTCTCGGCCTGCGGAGCACGGCCATCAACGTTGACTGGTGGCGTGATGCATTCGAGATTTTTGCGCCCATCCAGGCATGGGAGGCAGCTCGCATCCACGCCGGCCACTTCGACAAGATTCAACCTGCCATACGAGAGCGGCTGGAGTGGGGCGCTCACATCAGGGATTCAGAACTGGCCATCTTGCGCGAACGCCATGCGGAGTTCCGCGCGCGCCTCGATAACGTGCTGCGCGAGCATGAACTGATCCTGCTGCCGACATCGCCAGTTACACGACTGAACGTGGGCTCGGATCACAGTCAGGCGCGAAGCCAAATTCTGCGCTATACCGTACCGTTCAGCCTCGGCGGCAATCCTGTGGTGACAATTCCATGCCGCGTGGGGGGAATGCAGCTTGCCGCTGCCCGCGAAGAAGACCAGAGTCTGCTAGGGCTCGCGGTCCGGCTCGGAGCACGACGGGCGGTGCGGCAATAGCCAAGCGGAATCAGACCTGAGATGCGGACAATGGGCTCAGGATCAAATTTGTGATGTTGCTGACGATCGGCTCGAAGGCGTACTTCGGATCGGCGGACAGCTTCTTCCATGCAGGATCATTACGGAAAACGTTCCACTTGGCATCGAGTTCCGCCTGATCCGCAAAGCTGAGCATGTACGTGAGGTTCGGCATGCGCGGTCCAATCACGGTATCGCCGTAGAAGACCTGGTGGAAGCCGGCATTTTTGAAGATGTCGAACTCGCCCGAGTGGAACATCTCGATTTTGCGAATGTGGTCGCGATAGCTGGGGCTCTCGTAGGTGCGGAGTTGAAAAATCCGCTTTCCCTTCTCAGGCGGCGTAATCTTCGGCCAGCCTTCAAACGCAATCAGCAGGGACGAGTCAACCCGAACGAATGCCGGCGACGACGCGGGTGCGCTCCAGAACGGCTCGGCAGCTTTCAGGTACGTTTCATTCTGGCTGAGGTCGATTTCAAGCGAAGCAGCAGCCGCTGGAGACGGCACCGGGATAAGGACATAGAAAGTCGGCGTCTCGGGGCCGATTTCGAGGCGGAATGCGCCAACTGGATCACCCTTGCCCGCGAGGGCTGGAATGAGCGCTTCGCTAATGTACTTCTCCGTCAGCGAAGTCTGCGATCCCGATTGCATGAAATAACGGCGAATCTGGTAATACTCGCGCTGTTTGGATGAATTGCCCTGGGTCTGTGCTCCGGCACCCGGCGCCGCAGCAAGCGCGGATGCGGCGAGGGTTCCTGCTAGAAAATCGCGACGCTCCATAGTTTCTCCAGTAAAAGTAGATGAGGTCCGGTCGCTACTCTTCCCCGATATCTTCATTCCAGATCTCGGGATGTTCAGCGATGAAGCTTTGCAACAACTCACGGCAGGCACTGTTATCGAGGTCGATGACCTCGACTCCGTTCTCGCGAAGCCATTCGATGCCGCCTGCGAAGGTCCGGCTCTCGCCGACAATCACCTTGCCGATGTGAAACTGACGGATGAGGCCACTGCAGTACCAGCATGGTGCGAGAGTCGTGACCATGATCAAGTCGCGATAGCTCTTCTGCCGTCCGGCTCGCCGGAACGCGTCAATCTCGCCATGCATGGTGGGATCACCCTGCTGCACTCGGCGGTTGTGGCCGCTGCTAACCAGTTCTCCAGCGCTGGTGAAGAGAGCGGCTCCAATGGGAATTCCACCTTCAGCCCGGCTGAAGCGGGCCTCTTCAATTGCTCTTGCGAGCATGGATTCGTGCTGGTCGCGAGCGTCTTTCATGTCCAAACGATCATAGGCGATGGAAGCCGTTGAGAGACGCAAAAATCGCGGCACCCGGCCCCAAGTTTCCAGCCCACAAACCCCTTGGAATAGCTCACCTTTGGGACAACTGGAAACATATTTCCTTAAGAAATGTTAAGTCCCAGCAAGGGCTGTGATCTGAGCCAGAGACCTTAACTATCTGAAAACGGTGAAATTGCTGAAATATAGCGGCAAAAAAGGACGTATAAGGAATGCGTAAACACCTCATTTCACACGCCTAGCGCCGTTGACTTCGTGCGCGCTCGAAGTTGTAGGTTGGAGGTGATGAGAGACGCTGGTTACACTATCCGATCCATGGCTGAGCGTTGCGGAATGACCGCGCACACTCTTCGCTACTACGAGCGCGTTGGCTTGATCCAGCCAGTTGGCCGCGCGCGCAACGGTCACAGAAGATATTCAGAAGCTGACGAGGCGTGGCTCAACTTCCTGCACTGCATGCGAGCCACAAACATGTCCATTCGCGAGATGCAGCGATATGCGGCACTTCGCGAGCAGGGAGACGCAACTTCACTGGAGCGGCGCAAACTGCTCGAAGATCACCAGGCAGGTATTGCCGAGAAGATCGCCGAGTTACAGAAAGCTCACGCCCTTTTAGCTCACAAGATCGCCAACTACAAGGCTATAGAAGATCGGATCCGGATTGGCGGGCCGCAGCTGGTTGAACGGGAAAAGCCGGCCGAACTGGCAACAGCAAGCTAAGCACATCGCAGGCCCGGGGGCCATCATTTTCATTGAGGCCGAAGCCGTCGGGCCAATGGCTGCGAAATCCTGGTAAGCCGATTTTGCTGCGCTCAAACGGCCGGATTCCCAGCTATAAGGTCGTGGGCGTAGGATATCGGCACGGCGTTTTCTGGCTCGTTCCCCTGTTCGGCACGCCGCCAGTTCGAAACAATTTCATAGGCAGTCCTGTCTCAAGGAGGTCGACCTGTGGCAGACAGCATTGACACGCGCTTCAGGCATTTGCGCTCGCGTACCCCGGAGCACTCAAATCATCAGCTCGCCCCCGACCAGCAATCCGTAGAACTTGAACCGCTCGGACTCGAATCTGCAAAGGTGCGTGTGAGCAGGCGGTCGTTCCTGGGCGGCATCGGTGCAACGAGCTTTTTGGCCGGGACGGCGCCTCTGGCCGCGGCTTCTCCGGTTGAAGAGCCAATTCAGGAGCAGACCGAAGCTGCAGGGGGAATCACCCTCACGCTGCGAGTGAACGGCAAAGAGTACCCGCTCAAGAATCTCGATCCGCGTGCCACGTTGCTGGATACGCTTCGCGAGCGCATTCACCTCACCGGCACGAAAAAGGGCTGCGACCACGGGCAGTGCGGCGCATGCACAGTCCACGTCAACGGACGCCGGGTGAATAGCTGCCTCTCATTCGCGCTGATGCATGAAGGCGACGAGATCACGACCATCGAGGGAGTCGGCCAGCCCGGCAATCTGCATCCCATGCAGGCGGCCTTTGTCGAGCACGATGGCTACCAGTGCGGATATTGCACGAGCGGACAGATCATGAGCGCGGTTGCGCTGCTCAAGGAGCCGATCGGATCCACGGACGACGAAGTCAAGCAGGCGATGTCCGGCAACATATGCCGCTGCGGTGCCTACACCAACATTCTCGCCGCCGTGAAACAAGTTCGGTCGCGCGCATAGAAAGAGGAGACTGACAATGGAGACATTTAATTACGTCAAAGCTCCGAGCGTTGAAAAAGCTCTGGCGAGCGCGCATGAGGGGAAGTTCATCGCCGGCGGCACCACGCTGGTTGACCTGATGAAGCTGCACGTCGAGACGCCGAAGACGCTGGTCGACATCAACCTGCTGCCGCTTGAAAAGATTGAGAAGCTGCCCGATGGTGGCCTGCGCATCGGGGCGATGGTGCGGAATTCCGACCTGGCATGGAACGAAGAAGTGAAGAAATCGTATCCGGTCCTGTCAGAAGCTCTTCTCTCCGGGGCTTCGCCGCAGTTGCGCAATATGGCTACGACTGGCGGAAACCTGCTGCAGCGCACGCGATGCATGTACTTCCGCGAGCCGAATGCGGGCACTCCAGAGGGCTACGGCTGCAATAAGCGGACTCCGGGCTCTGGCTGCGCTGCGATGGAAGGCTTCAACCGTGTGCACGCTGTGCTTGGCACTAGCGACAAGTGCATTGCAACGCATCCTTCTGACATGTGTGTGGCCATGGTGGCTCTCGAAGCGGTGATTCATGTTGAAGGGCCGAAGGGCAAGCGCACCATTCCGATTGCAGACTTCCACAAGCTGCCGGGCGAAACGCCGCATATCGAAAACGCTCTGGAACCGGGCGATCTGATCACGTACGTAGATCTACCCAAGCCTCAAGAGGGCGCAAAGTCTACGTACCTGAAATTGCGCGACCGAGCCAGCTACGAGTTCGCCCTTGCATCCGCCGCTATTGTGGCGCGGGTCGAAGGCGGCCACATTCGCTACATTCGCGTGGCGATGGGCGGCGTTGGAACCAAGCCGTGGCGCTCGCGCGAAGCCGAAGCGGCGCTGATGGGCAAGTCCGCGAATGCAGCGACCTTCAAGGCTGCGGCAGAGGCCGCGCTGGCAAAGGCCAAGCCGCACAAAGACAACGCATTCAAAGTGGAACTGGCGAAGCGATGCCTAGTGCGCTCGCTTAAAAACGCAACAGCAACCGCATAGTTGCACATTCTGGAGTTGCTTATGGCGACGTATACACTTCCCCACGCAGCTGGCATTATTGGCGCGGCTGTGCCTCGCATCGATGGATCGTTGAAGACGACAGGGACTGCGCGTTATGCAGTCGATCACAATTTCCCGAATCTCGTACATGCAGTCGCGGTGCAAGCCACCATAGGAAAAGGCAGAGTTCGCAGTCTGGATGCTTCGGCGGCGGAGAAGATGCCTGGCGTGCTGCTGGTGATGCATCACAGAAAGATCGATAACGTTTATCGCTTCTACCCGCATGAATCCGACGGAACGATCGCAGAAGCCCGGCCACCGTTTGCTGATGACAAGGTCTACTACTGGGGCCAGTTCGTTGCGGCAGTTGTTGCGGAGACGCTGGAGCAGGCCAAAGCGGCTGCGGCTGCGATCAAGGTGGAGTACGACGCTGAAACTCCTGACGTCAAACAGGATCTCAGCGATTTCGACGGCGATCGGCCCGAAAGTTGGAAGCGCGGTGATCCCGACCAGGCGCTGGCTTCATCAGCCGTCACCCTGGACGAGACCTATGTCACTCCCGTTGAGACGCACAATCCCATGGAACTGCACGGAACGGTGGCGGTGTGGGATGGAGAGAACTACACGCTCTACGAATGCACGCAGGGGGTCGTGAACCACCGCGTTGTGATGTCGCAGGTGCTGGGTGTTTCACGCGAGAATGTGCGTGTGATTTCGCGCTTCATCGGATCGGGATTCGGAGGCAAGCTCTTTCCCTGGCCGCAATCATCGATCGCAGCGTCGGCCGCCCGCACGCTGAATCGCCCGGTAAAGATCAGCGTGGATCGCCGCATGATGTTCTCCAACACGGGTCACAGACCGCGCACGCAGCAGCGCATCCGGCTAGGCGCGTCGCAGGATGGCAAACTGACGGCGATCCGTCACGACTTCTTTACTCAAACCTCGCAGCTGGACGACTTCGTGGAGCATTGCGGCGAGCAGACGCCCTTCCTGTATAGCTCGCCGAATCTCGTGGTCACTACCGGCATGGTGCGCCGCAATGTTGGCGCGCCCGCTCCGATGCGCGGGCCTGGCGCCGTTCCGGGGCTGTTCGCGCTCGAATCAGCGATGAACGAACTTGCGGACAAGCTAAAGATGGATCCGCTGGAACTCCGCCTGAAGAACGATGCGGAACGCGACGAAGGCAAGAAGCTTCCCTTTTCATCGCGACATCTGAAAGAGTGCTGGACAACAGGCGCGGAGAAGATCGGCTGGAAAAATCGGACGCCGGAGCCGGGTTCGATGCGCCGAAACGGCAAGTTCATTGGACTGGGGATGGGAAGCGCATCGTGGTCGGCTGCGCGCATTCCATGCACCGCCAGCGTTGAGCTTTGCCCCAATGGGCGCGTCTGCGTTCGCTGCGCTACGCAGGACATCGGCACCGGGACGTACACGATTTTTGCGCAGGTGGTTCATGCCGCGACGGGCGTGCCGCTGGATCGCATCGACGTGTTCCTTGGTGATAGCTCGCTGCCTGATGGACCAACGTCAGGCGGTTCAATGGCGACCAGCGCAGTGCTACCGGCGACAACTACGGCGACGAACTCCGCTGTGACGCGCTTGCTCCACATCGCGGCATCCCTGCCCGATTCGCCATTCCATGGAATAAAGCCTGAGAATCTTGCCATTTCAAATGGCCGGGTGATGCAGAAGAATGATCAGCAGCCCAAGGTTGTCGGCGTCTCGATGAGTTCCGGAAGACCTCTTACGGCAAATGGCGTTCCCTTCGAAGAAGTCTTGAAAATGGCGAATCTGAGCGGCATTACAGCGACTGGCAAAACTGCGCCATCGTTTGAAGATCCCAAGGCGAAGCAGTACTCGCTGCATTCGTATGGATGCCATTTTGCGGAAGTCGAATGGGAGCCGGAGATCGCCCGCCTTCGTGTGAGCCGCGTCGCATCTGTGTTTGATTGTGGCCGCATCATAAACAAGGGCGCAGGCACAAACCAGATGCTTGGAGCCGTCGTAATGGGCCTGGGCATGAGCCTGTTTGAGGAAACGGTACACGATCACCGGACCGGACAGCCGATCAACAACAACTTCGCGGATTACATTGTTCCGACGATTGCAGACCTTCCCGACCTGGACATCACCTTCCTCGACTATCCCGATTACATCGTGAATGAGTATGGTGCGCGCGGGATCGGCGAAATCGGCATGGCGGGCGTTGCGCCGGCGATTACGGCGGCTGTTTACCATGCCACCGGAGTACGAGTGCGCGAACTGCCGGTTCGCATCGAGGATCTGTTGAAGTCCACTGTCCACGAGGCTTGATTTGCGAGAACTGCGCAGAGCGCAGCGAAAGAGGCACGAATGAGCACGACACCGGCTGGGATTATTGGCAGGCCGACGCCCCGCATTGATGGTCCGCTGAAAACAACTGGCACGGCCAAATATGCCACTGACTTCCATATCGACGGCATGGTCTATGCGGTGCCAGTCATTGCGTCGGTTGCGAGCGGGCGCATTCGCTCGCTCGATACATCAGCAGCCGAGAAGATGCCGGGCGTCCTGCTGGTTCTACATCACGGCAACATTGGTCCGCTGTACCGTACAGTGCCTGGCGATGGCGACGCGACCAATAGCGAAGTACGATCGGCGCTTGAGGACGAAATCGTTCGTCATTGGGGTCAGTACATTGCGCTCGTGGTGGCAGATACGTTTGAGCAGGCCACGGCAGCCGCGGCTGTGGTTAAAGCGGAATTCGAAGCCGAGAAGCCGAACCTTCGCGAATCTTTGGATGACTATAAGGGCGAGCGCAAGAAAGGCAGCCATCGCGGAAATTTCGACACGGCATTTGGAACATCGCCCGTCAAAGTCGACCAGACCTACGTGACGCCGATCGAGACACATAATCCGATCGAGATGCACGGTTCAGTTGCGGTGTGGGATCGCGACCAACTCACCATGTTCGAAACGACGCAAGGCGTCGTGAATCATCGCGTGGTGATGGCGCAGACGCTGGGAATTCCCATCGAGAACGTGCGTGTCGTGACGCGCTTTCTCGGATCCGGATTCGGTGGCAAGCTGTTCCCGTGGCCCTACTGCGCAATGAATGCCGTAGCGGCTCGCAAGCTAGACAGGCCGGTGAAGCTCAGCCTCACGCGCCGGATGATGTTCTCAAGTGTCGGGTATCGTCCGCGCACCGAGCAGCGCATTCGCCTCGGAGCTTCGAGCGATGGCAAACTGCTCGCCCTGAGCCATGATTATCTGAACTCGACATCGATGCTCGACGATTTTGAGGAAGGCTGCGCTGAAGCTACGCCTTACCTCTATAGCGTTGCGAATCTCTCCGTGACCAGCGGGCTGGTGCGGCGAAATCTTGGAGCTCCGATGTACATGCGCGGTCCGGGGGCTGTTCCCGGGCTTTATGCGCTGGAATCCGCGATGAATGAGTTGGCGGATGAATTGAAAATTGATCCGTTGAAGCTGCGAATCCTCAATGATGCGGAGAAGGATGAAGAGAAAAATATCCCCTTCTCGTCGCGTCATTACCGGGAGTGTCTCGAGGTTGGCGCGAAGAAGTTCGGCTGGGAGAAGCGTACAGCGGGCATCGGATCGATGCGGCGCGATGGCAAAATCCTCGGCTGGGGTGTTGCCGGAGCCAGTTGGGTGGCCGTACGTCTACCCTGCACTGCGCACGTTGAGTTCCACTCAAACGGGCGCGTCTCAGTACGCAGCGGCACGCAGGACATTGGAACCGGCACGTACACAACCTTCGCGCAAGTCGTTCACGAGAAGACAGGCGTCCCTCTCGACCGCATCGATGTGGTACTTGGGGACAGCGCTCTGCCTGATGGACCAATGTCGGGCGGGTCAATGGTGACCGGCTCAGTGCTCAACGCGATTGCAAATGCCTCCACGGAAGCGATGAAGAAGATGCTCGCTCTCTCTACCGGGACCGACGGCTCTCCGTTGAAGGGTGCAAAGGTGGAAGAGCTCGAGTTCGCGGAAGGACGCATTCGCAAGAAGGACCAGGCAGCCGGCGATCCGGAGTTCGCAGAGATTCTGAAGCTAGCTCGTATCGATGGCCTGAGCGCGGAAGGCAAGACGGTTCCCACCTGGGAAGATCCGCAGTCAAAGGACAAGTCGCTGCACTCCTACGGTGCGCAGTTTGTTGAGGTGGAGTGGGAGCCTGAGATGGCCCGCCTGCGCGTGAGCCGGGTTGTGACGGTGATCGACGCAGGGCGGATCATCAACCCCACGGCGGCGGCTAATCAGATTGCTGGCGCGGTCGTGATGGGTGTCGGCATGGGTCTGCTGGAGGAAACGATTCACGATCAGCGGACAGGTCAGCCGATCAATGGCAGCATGGCCGACTATCTGATGGCGACTTGCGCTGATTCTCCGCAGATTGACGTCACGTTCCTCGACTATCCCGATCCTGTTATGGGCGAGTATGGGGCTCGCGGAGTGGGTGAGATCGGCCTTGCCGGTGTCGCCGCGGCTATTACTGCTGCCGTGCATCACGCTACGGGAGTGCGGGTTCGCGAACTTCCGGTTACGATTGAGGACCTGCTCCAGTCAAAAGTGCTGCAGGCGTAAAATGGCTGGTAAATGACGGATCTCGAGAACATCCTGCCGCTTTGCCACGAACTAGAAGCAGCCGGCGCGGACTACGTTCTGGCCACAGTGGTCGATGTCGACGGGCCGAGCTACCGCAAGCCCGGCGCACGTATGCTGATTACGCGAGACGGCCGTCGTGCAGGCACGGTGAGCGGCGGATGCCTCGAAGCCGAAGTCGCAAAACGCGCATGCTGGCTCACAGATTCCGGCCCTGTCGTAGGACGCTACTCAACCGTTGCAGATGACGGTGACGTTCCGTATGGCTCGGGTTGCGGTGGCGTTGTTTATGTTCTGCTGGAACGCCGCGCAACCGCGGCTCCGCTGTTGAGAGCGCTGGAAGCCGCATTTCATGCGCGGGTTCCAGTGGCGATTGCAACCGTGCTGGAAGGCGACGAGATTGGCAACCGCGCGTTTGCTGGTCCAACAGTCTCTAACGGATTGGCAGGTTCTGAACCGACCAACGGTTTGGAACCGATTCTAGAGAGCATGGCCCTTCAGGCTCTCGAGCACATGCAATCGATCGATCAGCGGGTGACTGCGGGCGAGAAGACCACTCGTGTCTGGGTTGACTATCGTGCAGCTCGACCAGGATTGTGGATCTTCGGCGCAGGCGATGATGCCAAGCCGATTGCTCAGCTGGCGCGGCAGCTGGGGTGGTTTGTTGCCGTTGCAGACGGACGCAGCAACCTGGTCGCACACAAACGGTTTCCTGCCGCCGATGCGGTAGTCACGCTGCCAATCGCGAATATGCCGCTCGAGAACGGGTCCGCTTTTGCCGATCTGAAAACGACGGATGCCGTCATCCTCGTGACTCACAGCTTTGACCAGGATTCGCGAATTCTGGCCTCGTTGCTGGCGCGCGACAGCCTGCCTGCCTATGTCGGCGTTCTGGGCCCGCAGCGGCGCACCCGTGAAGTTCTGGCAGAAGCTGCGCGCCTGCTTGGGCTGGAAACTGGTCCGGAGCGCGTCGAGCAATGGCTCGCACAGATTAACGCGCCCACCGGTCTCGACATCGGCGCGGAGACGCCAGCCGCTATCGCACTCTCAATCATTGCCGAAATCCAGCAGACCTTGAATAACGGGTCTGCACTGCCGCTGCGTCATGTGCGCGCGGTACGGCCCGCCGTGTCGTCAACAAGCGAATGAGATTCAGCCGAGTGCAAGAGCTGTTTAGGCCGCAGCCTGCTGCTTCAGATGTGCATCAAGCACATCGAGGAATTTCGCGAGCCATGCCGGGTGCGCCGGCCATGCCGGGCCGGTAACCAGCTTTCCATCCACCATCGCGTCGGTCATCTCGAGGGACACAAACGTGCCTCCCGCCAGTCCGATCTCCGGTGCGCAGGCTGGATAACAATTCAGCTTGCGGCCTTTCAGCACGCCGGCTGCGGCCAGCAATTGCGGACCGTGGCAGAGTGCGGCGATGGGCTTCCCTTCCTTGTCGAAATGGCGCACGATGTCCAGGACCTTCTGATTGAGGCGGAGATACTCAGGGGCCCGGCCGCCGGGAATGACCAGCGCGTCGTAGCTAGCCGGATTCACTTCATCGAATGTGGCATTCAAGGTGAAGTTGTGGCCGCGCTTCTCGGTGTAGGTCTGATCGCCTTCGAAGTCGTGGATGGCGGTGCGGACCTGCTCCCCCTTCTTCTTGCCCGGGCAAACAACATCCACAATATGGCCAACCATCTGTAGCGCCTGAAAGGGCACCATGAGTTCGTAATCCTCTACAAAGTCGCCTGCAAGGACGAGAATTTTCGCTGATTTCATTGGAAGGTTCTCCGTGTGACACATGGTATCTGATGGCGCAGAAGAGGTGAAGGTTCAGCTGTGAAAAGCCCATGAAGTGCGGGCAAACTGGCATCCGGCGGTCGTTATAACCTAGGATGGATGGCTTCTTTTCCAAAGACTCTTGAAGCACTGAATGCGCGCATCGTGAAGTGCGATCTTTGTCCCCGGCTCCGAACGCACTGCACCGAAATCGCGCGCGTGCGCCGGCGTGCCTACATGGAGTGGGAATACTGGGGCCGTCCTGTGCCATCATTTGGCGATCCGGAGGCGCGCGTGCTTGCGCTCGGGCTTGCGCCGGGAGCGCACGGTTCCAATCGAACTGGACGGCCTTTCACGGGCGACGGATCGGGCGACTTCCTCTATCCGACACTTTTCGAAGCAGGGTTCGCATCCCAACCAAAAGCTACCTCCTTGCAGGACGGAATGAGGTTGCACGGGCTCTGGATCACCTCTGTCGGACGCTGCGCACCTCCGGGCAACAAGCCTACGCCCGAAGAGTTGCGCAACTGCGCCCCTTGGTTGGACCAGGAGATGGCACTGCTGAAAAATATGCGCGTTGTAGTGTGCCTGGGACGTATCGCCTTCGACGGCCTTCTCGCGCATGAGCAGCGCAATGGTGCAAAAGTCGTTCGCGCTGAGTACCCATTCGGTCACGGAAACGAATTCCCTCTCCCGAGCGGACTGAAGGCGATCACGAGCTATCATCCGTCGTTGCAGAATACGAACACGGGCAAGCTGACGAAGCTCATGTTCCTGAAGATATTTCTGCGGGCGCGGGAAATGGCTGGATTAAAGTAGTGTGACTGCAGCCGGGCCAACGAGTATTCTTTTGCAGTCGACAGTTCACCATTGCGGAGGCGCAGATGCAAGTTGCAGCTGTTAAGCTGTTGGGTGCAGTTCTGGTAGTGAGTGCGTTGGGGGCACAGGCACAAACGATGCAATCGGATCATTGGTCGAAAGCACAGCTGCTGGAACGCGCCAAGCACCTGCAGGAGCAGGCCGCTAAGGGCGATGGCTCAGCCAGCGAGACTCTGGAGAAATATCCCCATCACTACACGATGCTTGCGTTCCGTCAGAAGAGCGGAGGCGGCGAACTCCACCAGAACTTCGCCGACATGTTCGTAATCCTCGACGGACATGCGACGGTCGTCACTGGCGGCAGCGTGGTCGACCAAAAGACAGTCAGCGAGGGTGAGATTCGCGGCAAGTCTGTCGAAGGCGGAACGCGTCAGGAAGTGCGCGCGGGCGATGTCGTACACATTCCGGCAGGCATGCCGCACCAAACGCTGGTAACGGATGGCGACACCGTTACGTACTTCGTTGTGAAAGCGGAACAGTCTCGATGAAGCATGTCTGATTCATGAAGGCAGTCAAGAACTCTTGTCCTCAATCACGGTCGGACGCCGACTTTGACGCTATTCCTCGCTCCAGCTTCTTCGAGAGAAAAATGCTGCCCACGCAGAATCCAATGAACAGGTAGTAGCCGGGCAGAATGGTCGAGCTGTTTGTCGGAAGAACCAGTTGTTGGACAGCGGGTTCAGCGCGAATGCCACCCATGCCGCTTTCAATTACTCCATTAAAGGCGATGAACGACATGAAGATCGCCAGCACCATTACGTCGGCCATGGACCACTTGGACAACTCGAAGGCCAGCACCCTCACGATGCGGCTATTGCGCAACAATGACGGCCGAAACAAAGATGCGCTGAGGGCGAGCATTTTGAACGCCGGAAATACAACGCTGAACAGAATCACAAGCACAGCAACGAGCGACATTGCAGGGCGATGCATCTCGAGCAAGCTGCGGGATACTTCGAGCACAGTTTTGCTGCGATAGTAGAGCGACTGGTCGCGAAACTCGATGGGCGCTCCGAGCAACGTCGCGTCCAGACGCGTGACGCGTACTTCCACTTCAAGCATGGGACTCAATACACCGCCCACCAGCATGGCAATGCAGAACAGCATCAACACGACAACTGCCGGGCGCGAGAGCGGCGCGCGCGTCGCTGTAAGCAGAATGAACCCCAAGGCCGCCGAGGCGAGGACGATGAGGTAGTCCTTGTTCAGTTGGCTGTCAGCCACCTGGATTCGATTGCGCAGCATTTCCTCGCACGCGGCGCTGGAAGCGCATCCGTAGCGTTTGAGTATTGCGGAATACGTAGTCATATCCACTGAGCTGAATGTGTTCTTGACCGCATCGTTCAGCACCGTTCGCACCGACTCTTTAAATGCGGTCTGGTTTTGCGGCTTCGCCAACTCAGCCAGCACGACGTTGGTGTACTCCGGAATGTGCGGGCGAAGCGAGCTGACGATCATGTTCACCATCATAGGCGGGGCGGTGAACGGGGGGGGTGCTGGTTTTGCGTTGGGCTGAGCGGGCTTTTTCGCATCGGATCCGGCAGGCTTTGGGGCCGTCATCTGCTTCTGAATGTTGTCGAGCAGAGAGTTGAGCGAATGCTCCACCATGGGGCGCAGATTTTTGCTCTGTCCCTGGAGGTCGAGTTTGTCCACCTGCGCGTTCAGGATGGGCCCAATGATGCCGCGCCATTGATCTGCGCTCAGAAGGCCGTAGCGGACGTGCTGAAGTTCCGCAAGATCCACGCGAAGATCGCGGCGCATTGCAAGGCCATCGACCGTGAGCCAGGTGAACCAGATGGCTGGCACCAACAGGATCGCGCTTATCGCCAGCCTGATGTAAAACCATTGCGATCGTTCGCGCGACGAGATATTCGATTGTGCGCCCAGGTCGTTCACGTCAGTGAATACGAGTATATGCGCCTCTCGTGCGAGGCCGAAATCTGAGGGATTTCGTTGAGAGATGATCTTGGGGCGGCGTGCGATAAGGGCTGGGAACGTGAGTGCGGGCCGAAGCGCTCGCATCTCAGACGGCGTGATATGGCTTGCTATAGTGCGTGGACCACTCTACGAGATCGGCGTTGAGAAAGCGGTAACTGCCACGATCAGGGTCAATCTCGAGGAGCATGTAAGCGTTGGGATCGTAGCGCGTGGCCGCCATAATGTAGTGCTGCGGCCCATAGGTGTGCGCGAAGTCAACCCATTTGTGTACGTGCCCGGCGACAACGAGTTGAATCGTGTCGGCATGCTTGCGCAAAAGCGGATGCAGGCCGAAATCGTGAAACTCCACGTCCTGCACGGAAATGAGCGGGTAATGCACGAAGACAAATGTGGGCTTGCGCTGGGCGAGCTGCGCTTCGAACCACTGTAGCTGCTCTTCGCCAAGGCTGCCGGTATTGGGATTAAAATTCGCAGCCTTGTTGTCCTGGGTCGATCCCAGGAAGTTGTTCAGGTGGACAAATTTGTAGCCCTTGTAATCGAAAGCCCAGTACGGATCGGTGTTGAACTTTGCCTTGAAAAGGCGATGGCTCATTTCGCGCGGTACATGCCGCACATCATAGTCGTGATTTCCCCATCCAATGTGGACGGGCATGTGAAAGCCGTCGGTAATGGCCTTGGCATTGTCCAACCGCGTTTTGTTTTTGAAGTAGAAATCGTAGTCCTGCGACGGATAGTTGTGGAAGTAATCGCCGAGCAGAAAGACCTGTTCGATGGCAGGAGAAAGTGAGTTGATCAGATCACGAGCAGAGATCAGTCTGGGGGTAGTCAGCAGAATACTTTCATTATCTTCGACTCCATTCTCACTGCCCTTCACGTAGAAGTCGTCGATGATGTGGGTGTCTGCGATCAGTGCGATATAGAATCGCCGGCTGCCGGATTGTGGCGCAACCTCACGCGCCCATAGCGAGCGCGTGAGATTTGCTGTAAGTGCCGCGGCGGTAAGTGCGCCGAAGCTGCGACGAGTAATATGCGCCATTCAGGCTTTCTCCTGATTAGAAGCTGAGTTTTCCCGCAACCTGAAGCTGACGCGGCGGGAAATAGCTTGTGATCGAGCCGAAGCTGCCGGAGCTGCGGTTTGAGTTTGGCGCCATGTAGTTGACCTTGTTCAGCACATTGAAAGCTTCGCCGCGCAGATCAAACGAGGAGTGCTCATTCCAGAGACGGAAGCTCTTGTGCAGACCGAGGTCGAATTGGTTGAAGGTCATGTCGCGCAGCGAGTTTCGTCCGGCAGTCCCGTAAGGATGCGAAGGATCGCTGGGCAGAGTGACGGCCGTTGTATTCAGGTATCCATTGAGAGCAGAGGTGGTCTTCACCCATTTATCGCTTGGATTGATCGGGTTGCCATTCTGATTCGGACGCTGTGTCAGCAGCGGACTGAGCTGATAAGCCGCTGCCGGGCTGTAAGTCAAGTTGAACGGCTGACCGCTCGTGTCGGTGTTGATCGCTGTAAGCTGCCATCCACCGAGCACCGTATCGACAGCACGTGGCATCCCGTTTACGAAATGCCGGCCGCTTCCGAACGGCAGATCCCAGACCACGCTGAGGGTATTGTTGATGGGCTGGTTGTAGGCGGATTGACCGCGTTCTCCCTCGAGGTTCGCCAGATTCACCCGCGAGTTGTCGCCGTTCGGCGTATCAAGATGGCCTGAAGCGTTGTCGATCGCGTGTGACCAGGTGAATGAGTTGAGGAGGTAGATGCCGCCGGCATAACGGTGCTCGAATTTGGCCTGCAGGCCGTTGTAGTTGAGGAAGCCCGCCGGGATCGATTCTTCAATGGTGGTAAAGGTCGTGATTGGACGACGAGCCTGAACACTGAGTGTTCCCGTAGGTGTGTTCGCCGCTGCCTGGTTGAGATCGGCCAGCACCCAGATGTGAACGCCGTGTTCGCCGACATACGAAAGAGTGAGAACGCTGTTGTGCCCGATCTCCCGCTGCACATCGAGGTGCCAGGCCTGCACGTAACCGGTCGGAATATCTTTCGGGATGTAGCGGGTCTGAGCAATCAAGGTGTTGAAGTTACTGGCCGCCACAAAGTTCGACGGATACCCCTGCATCACCGGACGGAAGCAGTTGATGTAATTGTCCCCTGTGCAAAGGGGCTGCTTGGTTCCCGTAAAGGCGAACGGCGCCACCTGGTTCACTGCTGAGTTGATGATGTACGGACCGTTGTAAGCGAGCAGATTTTCACCGCCCTCTCGATTGAACTGATCGAAGCTCAATCCGTAAGCCGAACGAACCACGGTCTTCGGATCAGCCTGCCATGCGATGCCAAAGCGCGGAGCGAAATCCATCTTCGGCGTGTTCACCAGAGCGCGCTTATAAAGCGAGCCACCGGACGCCTGGATGATTGTGTTGGTCGCTGGATCGAAATTCGCCAGGTGGTTTCCGTCGACCCACTGCGGCGTTACCAGTTCATACCGCAGACCCGCGTTGACGGTCAGGGAGGGCAGAACCTTCCAGTCATCCTGAACGTAGAAGTAGTTCATGCGCTGGTGATAGTTGACGATGCGGAAGTTATTGAGCTGATAACTGTCGCGCGCACCGGTAAGGAAATCGGTGAGATAAGCTGCTGCGCCAGCGCCCGCGTCGCTGGTGCCGCCGCCGTTCTGGCTGAATCCCTGGCTGAATGTCTCGCCACCGTAGACGGGATTGAAGTCATCGACCTCGGTATTGATGGAGAGATATTCCCAGCCGAACTTCATGCTGTGGCGTCCCCGGATGAGCGAGTAGTTGAGCTTCGGGTTGACCACGAAAGGGTTCTGGAACTGCGGATTCGAGGTCTGCGCGCCCCAGGTAGTGAAGTTCTTCACGCTTTCGTTGCTGAGGCGGCGGACTACGGTCTTATCAGTGGGGAGACCCGGCACGCCGGCCTGCACGTTCAGGCTTTCCTGGCCGGCAAGATAGGGGCTCTTCCCGCCGTGGGTCCAAGTGAACCCAATTCGCGCGTCCAGGGTGGAGTTCGGTCCGAAAGCGTGCGTGATGCCGGAAGCAATCTGGCGATTGTAAGCGTGGATGGTACCGTTGCCGCCATCGCCGGCGTCTCCGGGAATCGAGGTTGCGTCGACGATATCGCCCTTGTGGTCGCTATAGCGGCCGAACACCGTCGTCTTGTTGCTAACGATGTAGTCAAGCCGACCGTCACCCTTATTGTCGGTAAGCCTGGCTCGCGGGAACGAGACATAGTTGTTGGAAAAGCCCGCAACGTTCGGAGCTGGCAGCGCGCCAATTACCGCAGTCGCAAGCGGCGTCCAATCTGATTGGGGAACAATGCCGTTTGCGTAAACGGCGCCGGTTATCGGGTTGCGCAGAGGAACAGGGGCGCCCGTAGTGGTCTGGAAGATTCCTTGACGTTGAAGGTCGGTGGGAACGGTAGCTGCTGCATACTGCGCCTGCACCTGCCGATTGCCTTCGTAGTCAGCGAAGTAGAAGAGACGGTCATGCAGGATCGGCCCACCGATGTCGCCGCCGAACTGGTTGCGGATGAGCATCGGCTTCTGCGCCTTGCCCGTCAGCTTATTGATCGGCGCAGCGAATGGCCCGATCGCATTGAAGATCGTGTTGCGGTGATACTCCCAAAGCTTGCCGTGCACCTGATTGGTGCCGCTATTGATGGATACGTTCACTACCGCACCGGAGGCACGGCCAAACTCAGCGGAGTAGTTGTTGGTTTCAATGCGGAACTGATTGATGGCGTCGGGCGACGGAGGAATTGCCTGATTCGAAAATCCCTGGTTCGATGTGCCATACGCGTTGTTATCCAAACCATCGAGAAGGAAGTTATTGAACTCCGATCGCTGGCCGTTCACGTTATACGAAGCGTCACGGCTCGTCACCGACTGGTTCTCGAGGTTGTTGCGCCGTACGCCAGGAGCGAGCGACATGAGGTCGCCGTAGGCACGGCCATTGAGAGGCAAATCGTGCACCTGCGTCTCAGAGATCATGGTGCCTGTAGAAGACGTCTCACTCTCGAGCTGTGTCGCGGCGCCGGAGACAACTACCGTTTCGGCAACACTGCCCGGCTTGAGCGTGACGTCGACACGCTGACGGGTACTTACGTTTACAGCGAAAGGATCAGTGACCGAATCGCTGAAGCCGGGAGCAGACGCCGTCACCTTGTAACGGCCGACGTGAACATCTGGAAACTGGAAGTGGCCGTCATTGTCTGTTGTTGCGGCGGTAGTGATACCGGTGCTCACATTCACCAGCGTCACCTTGCCGTTGGCGATAGGCGCTCCGCTTGAATCCCGGACAAAGCCCAAGACAGCAGAGGTCTCAAACTGCGCCCAGCCAAATGAACCGCAGATGAGCAGAACAAGAAGTACAAGGAAGTGTTTGCGTCTCACGATGTTGCTCCTCAAGATGTGTTGCTTGGTGTACCGGGACCTCTACGAGTCGGGGCCCTGCCGCCGCACGGACAAGGGGGTCGGTGTGCGAGCAGGGGTCACAGTGAGGCCCGGGGTTGAATTTACAGTCACGGGGAAGCTCTGAATTACCGTACGAACTTCCAAAACCCATGTCAATCCTCATTTGTCACAACTTTGAACAAATTAGGAAAAGCTACGCGGCGCCCGTTTCATATTCCGCATGTGTTTGAGAATAGAAGCGGTTCGTAAATGGCGCGTTAAAGCGATTTTGCCTCGAGGCGAGTTCGTCAAACGCCCGAGCCGGCGGCACCTGCCATCGAGCATCGACTCAGTAACTGCTGATTCAGCGTAGCGGCAAATGCTGGTGAGGTCCCGGGCATTCAAGCTTGGAGGCGAGGAGGGAAAGTGCGATCTGGAACTGAGTAGATGGGTCACAGAGGATCTCCTTCTCTGTGACCAAATCTAGTGCGCTACCGCATCCAGGGCTGGCGCGACGCTTTTCACATGTCTGACACGGTTGCGTCACGATTCTGATTATGCTCGCGGGGCCCAGCCCTTCCGGTATTCGCGCGCCAAGTACTTGTTCGCGTCTGTCACATTGGTGATCTTTTGAGACTGGCTGTCGTAGAGCAGCTTCTTGCCCGTCCGCAGTGCGACTGCGTACAGATTTACTGCCTCTGAGATCGGCCACGCGTTCAAGAAGCTCGAAGGCGGTTGAGCTCCTCCGTGCACCGCGGCAATCCACTGGCGCATGCTCGGCGAAGCCTGTTGGCCGCGTACATGAACTGGCGCCACCATATCCTTGGGCGTGCTTCCTTGCGCTATCAACTGCGGATCTTCAAGCTGGAAGCCAGAAAGGATCTTTCCCTTGCTCCCGACGAACATCATCCCCTCGACCGGAAGCTCTTCGTTCTTACTCTCAAGCTCCTCCGGCGTCGGTGGACGCATCCCGCCGTCATACCACACCAGTTCCACCGCGGGTCTCTTCCCGCTTGCCGGATATTTGAATCGCACGGCGGAGGCCGTCGGGAAAGAATAGTCGTTCTCCACTTGGAAAGCGATGCCGTCCTTGAGTCCACAAGTGTGAGTCATCGCCGGCTCGATGCTCGTTGGTGACTTCAGATCGAGAGCATTGAACACCGTCCACAAGCTGTAATGCCCCATGTCAGCCATGGATCCGCCTCCAAAGTCATACCACCCGCGAAATACCATGTGCGTATATTCGGGCGAGTAGGGGCGCTCGGCCTCGGGACCAAGCCACAAATCCCAGTCAAAGCCATCCGGAACAGGCGTGCCGGCATTCGGCAGATTCGTGTACTGCGGCCACACGGGACGGTTCGTCCAGTTATGGATTTCGCGCAGATCACCAATCGCCCCATCGTTGATCCACGCCATCACCTGATCCATCGAGCCATTCGCTTCCCACGGCATAAAGTGAGTTGCAACCCGCGTTTCCCGCGCAGTATCGATCACCAGCTTGGCTTCCTGCAATCGATTCGCGATGGGCTTGTGCATGATGACGTGCTTGCCCCTCTTCATGCAGGCGATGCTTATGACGCCGTGAAGATGATCGGGCGTCATGATCTTGACTGCATCAATGTCTTTTTCTTTGTCCAGCAACTCGCGGAAATCGGCATAGGAAGAGCAGCCCTTGTAGGCCCCGGACGGATGCTCGTTCGCGTAGTAGGTGTCCACGAAATTTTGGGCTACGTCGCGCCCGCCGGGGACAGTTCCTTCGGTTCCTGCCATCCATTCCGGCTTATCAAGCACTGTCCGCAGTTGATTGAGGAGATCATCCTTTCCCCAATCCCGGTATCCGATCGCATGTTTTGAAGGGTCGCAGACGGCGACGATCTGGATCTCCGGGTTCGCCATCAATCTCGGCATCTCGCGAAGACCCTGGGTGCCTGTGCCGATGTGAGCAAGTGTGATTTTGTCGCTGGGAGGGATGACTCCGCTTCCCGCCAGTACATGCCGTGGAAGGATCGTGAAACAAGCGGAGGCGGAGGCACTTTCAAGGAATTCGCGGCGATTCATCGTAGACCCTTTCTGCTTCTCATTACAGTAAGAATGCCAAGCCCCCTGCGGCTTCTCCGCAACGGCCTGGCCTACAATCTGTCACACCTGAAGTTGATGGAGATACGGCATGCTGGCCTTCATCAGGGGCAGGTCCATTTCAAC
>DATJEO010000115.1:0-8320 GCA_035496515.1 Occallatibacter sp.
ACGTATTCGGGCATGATGCCCGTTCCGTATTTTCTTGACAGGTAAGCCGGATCAGCTCAAAGCTCCCGGCGTGGCTTTCGCCGAAACGCTGTCACATCAATGTCGATCAGCAAATCGCCTATGAAGCCGACGATATCTGACGACACATTCGAGCCTAGCACAAAGAGGCAAGACACATGCGATCACGCGCGGGCAGATGAATCGATCGTCATCTTCGACGGATGAAGATGGACGGGCGACTGAAATAAGGGCCTCAGTCGCCCGCCAAACGAGAGACGAAGAGAGATCGATGGCGACTGAATTAAGCCGTGCGGCGACGGCCCATCGCCATATCGCGCACCGATCCGTACAGCAGCGTCCGATGCAGCGAATCGAGATGCGGCAGCATCGCAGCGATCTCTGCCAGGAAAGAGTCGGCCATGATTGCGGCCACTTCTTCCTCGCGCCGGCTGCGCGAATCCCGAACGAGCTGGCGCATGTCGACTTCGAGCGCTTCCGCCAGCCGTTCCAGCGAACCCAGCGTCGGGATCGCCTTGCCGTTTTCGATCTTCGAGATGTAGGTGCGCGGCACCTGCATCCGGCTGGCTAGCTGACGCTGGCTCAAATGGCGCGCACGGCGAATCTCTCTGACCTGTGCGGCCACCTGAAGGCCTGCCTCAGCGGAAGCAGCAGCTGGTGACGGGGTAACAAGCTGGGGGGCTAGGGGTGCCGGCTCCTCAATATCGAGGGGTCTGCGACATTTTCTGCACATTGAGTTGGTCGTTCTGTACTGCACCAAACTGCAGAAATCGCAACGCACGACTTCGCGTGTCTCCACGCTGACAAGAGTGGTAGCCATCGTCTAAGTTGCGGAGTGCCAGAGCAAGGTACTCCCGCGATCAAATTGCACCGCGATAAGTGCTACTTTCCGCCGTGGAACCATAATTGTCAAGTACAAATTTAGGCGCAAACCGAAAAAACACCCAGACAACCAGAAGAAACGCTGGAAAACGCGAACCACAGCTAGCAACACGTAGAATTCACGACATGACTGTGGCTGAAACCGCTGACAAACAATTCGGCCGCGAGCAGGCTTGGAGACTGCTCTGCGAGTGGACGCAAACCGAGAATCTTCGCAAACACGCGCTGGCGGTTGAGATCTGCGTGATTGCTTACGGCGAGGCACAAGCCGATCGTTGCGGGCTGAGCGGCGACGGGCGCACAGAGTTTCTTGAGCTGTATTCAATTACCGCGCTGCTCCACGACTTCGACTACGAGCGGCACCCCAGCGCTGAGGAGCATCCATTCGTAGGAGTACGGGAGCTTGAGCGGCTGGGCTGGCCCCAGGAAATGCGCACCGCGATCCTCGGCCACGCGCAGTATTCAGGCGTCCCACGCGTTACACATCTCGACAAGGTTCTCTTCGCCTGCGACGAGCTGGCAGGATTCTTGACCGCGTGCGCGCTCGTAAAGCCCACAAAGAAGATCGCTGAAGTGGAAGTCACCAGCGTAAGGAAGAAGATGAAGGACAAAGCATTCGCTCGCGGTGTCAATCGAGAAGACGTGATTCAGGGTGCTGCCGAGTTGGGGGTGGACCTCGACACCCATATAGGATTCTGCCTCGCGGCCATGAAGAAGCGCGCTGAAGAATTAGGGCTTTAGATCGAGGTGCAGCGGATGCTACAACTCGCGGAGCAAATACTGAATCTCTTTACACATGAAGAAGACACTACAAATATCTACTCTGCTGCTCGGAACCGCCCTGGCTGTCTCACCTTTGATGGCAATCAGCCAGCAACCCTATCCCGGCGAAGACCACACCGCCAAGCAGGACGCGAAGCGTGCCGGCCATGAGGCCAAGGATGCCGCCAAGGATACCGGCCGCGCGGTGAAACACGGCACGAAGAAGGCCTACCACTCAACCAAGCGTCACACCAAGAACGCCGCGCACCGGACGAAGAACGCGGTCAAAGGTGGCGCTGAGGGAGTGAAGGACGGGGCAAAGAACCCCTACTAGGGCTCTCGTTTAGAACCCGATAGAGTACAGCGGCAGCCTCTTCTGACTTTGGGCTGCCGTTCGTGTGTGGCGTCTGAGTCCGCTACTTCAACGGATTATTTGCCCTCAGTTCCGACACGATCTCAGCCGCAGCCTGCCGTGCGCGATCGCTCTGATCCGGCGGGAAACTGATAGCGCCGACACGCGCGTGACCGCCGCCTCCATAGCGTTCGCATACCTGCGCCAGATTCACCATTTTTGCGGGATCGGCTTTGGTCCAGGGATTTGAACCCACCGACACCTTCGTCCGGAAGCTCGACTTCGACAAGCCAATCGAGTACGTCGCCTGCGGATGCAGATAGTACGGTATGAATTTGTTGTATCCCTCAACGGGCCGATCGGTGATGTCGAAGAAGATAGTACCGTCTACCTCTTCGCTCCGGTTACGAATCAGCTCGATGCCCTCGCGATGCCGCTCAAGCAGAGGGGGCAGTAGGTTAGAGACGAATGGCTGCGCAAGCACTTCACCCAGCGGCATCTCGGTCAGCAGCGGGATCAGCTTCGGAATGAATTCCGGGTCTTGTGTCGATTCGATGATCAGCGTGAGCTTCATCGCCGGGGCTGCCATCTCCACTGCGGACTGGGGGCTCTCGTACAAAGCGCCGTCTACGATGTTGGCCCAATGTATAAGATCTTTCACCGGGTCCGTATCGAACCCGAACTTCGTCTCTCCGATGTGCGCTAGAAAGCTAGTACACGAGGTATAGTTGGGGTCGAAGAATTTCCGCATACTGCATGCGCGGTCGCGCTGGCAGGCAAGAAAGTGCTCATGATCCTGTGGAGTCAGAAAAGCCGAGAGGTGGTGATCGAACCACCAGGTGATCTGGGGTGAGGCCGAGTATTTGAAGTCGACAATCGCGTTCTCGTCACCGGTGAAGTCGCTCTCGTCAAAGAGAGCGCCCGCTCGGTGCACCAGCCCGTGATAATCGTACGTGGCGTCCTTGGCAATGCACTCGCGATGGAACCGCGTGAACAGCGATGCGGAACAGGCCCCGTCGAAGCACTTATCGTGATAGAAGACTTTGACCCGCAACCGCACCAGCTCCTCTCGTGCTCTTCCCGGTAAAGCCGGAAGAGTAAGAATCATACGAGCGGCCCCTTGTGTCAAGGAGCGGCGAGCCGAATCAGCTCTATCTATCAACCCTGATGCATTTCCGGCCTGCCAGTAGACGGAGCAGTTGAGTAGAATGCATCCGACGGGATACACCGCCCGCCGCAAGGAGAAAATATGGAGCTCGACCCCCAGCCGAAGATCGATCCGCAGGCGCCAGAACCCGTGTTCTCGTCTGACGCGCCATTGGAGCCGGTCGCGATTCCTTCGCCGGGGCCTGAGGCCCCTTACCGCGGTCTAAAGTGGATCTTCATCGGGCCCGAGGGGCTGCGCTCCGGCTGGTCGGTTCTGATCTTCTTCGCACTGCTGATCGGCTTCATGGCCGGCCTTGGCTTCCTGTTCGCCAGCCTGCACCTGATCTCCAGGGGAGCTTTTACGCCCCGGACTGCAATCTTCAGCGAGCTCTTTCAGCTCCTCGCGCTTATCGCGGCTGCTGGCATTCTAGCTCTGATAGAGCGCCGCAGCCTGCTCGACTATAACCTTCGTGATCACCGCCGCCTGATTCACTTCTTCAGCGGATTCATCATTGGGTTTCTTGCGCTTTCCGCTCTGGTCGGCGGACTGGCTGCCGGCCACTGGCTCAGTTTCGGCCCGGCCACGCTCACCGGTTCAGCAATCATCAAATACGCGCTGATCTGGGGAGCCGTCTTCCTGATGGTGGGCTGCTTTGAAGAGGGCACGATGCGCTGTTATCTGCAGTACACATTCAGCCGAGGGCTCAATTTTTGGTGGGCCGCTGGAATCATCGCCTCTCTATGCGGTCTCCTGCTGTGGCGAACGAGAGGTGAGGCAGCGTGGGGCGTGTACATCATTGCGCTCCTCGGACTGATTCCTTGCCTTCTGCTTCACTTGAACAGGACCCCGAGTTCGGGATTCTGGCAGGCTTCGTGGCTTACCTCAACTCTCTTCGGAGCCGCCCACACGAGCAATAACGGTGAACATTGGATCGGCATCTTCGCGGCTGCCTTTATCGGATTCGTTTTCTGTGTCAGCGTCTGGGTCACTGGCTCAGCCTGGTGGGCGATCGGCTGCCACGCCGCATGGGACTGGGCTGAGACTTACTTCTATGGCACCGCCGATAGCGGATTCGTCGCTCCAGGCCATCTCTTCTCCACCAAGCCCGCCGGCAATCCGTTGTGGAGCGGTGGCACAGTAGGTCCTGAAGGAAGCTTGCTGATCATCCCCGTGGTGCTGATGATTCTTGCCTGGCTGCTGATCATCTACCGCCGTCCGAAGCCGCTGAAGTTGCCGGACAGAGTTGCATCCGAACAGTTGGCGAGCTGAACGACCATGCGCCTCTGGCTGAACCGCAGTGCCGAGGTATCCTTGCGCGAACAGCTCATCACGCAGGTGATTCTCGGCATCCTCTGTCACGATCTTGTCCCCGGCCAGCGGCTGCCCAGCACCCGCGACCTCTCGCGCCGATTTTGCATTCACGCCAACACTGCCAGTGCCGCTTACCGCCAGCTTGAGGACGACGGCTGGGTCGAGATGCGTCACGGCAGCGGCGTCTTTGTGCGCTCCACTCGGCCTGACGTTCCGCTCACTCCAGAGATCGCTATCGATCAGATGATTGGCGATCTCGCCGCGCGAGCTCGCAAGCTCGGTGCGTCAGATGCCCTTTTGAAATTGCGCCTCCGCCGCTGGCTGGCGCTGGAGCCGCCACCGCGCTGGCTGATGATCGAGCCCGATCCAGAACTGCGCCAAATCGTCATGTGCGAATTGGAGGAGACTCTTTCGCTGCCCGTTATCGGATGCGGATTCGAAGATTGCATGTCGCCGACATTGCTCGATGGTTCCATCCCTGCTGTCCTGCCCAGCAAAGCCGCTCGAGTTCGCACGCTGCTGCCCGCAGGCCAGGAGTTGGTCACGCTGCAAATCCATTCTGTGTCGCCGGAACTACAGTCTTACATCCAGCGCTATATGCCTGCACATTCGAGCGATCTAATCGGCATCGCGTCGCGCTGGGTCGATTTCCAGCGCATCGCCCAGACCATGCTGATTGCGGCGGGATTCGCACCCGAGTGCCTTCTCGTCCGAGACGCAACAAAGCCAGGATGGAAACGCGGCCTCGAGGCCACCATTGCTGTGGATGTGCGATCTGGCGATCAAACACGAGTTGCCTGGGCGCTCACATGCTATCGCATTCCGACTGCTCAGCGAGATGACAGTTGCCGAACTTCGCAAACGCGAACTGGTACTGATTAATGCGCTCGCGGATTGATACAAACTGCCGCATTTGGTCCGAGCGTTATCCTGTTCTAGATCATGTCTCCCTCGCAGCCGCTTGAACAGGAGCCGGAAAAACAGCAACCTGACAACGCTCGTACACTAGTTCGCCGCCGCCGCTGGCCACGTCGCCTATTCGTTTTGTCGCTGTGGCTTTGCTCCGTTCTCATCCTGCTCGTGGGCATCTTCATCGTCTGGCTGCGCAATGCCGCCAAAGCTGCGCTTCCCCAACTCGATGGCGAAATCCGCGTCTCCGCCCAGGGCACCGAGGGCCTATCTGCCCCGGTCATCGTTCGCCGCGATCAGCACGGGGTTCCGCATATCAATGCCGCATCGCAGGAAGACATGTTCGTCGCGCAGGGTTATGTCACCGCACAGGACCGTCTCTGGCAGATGGACGCATACCGCCGTACTGCTAACGGCGAGCTCGCCGAGGTAATGGGCTCCTCCCTTCTTCGACACGACAAGATGCAGCGTCTGCAGCAGTTTCGAAACCTTGCGCACCGCATCCACGCAAACTTGCCGGCAGAGGACCGCGCTCGATTCGAGGCATACGCGCGCGGCGTGAACCTCTACATCGCGCAGCACCAGGACTCGCTTCCGCCAGAATTCCGCCTGCTCCACTACAAACCGCAGCCGTGGTCCGGGGTCGACTCCGTCTCCATTGGGATGATGATGGTCGACATGCTCGACACCCATTGGTACTCAAAGCTCGCCCGCGAGCGAATAGCCGTGAAACTCAATAATCCGAAACTCGAGTCGGACCTTTACCCGGTAGGCTCGTGGCGCGATCATCCGCCCACCGGGGATCTCCTTGACCTTAGTCAACCTCACGCTCAGCCAACTTCCACGGTCGACGATGACGACGAACGAACTGTCGCGAGCGAATTACCCGCAGCCGATCTCCGGCTGATCCACTTTCTGGTCACCTATTCGACGGGTGATCTTTCTTGCCGCGACTGCACACCCGGTTCCAATAACTGGGTGATCTCCGGCGAGCACACGGCCAGCGGAAAACCGCTCCTCTCCAATGACATGCACCTAGGCCTCAACGAGCCGAACATCTGGTACATGGCAGACCTGCGCGCGCCGGGATACCACGCCGCCGGAGTCACGCTTCCCGGAATGCCCTTTATCATTGCCGGACACAACGAGCATGTCGCATGGGGATTCACCGCGCTATACGGCGATGTGCAGGACCTTTATATCGAGAACGTCCAGGGCAACAACTACCAAGCGTATGACGGGCAGTGGCATTCGCTCACCATCGACCACGAACTCATCCGCGTTCGCGGCGGCAGAGACGTCAATTATGACGTGCGCCTCACTGACCATGGCCCGCTCATCGATCCCATCTTCACCAAAGACCCGCGGCCAATCGCGCTGAAGTGGAGCCTGTACGACTCCGCGCTGAACTCGATCCCGATCTACGCGATCAACACCGCGTCAAACTGGACTGAATTCAGCGCAGCACTCAAGCAGTGGTGCTGGCCCACGCAGAACGTCGTATACGCCGACGACCAGGGACATATCGGCTATCATGCGGTGGGACGCATGCCGATTCGTCCTGGCGGCATCTCCAGCATTCCAATCGGCGATGCTAAACACGAGTGGCAAAGCTACATCCCTTTCGACGACCTTCCCAACGCATTCGATCCACCATCGGGCTTCCTTGCCACCGCAAACTCGCGCGTGACCTCAGCGAAATCTCCTTATCCTCTGACCAACGAATGGGCGGATCCTTATCGCGCGGAGCGCATCTACAAACTCCTGCAAGGCCGCGACCACCTCACCCCTGCCGACCTCCTCGCGGTGCAGACCGACATCTATAGTGAGTTAGACCAGGAGATGGCGCATCGTCTCGCTACCGCCATCGACCACTCTGGCAACACCGATGATCAGCTTCGCAAAGCAGCCGACCTGCTGCGCAACTGGGATGGACGCCTCACCACCGATTCAGTGGCTGCGTCTATAGAAGTCAATACGCGCTACACGTTGCGATCGATGCTACTGGAGCCGAAGGTCGGGAAAGAACTTGCAAAGACCTACCAGTGGTCGGAATCGAATTTCGCTGAAGAAGAAATCGTGATGCATGCCAGCCCTGAATGGCTTCCGCCGAACTTCAAGGACTGGGACGCGTTCCTGACAACCGCCGTTCGTAATGCGCTCAAGAACGGGAATGCCCCCTCTGACCTGAGTAAGTGGACCTACGGCAGTTGGCATGTGGTCGATATTGAGCACCCGCTCTCAGGTTTCCTTCCAATCATTAGCCGCATGGCCGGAACGGGCAAGCAGCCGCTCAGCGGCGACACGCTCACCGTGAAGCAGGTCGGTGAAACCTTCGGTCCATCGCAGCGCTTCACGATGGACTGGAGCAACGTCGACGACTCGACGGAAAGCATCTCCCTGGGCGAAAGCGGCAACCCTTACAGCCCCTACTATCGCGATCAGTGGAACGACTACTATAACGGCCGCACTTTCGCTCTGCCGTTCACGCCAGCCGCTGTCAGCGCCAACGCGCAACACACCTTGCATCTGCTGCCATGAACACACAGCGAGATCCCGCCAACACCGGCCGGGTGCCCCATGTCTCCCTCTTTTGGAAATATGGGAATCCACTAGGCCCTCTGATCATCTGTCTCGCCGCTTTCATCGCCACCACGCCCGACCTCACCTGGGGAAACTCCTGCGGCCACGACTTTGATTTCCACCTCGCGTCGTGGATCGACGCCCAGTCTGCCTGGCGTCAGGGGGTCTTCTACCCCCATTGGGCCCCGAGTCCAAATTGGGGCGCAGGCGAACCTCGCTTCGTCTTTTATCCACCGCTCACCTGGATGCTGGGTGCTGCCCTCGGCGCGATCTTCCCATGGAAAGGCGTCCAACTCGCCATCCTCTGTTCCTTTCTCGCGCTCACCGGACTCGCCACGCGCGCGCTCGCCCGCCAG
>DATJEO010000116.1:0-3604 GCA_035496515.1 Occallatibacter sp.
GTTCTCATTGCGGAAATCGTCGAACAGCAGGAACGGATCGAAATCCTTCGTTTTTCCGAAACCGAAGGCACGCTGCAGCCGGACGCCGGCGCCCTCGATTGTCGGCTTGGTCTGAAGGATTTGCTTAATTGGACGTAACGACATTACTTCTTCCCTTCTCTGCACCGCCGGACCGCTCTTTGGAGGCGTTCCGGCGGCGAGCAGTCATGCCTTCACAAACTGGACATCCAGCGTGATCGTCACTTCTTCCCCGACGAGAATGCCGCCCGTCTCCAGCGCGGCGTTCCAGGTGAGACCGAAATCTTTACGATTGATTTTCGTAGTTGCCGATAGCCCCACCCGCGTGTTGCCCCAGGGGTCTTTGCCCGGCGGCGTTGGTCCTTCGACCGTAAACCGCACATTGCGGGTAACCCCGTGAATAGTCAGATCTCCCTCTACGGCCAGCTCGCCGTCGCCGATGCGGCTGACCCGCGTCGACCGGAACGTAAGGGTCGGATACTTCTCCACGTCAAAGAAGTCAGCGCTCTTAAGGTGCGTGTCGCGCTGTTCTTCGCGGGTGTTGATCGAGGCCGCCTCGATGGTCGCCTCGATACTGGATTTGGTCACGTCCGCCTCGTCCAGGATCAGCGAGCCTTTGACCGACTTGAATTGGCCTTTTACATTCGAGATCATCATGTGCTTCACCTTGAATTCGGCCACGGTGTGAACCGGGTCGATATTCCAGGTGGCGGCGGTGCTTTGCGGTGCGATCGATGTTCCCATTTACATTTATCCTTTCCACATATTTGATGCGCTATGGTTTCAAAACCTACTTGCGCACGAAATCAATCCAATTGGCTGCGGCAGGCGCTCAGCAGTTCGCTCAGATCTCGCAGGCGTTTGGCGCCCAAATGGCCCAGTTGTTTCCGATGAGCTTGCTGGACGGGTTCATCGAGCCGCTCCAACACAGCCAGACCCTCCGCTGTGATCCGAACCAACATCGCTCGCCTGTCCCTGGTCTCACGGCAGCGCGAGACCAGGCTCCGCTTTTCCATCCGGTCGAGCAGGCGCGTGATATCTGGATCCCGCGTAATCATGCGATTGCCGATTTCACTGCAACTCAGGCCATCCGGCGCGCCTCGCAGGATCCGGAGTACATTGTACTGCGTGGTCGAGAGATCCTCAGTCTTCAGCACGCGCGCGGGCCGACGCGACAATACGTCCGTCGTCCACATCAGATCGAGAAAGGCGGCCTCTTCCCGGCTGCATTTGGCTTCCGTTGGATGGGTCTCTCTCAACTAAGTTTATGATATCTGTTCAAACGAATATTGTCAAGACGACAAAGTGGTACCAGACCGTAATGAACCGCACGCATTTCGACAGCGACTTGGGCTTATGATCTAAGAGACTCTCCTATGGCTGCCCCATCGCCGATTCGACCTAAAACCCCGGGATGCAAGGAAAAGCAGCGCCTGGTGGACGCATTCATCGCCGCCGCTCGAGAGCTCATGAATCTCCAAAGCCGACAGATGGCCGCGGTCGCGTCTGCCCAGGAGGGCTTCCTGTCCGACTTCGACGCTCCTTTGCAGGATGCTCGCCGCAAGAAGGATGACGCCATGCGAGCGTATGCACGCCACCTCGAAGAGCACGGCTGTTAGCCTGATTCCGACCCGAAGCTCCCGTCGCCCATTGGGTTCTATGAGAGGAAATGTCAAGAGAAATGTTTCTCCGCCGAGCTGAGGCCAGGCGAGCCTTCGCCTTGCATTCAGCCCCCGACTGCGCGCTCTGCTGGCACGATGTGATGTTGTGCTGCGTACACGGGTTGTTCCCGTGATGACGGCATTGCGATGCCGGCTGGTCATCGACTTTTCTCCTTGCGGAGCAGCGTCGTCGCCGACCATCGGGAGGCGCCGGGCGGCGAGTTGCTGGTTTCTAGTGTCTGGCTTTCCCTCTTAGTGGAACAGTTGTTCAGAACGGCCCGGAGCGGTCCAGGGCGCGCCGTCAGGCGCGGCGAAGCGAACCCTTCCATGAGAAGGTCGGCCGTTGTCAACAGAAACCTGTTCTCTGTATTTGGTTTCTTCCCCTTCGCTTTCTTGAGCAGAGCGTCTTTTGTGCGGCGACGGCCCTGTCAAGGACACGCGTATGCGTGGCGAAAGCGCATCCTTGACAGGGACGGCGCCGCACATATAATCGAGGTGCAAAGCGAAGGGGAAGAAAGCCCTCGCTAACTGTATTCCTATCGCCGCATTGCGCCCACCTTCCATCCGCACTGTTTATGGACTCAAAATGGTCCTGTGCACTTTCGGATACGTCATCAGAGGCGCTGCGATCTGGACGGCGGCTTCCTGCCGGCTGATATGCAGGCCTGAGCCAGGGTTCGCGCGCAGTCGCCTGAAATGCGGCTTTAGCTCGGTTAGATCCTATGCCGCCTCCTCTCGACTGTTGTGCAAGGGTTCATACACTTCACCAGTAACCCAAAGGTGGTGCAGCAAGACAGCCAGTTTGCGGGCTACGGCGGCAACCGCTCGCTTCTTCGCCCTCCGGCCCCCTCGTGCGGCGATCTTCAATCCCCACCGTCGCAAGTCTGAATCCGGACCGAACTGACCAAGCATGTAATGAGCAGCGTTGACCAACAAGCGCCGAAGGAACTCATCGCCACCCTTGGTGATGCCGAGCTGGGGATTGCAGTTGCCGGATTGATCCTGACGGGGCCGCAGTCCGAGGTAACATCCCACCTGTCGGCTCTTTGAGAATCGTTCTGGATTATCCAGCGTGAGGATGAAGGCAAGCGCCGTCAGAGAGCCAACACCTGGAATCTGTTGCAGCAATCGGGCCTTCTGGTACCGCGTCGCCACCAAATGTTCGATGTATTGATCGTATACACCGATGGCGTCATTGAGCGACTGAGTCTGTTCCAGCATGAGTGCTGTGGATAGCCGCAAATCTGGTGGAATCCGTAGCGCCATGCGAGCCGGAAAGCATTCCGCGCTGGCAACCGGCAACCGGGCACCCGTAGGCTTCACCAGACCGCGAACACAGTTGATGAGCCGAGTTCTGGCGCGAACGAGCGCATCCCGGGCCCGGATGACAGAAAGCGCTGTCTGTGCCCCTTCACTCCGATGATGGATCGGAAATAGCAGCTGCCGGTCTACCCTGGCCAGCCGCGCCAAACTCCTTGCGTCCACGCGGTCGTTCTTGCCGTCGTTCGAGAAAATGAACTTCACCTTGCATGGGTTGGCCACGATTGCTTCGTGCCCACAATCCCGCAGTACCTGGTTCGCCCAACGCGAGTGCATGCCAACCTCGAGTGCCACGACAGCCGGTGGAAGCTTTCGGAAATACTCTCTGAAGCTCGCCGGTGATGTTGTGATCGCTTCTTCACGCATGATCTCACCGCGGTTGTCCAGTACACATATATGGCTCTTACGGTCACCCAGATCCACTCCAATCGTGACGGTTTCACGCTGCTCGTCAGCGCCTGACAAGCAGCGCTGTTTCGCTCTGCAAACCTTGCCCATTGTTGGCCTCCATTCCGCACCGGTTCGGTGCAATTGCTCAACGGGAGCTTATCGTATCCCGTGGAGGCCGACCTTCTCATCCCATCTGGACG
Organism: Occallatibacter sp.; assembly: GCA_035496515.1. Lineage (GTDB taxonomy): Bacteria > Acidobacteriota > Terriglobia > Terriglobales > Acidobacteriaceae > Telmatobacter. Next base: position 3,590 of record DATJEO010000116.1, read on the forward strand.
GCGAGGACCGTTCTG
>DATJEO010000117.1:0-15549 GCA_035496515.1 Occallatibacter sp.
CCCCTGAAGGCGTCCGTTTTATCGATCAGACGAAGCTTCCCCTCGAGGAGAGCTATGTGCTCGCCACTGATTACGAACAGGTGGCGGATGTGATTGTCACCATGGTTGTGCGGGGTGCGCCGGCGATCGGAGTGAGCGCGGCCTACGGGGTGGCGCTTGGCGCGATCCGGAGTTCGGCGAAGACGGCTCAGGAGTTTCAGCCGGAGTTCGAGAAGGTGTGCGCGCGGCTGGCGGGAACGCGTCCTACAGCCGTGAACCTGTTCTGGGCGATCGACCGGATGAAGAAGGTTTTCGCGGACCTGCTTGCTAGCGGCGCATCGATGAAGCAGGTGAAGGAGAAGCTGCTCTCAGAAGCGAACGCGATGTATGACGAAGACATTGCGGCATGCAAATCGATGGGCGCGCATGGTGGAGCGCTGCTGCCCGATGAAGGCGGCGTGCTGACGCACTGCAACGCGGGCGCTCTGGCGACGTGCGGATACGGGACGGCTTTGGGCGTGATTCGTTCGGCTGTGGAGATGGGCAAGAAGATCCATGTCTATGCGGATGAGACTCGGCCTTTCCTGCAGGGTGCGCGGCTAACGGCGTGGGAGTTGATGGAAGACGGAATTCCGACTTCCGTGATCTGCGACAACATGGCGGCGAGCCTGATGCGCGCGGGGAAGATCAAGGCCGTGGTTGTGGGCGCCGACCGGATCGCGGCGAATGGCGACTTTGCCAACAAGATCGGGACGTACAACGTAGCAATTCTTGCCAAGGAGCACGGAATTCCGTTCTACTGCGCTGCGCCGTGGTCGACGATCGATATGGAAACGCCGACTGGTGATGCAATTCCGATTGAGGAGCGGGCGGCGAAGGAAGTGACGCATCACGGCGGAAAGCAGTTGACGCCGCACAACGTGGGGATCTGCAATCCGGCGTTCGATGTGACTCCGGCGAAGTATACGACGGCGATCATCACAGAGCGTGGTGTATTGCGGGCGCCATTTGCGGAGTCACTCAAAGAGATGGAGCTCGTAGCAGGTTAAGGTCCGTTGTCTACAGTTGTAGAAGTCGTGTATTCCCCGCTGACTATATTCCGGCTTGGGCAAAAATCGCTTGTGCGCGGCATTGTATTGTCGCTGACTGCGTTTATTACGAGCCTGTTGCTGGCGGGCTTCCCTCACATCCAGAATCTGCATGGGTCTTCGTGGCAGGTTGCAGCGCTGTTTCTGGGAGCGTGGGGCATGGCAGAGACGGGACGATGCATGCGCGGCAAATGGAGCCTCTATTCAGCCGGAGTGCTGATTCTGCTCTACTCGGACCTTGTGATCCTGATGCTGATCGTCTTTCTCGTAGCCTACCGATGAGATGAAATCTCGCGTAACGCGAGGAATTATCTATTCCAAATTCCTTTTGTTTGTGTAGCATGGGCCAAAGTGCCGCCCAAGCTGGTTGCTCGCGTCGTCTCTTGGACGGGCAATGGCGGAAGTGCAGAACAACACCAGGAGGGGCAGATGCTCAAAGGCTTTCGGGATTTCATTCTTCGTGGGAACGTCATTGATCTCGCCATAGCGGTCATCATCGGTGCAGCATTCACTGCCGTCATCAATTCGCTGGTCGCCGACGTCCTCAACCCGCTTATTGCTGCTGTAGTGGGCAAGCCGGACTTCAGCGCCATTGTTGTGCATGTTGGAACGGGCGTCATCAAAATTGGCAATTTCTTCAACGCCGTGATCGCGTTCCTGATCGTGGCCTTCGTTGTGTACTTCTTCATCGTGATGCCGACGGCGAAGATTATGGCGCGCTTCAAGCCGCCAGTGGTTGAGCCGCCCGCGACGAAGAAGTGCCCGCAGTGCAAGAGCGAGATTCCGATCGATGCGACGCGGTGTGCGCACTGCACACAAGCTGTCGCGTAGCGGTAGATCTTCATTCTTAACCCGGTCCCCAAATGCGAGGGACCGGGGGCACCCGCACCCGCGTTTGGTTTGTTATTCCTCTATTCCATTCCTAGTCGAAGTTGCGAAGGGGTTCGGAGAAGGCGTAGAAGGCGATGAAGGAGAGCAGTGAGACTCCCGCCATGGCGGCGAGGGCGTGGCCCGTGGGGATGTGGCGGGAGAGTTCGCCGGCGAGCAGAGAGCCGATGGGCGGAAGACCGAGAAAACTGGTCGCATAGATGCTCATGATGCGGCCGCGCATCTCGTCCGATGACAGGTGCTGGATTGAGACGTTGAAGCACGAGATCATCAGGATTCCGCAGAAACCTTCGCAGAATGCCAGCCCCGCCGACAACGCAAACACATGGGAATAGCTGAAGGCGATGATAGCTGCGAAGAAGGCGACGCCGAAGCCGGTGAGGATGCGACCTCGATGGCGGATGTTACCGGAGATGGCGACGGTGAGCGCGCCCAGTACTGATCCGAATCCTGAGCAGGCCATGAGCCAGCCGAGGCCGGCTTCGCTCAAGCCGAGCTGCACCTTCGCGAAGTAGGGGATGAAGGTGATGAATGGGAAGCCGAAGAAGCTGGCAAAGGCCGTCATCCAGATGAGGACGTACATCTCGCGATTGCTGCGGAGGTAGGCGAAGCCGCCGTGAAGGCTCTGCCAAAGGCTCTGATGGCGATTGAGGTTCTCTTCAGGGTACTCAATTCGCAGGAGCGCCCAGATAACAGCGAGGAAACTGACTCCGTTGAGGAGGAAGTTACCAGCCATTCCGAAGATGGCCATGGCGTATCCACCTAGAGTGGGGCCGAGTATGCGCGAGGTATTGAACTGGGCGGAGTTGAGCGCGATGGCGTTGGTAAGGTCTTCGCGCTTGACGAGCTTGGGCACAAGAGCCTGGTAGCTGGGCGCGTTCATAGCCATCGCAACCCCGGTGCCGAAGGCGATGGCGGCGATCCCCCAAACGGCGATGCGATGAAAGAAGGTGAAGCCCGCAAGGATGAATGCCAGGACCATCATGACGGACTGAGTGACGAGAAGCAGACGGCGCTTATTGACACGATCGGCGATGACGCCGCCGAAGAGGGTGACGAACAGGAACGGGATCTGTCCCGCGAAGCCAATCACGCCGAGCCAGAAGGCGGAGTTGGTTAGGGTGAGTACGAGCCAGCCCCGGGCGATGTTCTCCATCCAGCTGCCGACGTTGGAAGTGAAGTTGCAACTCCAGAAGAGGCGGAAGTTCCGGTTGCGGAGGGCGCGGATGACCTGTGGGAGCTCCGCTCCTTCGGGTTCTGGAGGGGCCTGGGCGAGGGTCGAGGCCTCGTCGCACGCGGCAGCGAGGTTCTCCTCGTTGAGCTTGGGGCGGATAGGCAGGGGAGGGCTCCGAAACATCTAGTGTAGCTGGTGGAGAGCTGCTACCTCATAGCTATCAGCTTTTGGCACGAAGCTGATGCGAGCAAACCTTCCAGTTGAGTCGGTGAATTTTCCGGCAGAGTCGGATGGGCTAAGTTATTGCCGAGTTCGGCAAATTACACTGTTGTTTTGTGTTTTCTTCTATCTCCGAGCAAAGGATTACGGGATGACTCTGCGTCTTTGGGCCGCAGTTCTTGCGGCTTGTTCTGTTCTGTTTCCGAATGCCGTGTTGGCCCAGAGTGCTGCGACGAAACCCGTCGAGGCGGAGCTTGGACGGGGCGCCTCCGCTGCGCCTTCGGTGTTTGGGTATCAGGACTTCAGCAAAGAGGCGGGGATCGAGCAGAAGTTTTTAGCGGTGCCCAGCGCAAGGCTGGCGGGCGAGGAGTTGAAGACGCTGACAGCAGAGCCCCATATGGCTGCCACTCCCGAGGACAGGAAAACGGCGGAGTATGTGGCGCAGAAGTTCAGGGCAGCGGGGCTGGAGACGGAGATTGTTCCGTTTCGCGTGCTGCTGAACCAGCCCAAGGTTGTAAAGGTCGAAGCATTCGACGCCAGCGGCAAACAGCTGATGACGGGGCCGACGCGGGAGCACGTCGAGAAAGATCCTTTCGATAACAATCCGAACGTGGTGATGCCATTTAACGGGTCGTCGGGATCGGGCGACGTTACGGGCGAGGTAGTATACGCGAATTACGGGCGGCTGGAGGATTTCGACGAGCTCGAAAAGCAGCACATCGACCTGCATGGGAAGATTGTGATGGTGCGGTATGGCGCGAATTTTCGCGGGGTGAAGGTGTATATCGCCGAGAAGCGCGGGGCGGCGGGAGTCCTGATCTACAGCGATCCGCAGGACGATGGGTTCTTTAAGGGCGATCCATATCCGAACGGGCCGTGGCGTCCAGAAAGTGGCGTGCAGCGCGGTAGCGTGCAGTACTTATTTAAGTATCCGGGTGATCCGGAGACTCCCGGGATTGCGAGTACAGCGGACCTGCCGGATTCGGCGAGGGTGAATCCTGAGGGGAACCAGCCGCACATCATTTCGATTCCGCTGAGCTACGCGGATGCAGCTCCGATACTGAAAGCATTGAAGGGGCCGAGCGTGCCGCAGGGCTGGCAGGGATCACTTCCCTTTCGTTATCACCTGGGGCCGGGCGGCGTGAAGGTGCATCTGGTGTCGCAGCAGGATTATCAGCGGCGGACGATCTGGGATGTGGTGGGGAAGATCAAGGGAACGGAGTTGCCGGATAACTGGGTGGTAGTCGGAAACCATCGCGATGCATGGGTGTATGGAGCGGTGGACCCGAACAGCGGAACCGCGGCGATGCTGGAGGCCGTACATGGAGTGGGGGCGCTAATCCATGAAGGATGGAAGCCGAAGAGAACCATCGTCTTTTGCAGCTGGGATGCAGAGGAGGAGGGGCTGATCGGGTCGACGGAGTGGGTGGAGCAGCACGCGGATCAGCTTAAGAACGCGGTGGCGTACTTCAATACGGATGTGGCGGTGAGCGGGCCGGATTTTGGTGCGTCGGCGGTGCCTTCGCTGAAGAACTTTATGCGCGAGGTGACGAAGGCAGTGCCGAGCCCGATGGGAGACACGGTCTACCAGGAGTGGCGCGCAAACCGGCACGGGTCGAACGAACATCGGGCGAGCAACGCTCCGCCACAGCCGGGAGACGAAGTGCATGTAAGCGACCTGGGATCGGGGTCGGACTTCACGCCGTTCCTGCAGCATGTGGGAGTGCCGTCGACGGACGTGGGATCGGGCGGACCGTATGGGGTGTACCACTCGGTTTTCGACAATTATGCGTGGTTCACTCTGAATGCCGATCCACACTTTGTGTATCTGCAGCAGATGGCGAGGGTGCTTGGTGTCGAGACGCTGAGGATGGCAGATACCGACGTGCTGCCGTATGACTATGAGGCATATGCGCGCGAGGTGAAAGCTTATATCGAATCAGCGAAAAGAAAAGCTGAAGATGCGAAGGTACCCGGGCTGGATTTCAACCCGGCCCAGGCGGCTGTTGGGAAGTTTGCGAAGGCGGCAGATCATGCACACAAAGTACAGCTGAATCCGCCGGGGGACCTGGAACAGTTGAACTCGACTCTAAGGACGGTGGAGACAGCACTTGTGACGCAGGCGGGGCTGCCGAACCGGCCATGGTACAAGCACACAATCTATGCGCCGGGGGAATATACGGGATATGCGGCGGTTGTGATACCGGGGGTCAACGAGGCGATCGAGGCCAAGGACGCCCAGAGGGCTGCGGCGCAGCTTGCAGTTCTGACCCAGTGCCTGGATCGGGCCGCGCAAATCCTTGAATCTGCTCACTGAAGGCGGCCGTGGAGAGTTTCACGTTCCAGGCGAACTTCAGCGCGAGAATGTGATCTAAATCACGCATGATGGTCACGAGATTGTCACCACCATTGATTTGTCCCATGGGCGCCCGTATCGTTAAGGATAGAAATATGAAGAAGTCTTCCAATTCGGTGCGGATCGGAATCGCGGTTGCGGTCATCCTGGGAACGATAGGGTGGCTGGCGTTTACCTCATACGGCGCCAACAAGAGCTATTACGTAACGGTCGCTGAACTGGGCAAGATGGGCGATAAGGCGTACACGAGCAATTTGCGGGTGGAAGGCTTTGTGGTCCCAGGCTCGATTGAGCAGGAAGGGCCGCACGTCACGTTTGTTCTGAACGAGTTTGAAAGCCACAACGCGAATGCGCCGAAGGGGCGGAAGTTGACGGTGGTCTACAAGGGGCAGGAGCCCCCACCGGACACCTTCAAGGATGATGCGCAAGCTCTGGCGATGGGGACGATCGGGCGGGATGGGGTGTTCCACGCGACGGCATTGCAGGCAAAATGCGCCAGCAAGTATGCGCCGGCTGAGCCGGGAGCAAAGCCAGGTGCGCCTGGGAAGCCGGGGATGACTCCGCCGCAGAAGCAGGCGACGCCCGCGAGCAATTCGCAGGCGAGTGGTGCGCCGGCAGAGGTTGGCAAGGAGACGGCTGGGATCGCCAGCAACTAATTAATGACCGCGCAAGGTACGGAGGCCGACCGTTCTACCGTTTGCGCCCGGGTCGAAAATGTTTCCAAGCTATTTGGTTCGTTTGCTGCGCTAAGGCAAGTCTCTGTCGATCTCGAGCGCGGGAAGTGCTACGTCCTGATCGGGGAAAACGGCGCGGGCAAGTCGACGCTGCTGCGCGTTTTGGCGGGGCTGCTGCGTCCGACAAGCGGCAAGGTGACGATCTTTGGCGAGGGTGAGCCGCACGATGTGCGGGACCGCATCGGTTACATGAGCCATGCGCCGATGCTCTACGACGAGTTCACGGGACAGGAAAACCTCAGATACTTCGCGAGCCTTTATCCGGGACAGAAATGCCTCGATCCTGCGGATGCGCTCCGGCAGGTCGGGCTCGATCCGAATCTGAGCAGGCCGCTGGGGCAGTATTCGCAGGGCATGCGGCAGAGGACTTCCCTTGCGCGCGTGCTGATGCCTGTACCGGAGCTGCTGCTGCTGGATGAGCCGTTCTCGAATATGGATATCGAGTCGACGCGGCAGATGGTGGAGCTGCTGGCAGGGTTCCGGCATTCGAGCCGCACGATTGTGATTACAACGCACCAGCGGGAACATGCTGCGCCGATTGCCGACTGGGTGCTGCGCTTGAAGGGCGGGCGCGTGGCGGAATGCGTTCCGGGGAGCCCGTCGCTATGAAGACGAATGGCGCGCGCTTTCTCGAGTCGATAGGGATTCCTTTTGAGCTACGGGAATACGAGGTTGATCCTGAGGACCTGTCGGCGATCTCCGTGGCGAAAAAGGTGGGGATGCCGCCGGAGCAGGTGTTCAAAACGCTGCTGACCACCGGTGGCCCGGGGACCTTTGTGTTTGCGGTGATTCCGGGAGACGCGGAGCTGGATTTCAAGAAGCTCGCGCGCGCCGCTGGATTGCGCAAAGCGGAAATGGTTTCGCTCAAGGAAGTCCAGCCGCTGACAGGGTACATTCGCGGTGGCGTGACGGTGTTCGGCGCAAAGAAGGCTTACCCGGTGTATGTAGATGAGACGGTGATTCTGTTCGACCAGATCAGCGTGTCGGCGGGGACTCGCGGGACACAGCTGATTCTGAAGCCCGACGATTATCTGAAAGCGGCCGAGGCGCTGGACGTTCCGGTAGCGACGGCAGACCTGACGAAAGATGGTGCGCGATTGGCGGAGGGAGAGCAACGATGAACTCCGTCTTCTGGACGCACCTGGTGAAGGACTTGCGGATCGAGTGGCGGTCGCTGGATGCGATTGTCTCGATGCTCTTTTTTGCGGGGCTGGTGGTGGTGCTGTTTTCGCTGGCGTTCGATCCCCGGGCAGCGGTTTCGCAGGGGATTGCCGGCGGCGTGCTATGTGTGGCGACGATGTTTGCGTCGGTATCGGCGCTGAACCAGGCATGGGCGCGCGAGATTCGGCACCAGGTGATGGATGCGCAGCGGATGACGCCGAGTTCGGGCGCGCAGCTGTACTTCGCGAAGGTGCTGGTGAACTTCATCTTCGTCACGCTGGTGCAGATCGCGCTGGCTCCGTTCTTCTTTGTGATGTACAACCTGCACATTGCGGGCCAGGCGTGGATCCTCATGCTGATTCTGCCGCTGGGGACCTGGGCTCTGGTTTGCAATGGCGTGTTCTTTGCGGCGCTGTCGATCCGGAGCAGGAATCGGGAACTGCTGCTGTCGCTGATTCTGTTTCCGATTTTCATTCCAGCGCTGCTGGGCATGGTGCAGGCGACGACGGCGGTGCTTACGGGCGAGAACGATCCGTGGCTATGGATCAAGATGTTGAGCGGCTACGACATCATCTTTACGACGGTTAGTTTGCTACTGTTTGATGTGGTGTTTCATGCGGAATAAGCATTGCGTGGAGCGGACTCCTACAGGGTCTGTATCCATCGCGAGGATGGGGACCAATTACCAGTCATGGGCGTAGACTGAAATATCCGCACAGGAATTGCTATGAAGAAGGCACTTTTCACACTCTTCCCTTTGATCACGATCCTGTTGATGATCTGGGGGTACTACCAGGCCATCTATGTGGCGCCCGACGATGCGCTGCAGGGCTACGTGTTTCGGATCATTTACTACCACGTGCCTTCGGCGTCGGTGGCGTTCTGCTTCTTTGCCGTCAGCCTGCTGGGATCGATCGGGTACCTGGCGTTTCGGCGAAGCAACCCGAGAAGGGCGCAGATTGCCGACGCGTGGGCGCTGGCAGGGGCCGAGGTGGGGGTTGTCTTCTGCACGGTGGTGCTGACGACGGGACCACTATGGGGGCGGCGCGCGTGGGGCATCTGGTGGACGTGGGATGCACGGCTGACGACAACACTGGTGCTGTGGCTGATTTATGTCAGCTACCTGCTGTTACGGCGATTTGCCGCGGGTCCGCAGATGCAGACGCTCGCAGCGGTGCTCGGCATCTTCGGCGCCCTCGACGTCCCGATCGTGTACATGTCGAACCGCTGGTGGCGGACGCAGCATCCCGCGCCCGTGTTTGGCGGGGACGAGGGATCGGGCATGAAAGACCCGACAATGATTCATGCGTTTTTGTGGAACATGCTGGCCTGGTTCTGCTGGGGAATGCTGGTCCTGCTGCTGCGCTACAAGGTAGAGCGGAGACACCAGGAGTACGCCGCTCTGGAAGCGGAAGAGGCACTGGCAAGCGCGGACTGATACGGCAGCCCATATAGGAGAAGGTTATGGATCAGCGGGATATTCTCGATCATCAATTTGTGACCGCGGCCTATGTCGTGACGTGGACGATCCAGCTTGGGTATCTAGCGTGGCTGGGGTGGAAGTGGAGAAGTGAGAAACGGGAAGCGGAACGGAGATCACGGGAGATTCGATAGTACGTTTGCCGCGGAAAAAGAGGTTGGGTGCCCCATGTCTCCCGGTTTTGGAGACATGGGATACCAACGCGCCTGCAAAGCCATCTCCCAATGGAACTGTCGAATTGCCGTAAACTTTGAGTGAGGATCCAGCAATGCTAGTCGTAATGAAGGCGCAGGCCACTGAAGAGCAGATCAAGGCCGTCTGCGACCATATTGAATTTCTGGGATACCGCCCGCACCCGATGCCGGGCGCGCAACGTACGGCGATCGGAATTACAGGGAATCAGGGCGAAGCGAACCGCGGCAATCTGGAAGAGATGGCTGGCGTAGCCGAGGTCATTAAGGTTTCCAAGCCTTACAAATTAGCCAGCCGCGACGTGAAGGAAGAAGACACCGTCATCCGGTTTGCCGGGACCGACGCGACCATCGGCGGCGGAAGCCTGGCGGTTGTGGCTGGGCCGTGCTCGATTGAGAGTCGCGAGCAGGCGTTTGCGATTGCGGAACAAGTCTCGGCCGCTGGTGCGCAGTTCTTTCGGGGCGGAGCGTACAAGCCGAGAACATCGCCGTATGCATTCCAAGGATTGGGCGTCGACGCGCTGAAGATCATGGCGGAGATTCGCGACCGGTTTGGATTGCGGATCATCACTGAGGCAATCGACAACGAGACGCTCGATCTCGTCGCAGAGTGGGCCGATGTCGTCCAGATTGGCGCGCGCAACATGCAGAACTTCTCGCTGCTGAAACATGCCGGGCGGCTGCGGATGCCGGTGCTGCTGAAGCGGGGAATGAGCGCGACTCTCGATGAGTTCCTGATGGCGGCAGAGTACATCATGAGCGAAGGCAATTACGAAGTCATCTTGTGCGAGCGGGGCGTGAGGACGTTCGCGGATCACACGCGTAACACGCTCGACCTGAGCATTGTGCCCGCCGTGCAGAAGCTGAGCCATTTGCCGATTCTTGTCGATCCCAGCCATGGGACAGGCAAGCGCGACAAGGTGCTGCCGATGGCGCGCGCGGCGGTGGCGGCAGGGGCTGATGGAATTCTTGTTGAGGTGCATCATCAGCCGGAGAAGGCGCTGTCGGATGGGCCGCAGTCGATCTATCCGGAGCAGTTTGCGCAGATGGTGAATGAGATTGAGCAGATTGCGCCAATTGTGAATCGCAAGCTGCAGCGCGGGATTCGGGTGGAGACCGCGGCGAAATAGGATGGCGCACGATGAAGAGTTTCCAGGAGCTGAAGCCCCCATCCTTTGTGCCGGCCTTAGGGCACGACAAAAGTCGCGCCCTGATACATACTCTGAGAGCTGCATTCGCAGGGCCGGCATGGCCCTGTTCGTCTCGACTCTGCTTGTTCTGAGCGCTTGCAGGGCGCACGACTTTCCGCAATATGACGCGAACTACCGCGAATATGCCTATGTGACCAATTCGGGCAGCGGAACTGTGTCGGTCTACGACGTGGTGAATGTGCGTGTGGATCGCGAGATCCAGGTTGGTCAGAATCCGACAGCAGTTGCGGCGAATCCGGCGCGCAATGAAGTGTATGTGGTGAATACGGGCACGCCGAACGGGCAGGGATCTGTCTCGGTGATCAATGCGGAAAAGAACTCGGTTGCTGGAACGATGCCGGTGCACAAGATGCCGGTGGCGATTGCGCTGGATCCGGACGGGAACACTGCGTACGTGGTGAATTCGGGATCGAACACAGTTTCGGTGCTGGATTTGAAGGCGCATCGCGAGGTGACGCAGATCGGCGTTGGCGAAGATCCTGCGGCCGCTCGCGTTGCGCCGGATGGGAAGACGCTGGTGGTAGCAAACCGCGGCGGAAATTCGGTCACGGTGGTCGATACGGGCACGCGCAAGGTTCGGGCGGTGTTTGAGGGATGCCCGGGCGCAACAGACGTGGCGATACTGCCCGATTCGTCGAAGGCATTTGCGGCGTGCGGCGCAGGGCACCAGGTGATGGCGGTGCAACTGGCGCACGAGGCGAGGGCCGATGGAAGACCGGCGACGGCTGATCGGCTTGAGTCGTTGCTGGACGTGGGCCGGGCGCCGATCCATCTTGCGTTGAAACCGGATGGCGGCGAGATGTTTGTTTCGAACTCAATGTCGAATTCGATTTCTGAAGTGGTGACGAGCACGGGGGATGTGGGCGGCGCGTATCTGATGGGGGCGGGACCGGTTCGGGGGCTGGTGTCGGCTGATAATTCACTTCTCTATGTTGTGAACTCTCACTCGCAGGAAGTGACAGTCTTTGACATCGGCGACGGGAGACGACTGGGCGGACCGGGCATTCACGTCGGGGATGGGCCGTCGGCGCTGGCGTTTTCGAGCGCAGGGCATCTGCTGTTCGTGGTGGATGCGCGGTCGGGCGATGTGGCCGTGGTGCGGACGCAGAGCAAAAATCCTGCGATGTTCACGATGCTGCCGGCGGGGCGAGGGCCGAATGCGATCGCGGTGAAGTCGTTCAGGATTTCATAGTTCGGATTTATATCTGCGACCGTCGTTCCCAAGTCTCAGAATCGAGATCCTTCGACTTCGCTCAGGACAGGCTCTGGGCACCCGAGGTTCTGGTTATTCCTACAAGTCCTCCACCTTCAGTGTGACGTCGGCGCCTTGCCAGGCGGTGTCGAACTGCTGCTTGATCCATGAGGCTTCGTAGGCGCGGTTCTGGCGGGTAAGAGCCTCCGCGAGGCCGTAAAGAGAGCGCGGGTTTCGTGGATTGCGTTCGAGATCATCGCGGAAGACCTGTTCCGCGGCTCTGGCATCGCCGGATTGGAGGAGCATGCCGCCCAGGGATTCGCGCACGGGATAGTACCAGTCGGCAGGTTCGTTGTAGAGGAGCTGGTCCTGATTGGCGATCGCATCGCGAAGCAGGTTGATAGCACCGGCGCGGTCGCCCCTTGCGGAGGCGATGCGCGCGCCGAGGATATCTCCGGCGATGTGGTAGATCTGCGCAGTGTGGTTCTGCACAGGCGGCATGAAGATGTCGTCACGCGAAGTTGCGGCTTCGATGGCGGCGAGCTGCTTGTGAAGAGCTTCCGCTTCGGAGAGTTTGCCGCGTGCGGCGAGAGCGAGGCCTCGGCTATAGAGCCAGTATGCTTTGAGGGCGTTTGTTTGTGAGGCGGGCTCAGTGGCGGCGAGGAGATCGTCCCAGCGGGCGCAGCGAGCGGCGATGGCGTATTGCATACCTATGAACGGCTCGACCATAGTGGCCATGTTCTTGTCGGATGCCATGGGGCGGAGATTGTCAGCGAGGCGATCGGCTTGCGACTTGGCTTCAGCGCAGCGGCCCTGCATGCTGGCGGAGACGGCGCCGAAGTGCAGGTTGTGCGAGTAGTACATCATCATGTAAATGCCTTGGGAGCCGGAGACGGCGGCGTAGGCTTCGTCGGCTTTGGCGGCGGCGACGTTTTGCGCGCGGGCTCCGTCGAAGTTGCCGGTGCGCTCGTAAATATGGGCAGGCATGTGGACGAGGTGCCCGGCGGCGGGAGCTAGTGTTGGGATGCGATCAGCGTAAGGGAGGGCGCGCTCGGGGTTGGGCGAGGCTTCGACGGCGTGGATGTAGAGGTGCATGGCGCCGATGTGGTTGGGGTCGCGGCGGAGGACGCTTTCGAGGGTGGAGACGATCTGGTTGGTGCCTTCAGCAGGTGTTCCGTCGGCGTTCCAGAGCTGCCAGGGGCGGAGGTTCATGAGGCTGTCGGCGTAGAGAGTGGCGGCGTCGAGGTCGTCAGGGTAGCCGTGGGTAAGCTCGGCCATCGCCTTTGAGTAGTTGATGTCGAGCTGGTGGTAATCCGGCTTCGAGTCGCCGGAGAATCGCTTGGACATTGAATCGATGTAGGCCTGCTCGATGGGTGTGGCGCTGGCGGCGAGTGCGTGGGCCTTCTCGATGGCTTCTGCGGCAAGCTTTTCGCGGTCGGGATCGACGGGGAGGTTGTAGTTGGGGCCGACGGCGAGGGCGACTCCCCACCAGGCCATGGCGAGTCTGGAATCGAGTTCGGCGGCGCGATGGAAGGAGCGGGCGGCCTCTTCGTGATTGAAGGCGTAGACGAGGCGGAGGCCCTGGTCGAAAAACTTCTGCGCTTCTGCATTCTGGGTGGAAACGGGGTGATGCAGCGTGCCGAGGCCATCCATCAGGTAGGCGGGCTTTTGCTGGGCACTGGCGGAGCAGACGACGAGAGCGATGACGATCGCAGGCACTCTCACGGTGACCTCCGGGAAGTGGAAGATTCGGTGTCCCAGAATACTACCGTGGAGACGATGCCAGTAAGACAGATCCCTCGCGAACCTGATGCCTATGCCCTGGAGACTCTGAACACATCAGTTATCGTCGTTGTTGTCGCCGTATGCGATTCGGAAAAGCTCGCGCCGATCCTGGGCGAGTTTCTCGTCTCTAGCGATTCTGCGGGCAATACGGCTGCGGGCGGGTTTCGCGTTGTAGGTGGGCGGCGGAGAAAAGAAGTCTCCCGGAAATTCGGATTGGGACACCTGCCAAGTTTTGCATTCGCCTGCCTTGGCGCACTTTTCGCAGTCCTCAGGGGGTTCACAGGAGGTGGATTCGGGTGCGATCAGACCTTCCTCCTCATCTTCGCAGACGTCGCGAACGGTTTGGCCGGGGGGCTGGTCGTATTGAGTTTTTCGGACAAGGGATGCTGCGATCTGAAGTCCATAGAAAAGGGTGGCGGCTTTGGGGCGATCGAGACGGCTATTTGCCAAATGGCGCAGGACCTGGTTGACAGCAGTCATGGCCCCGGTAGCGTCCTCAATGGTAGGCAAAGGGAGTGCGTTGGAGGAGGTAAGGGTCATACGTGCGAGCCTGCGAGAAGCCATGTGGTGATAGCAGAAGGCCTTGCCCTTGAGAGCCGGTGCGCGGCACTTATGGCCGCTAGACAGAATATGTCGACATTCGTTGTACATCGAAAACACTCCCACCCCCCACCCCTATCTCTTGAAGCAAGAACTCTGCTTTCAACAGCTTGCAGAGGGGGGATGACGCTAAATATGTCTGATGATTGAAGTTCGCTGTAGATGTATGCAAATAAAGGAGCTTAGGACACTAGTGAGTCGTAAGGACACAGCCTGGCCGCTGGACCTGCATGTTGTGCTCCTTTGAACGAAATCTGGATTTGATTCCATTGTGCGCCAAAAGGCGAAATGGACTGCAAAAACGCGGGGCAGTAGTTTTCCCAATCGGTTGAGCTATTTAGCAGATTTTTCTGTGACGGGTCGGTTGACTGGGCGGCTGGATCAGCCAGCTGAGTGCTTTGCAGAGACGCTCAGGAAGCGGCAGGGTGATTTGCCTTCTGCGCTCCAGATGACGGGCTGGTCTGAGGTGATGACGATGCTGTCGCCGATTTCAAGCGCCTCAGAGGTGCCAGCCGCGCTGATGTGGAGAGTGCCTTCGAGCACATAGGCGGTGGTTTCCGTAACGCTTCCGCATTCACCGGTGGTGATGGACGCTCCGGCTGGAAGAGCGAGGATCTGCGAGTCAAGCAATGCCTGGCAGGTTGGGATGCTCAACGGTATCTGGCGGGCGGAGTGATGTTCCCTTGGCTCGACCTGGTGTTCGCGCCGGGTTATGGAGACGGAGTGGTGCTGCGGTTCGCAGAAGAAGTGGCCCAGGCTGATTCCGAAGACGCGGCAGATGCGCTCGAGGGTCTGGAGCGTGGGAATCATGTGATCGGTTTCGAGCTTGGAAAGGAGGGCGGTGGAGAGGCGTGTCTGCGCCGCCAGCCGGCTGAGGGTGAGGTGCTTCGCGGTGCGAAGCGTACGGAGCTTCAGTCCGATGGAGTAAACGGACAGCGGATCTACGGTGGCGGTACCTGGCAAGGACACTATAGGAAGATGGTGACAGGTTCGTGAGCGGGGAGATGTGTGCTGGGTCACTGAACGCCCACTCACTGCGAGAAAGCGGAGGTGAATCGGGCACAGCTTTTGTTGAGTAGGCCTCTTGCCTTCACGGTCCAATCTGGTGCAGGAGTTGCTGGAATCGTTTATCGCTGCGAATCGGCTGCCATCGTGGATCGACAGCAGTCCAGACCATCCAGTTGGTTCTCTCCTTCAAGCCGAGATTGAGTAGCCGCAGTGCCTCATCCTTTTCGCCAAGACCGGCGTGAACGAGACCAATAGCATAAGCGCTCACATATCTTTTTTTGGACTGGGCTTTCAGTTCGGCCAAAATGCGATGGGCATCGTCCTTTCTTCCTGAGCGCCCATATACCCATCCCGTTGCCGCGATAGCGACAGGCCAACCCGGGAGGGACTTCTGTACCTTCTCGAATTCGGCTACAGCTTCGGGGTACATGCCCTTCTCTTCATAGGCGCGACCAAGCCACAGATGGGCGAGCGGAAAGCCTG
>DATJEO010000118.1:0-3056 GCA_035496515.1 Occallatibacter sp.
TTCGAGGCCGTGTGCGCTGCGTCCGAGGCGCATGTACTCTCGGGTGCCGTCACCCGCAGCGTCGCGCAGGACCCCTTCGGAGGACTGACTGGATGGCGGTCGCGGCGCCCCGGTCTTCCGCATCTCTGGAGCCTACCAAGAACACGACTCGAATTGCACGCCCCCGCCGATCACAACTGTTCAAGACCCACGACGGCGATTTGCCTACAGTGAAGGCACCACGCCGGCACGCGCGATCCGCCGGCCACGTGGGCTCAGCATGTACGCCCCTTCCCTCGCTCAATGCAGAGGAGCTCAATGATGACCATTGCGAGCCGATTCGGACAATTTGTCATCACCGTCGGAGTCCTAGGCGCCGCAGGAACTGCCTTGATGGCGCGCCAGAGTCGTACCGTGGAGCAGGACAGAGCGGGAATTGAGCGGCTGCATCAGCAGGATCTAGCGGCAACGTTTTCAGACAAGCTGGACGAGCTCGCGAACTTGTGGGACGACGATGCAGTGCGAATCCAACCGGGCCGTCCAGCGGAAGTGGGCAAAGCTGTAATCTACGCCGACGACAAACGCTGGGAAGCGAGCAAAGGCAACCACAAGACGCTGTGCGGCCACATGGAAATACAGGATGTGCAGATTGCCGGAGATTGGGCGTTTGAATGGGGGTATTTCTCCATGAAGGAGAACATCGCCGAGGGCAAGGTGTCCACCGGGCAGGGCAAGGTGTTGCGGGTACTCCATCGACAAGCGGACGGATCTTGGAAATTCGCGCGCGTCATGAACTTAACCGAGACACTTGCGTCCGCTGCTCCAGTGTCTCACCCTTGCGAATAACGAATCGGCAGCAGCTTCTCGGTCAGTCGTGGCAGGTTTCCTCTACCGGAGGTAGCG
This sequence comes from Occallatibacter sp., assembly GCA_035496515.1. Lineage (GTDB taxonomy): Bacteria > Acidobacteriota > Terriglobia > Terriglobales > Acidobacteriaceae > Telmatobacter. The sequence continues at coordinate 883 of DATJEO010000118.1, forward strand.
CGACATGACTCTCGTGACGCGCCATCTGCGACGACGACGCAGGATTGCCGTCAGGCATCCGCCGGAGTGGCGCTACCGAAACGAGTTCACAAGGATGGAAGAGGACGCCGGCCGGCGCGCTTGTTATGCAGAACGTCGAGCGTCAACTCAAGGCGCTCGATGCGGAAGTTAAACGGCAGCGACGCGCACATTGTCGGAACAAGATGTGCGGCTCGCTGCCAGTTCTTCTCCTGTCGCAAGGAGCATGAAATGGTCAGCAATTCGTTCGCTGCATCCGCGATACTCGTTCTGCTGGCGCTCCCGTGCGCGGCGCAACAGGACATCACTCCGCCCGCGCCTCAAAAACTTGCTGTCCATTCGGAGATTCTAAATGAAGACCGCACGATCTGGGTGCGCCTGCCATATCGGTTTGATGAAAGGGAGAAATACCCGGTTCTGTACATGACCGACGCAGGCTCACAGGTGAACGAGATCGCCAGTTCAGCGGATTTTCTTGCGGGCGAGGATCGTATGCCGAAGATCATCGTGGTCGGCATCGTGAATACGAATCGCATGCGCGACCTCACGCCTACGCGTGGCCACTTGCACTGGCCTGATGGCAGCGTGCGCGACTTTCCAGAGAGCGGCGGCGGCGACAGATTCTTCGATTTCGTCCAGGCGGAGCTGATGCCGGAGATTGAGAAGCGCTACCACACGCAGCCCTATCGCATTTTTGCTGGACACTCGCTCGGCGGCCTCATGGCGATTCATGTACTCACCACGCGCCCGGACTTGTTCAACGCCTACATAGCTGCGAGTCCAGCTCTGCAATGGGATGACGGGCACACCTTTCATCAAGCCGAAGCTTTTCTCGCAAGAACTCCCGAACTTCGCCGGACGCTGTTTTTTAGCATCTCGAGCGAACGCGACGCGCCCGGTGAGATGGGCGACTACGTGAACAAGCTGACGGCGTTGTTGAAGCAGCACGCACCGAAAGGACTCATCTGGTCCAGCGAGCGCTATCCCGACGAGGACCACGACTCGACCGTGTTGCGCGCCCATTATGCGGGACTGAAGACTGTCTTCTCGGATTGGCTTATGCCTACCGACCCCCGCACTGACATCGCAGTCGGCGGGCTGGCGGGCATCGAGAAGCACTATCGAGAACTGTCGGAGCGTTTCGGATTTCAGCTCTCCTCCGAACGCGCAATCAATAACTTCGCTTACGGGCTCATGCGACGGAATCTCAAAGAGGCGGTTGCCGTCTTCAAGCGAAATGTCGAACTCTACCCCGATTCCGCAAACACTTATGACAGCCTGGCTGAGGCGTATGAGAGGGCTGGAAATCGTGAGGCTGCCGAAGACAGCTGCCGCATGGCAATCGAAGTGGCCATCCGCAACCATGACCCGCGTCTCGAGGCGTTCCAGAAGCACTTGAAACAAATAAGCGCCGGTTCGGCAAGCGCGCAGTAGTGCTTTACGATCCCGTCACTCAAAGTGCGGGCCGGCTTCGCCGGGAACAGGCGGCCCACCACTTTGTGCGACCACGCCTTGAGCGAGCGTCTGCTCGGCCACGTTCTGTTTCAACCGCCGGTTTTCGTCCTCAATCTGTTGAGCCGCTGCAGCGCGCTGAACCCCATGCCGCCGTCCTTCGCTTTCTAGCGGTAGTACGTCTGCTCAGTGATGCCGTGGACGCGACACAGGTCAGCGACGATGCCGCCACCAGCAGCGTCGCGCAGGACCCCTTCGGAGGACCGACTGGACGGCGGTCGCGGCTCTGCCGTCTTCCGCATCTCTGGATGCCTACCAAGATCACGACTCGAATTGCACGCCCCGTCGATCACAACTGTTCAAGACCCGCGACGGCCATTTGCCTACAGTGAAGACGTGAGTGCGAAGTCGGTGCGCGCGTTCCTGGCCAGTGCCGCGCCGGATCTCGAGATCGTAGAGCTGCCGGCGAGCAGCCAGACACACACCCTGTCGGCGGCTTGGGGCATCCGGGCTGCGCAGATCGCAAAGACGTTGGCGTTGAGCGTGGGAGGCCGCGCGATGCTGGCGGTCGTGTGCGGAGACTCGCGCCTCGACAACAGGAAAGTCAAGGCAGTGCTCGGCGGGAAAGCCACGATGCTCGCACCCGAAGAAGCCGCGACCATCACGGGACACGTGCTCGGGGGCGTGTGCCCGTTTGGCCTCGC